>JBBQRA010000207.1:0-10949 GCA_038215275.1 Bryobacterales bacterium | reverse complement strand
TGATCTGCCTCACAAGATAAACAAGTTGAGACCGCCTACTACGACTCCAGCCGCTACCAGTACAGAAGCAAAAGCCTTTCGAAGAGTTTCTTCGGAAAGTCGATCCCCAACAGACAAGCCCACCAGCATTCCGGGTAAAGTAAGCCCGGTAAAGGCCAAGGTGAGCGGCCATTCGAATTCAACGTAGCGGACCTGGCCAAGAATGCCGCCCGCAGAGTTCAGCGAAATTATTGCAAGTGAGGTGCCAATTGCTACTTTGGCTCCAAGCCCAGCAAAAAAGACTAACGCAGGAACGATCAAAAACCCCCCGCCCACTCCAAGAAATCCAGTTAAAAGACCGACGCAGGCACCCACAACCAAGCAGCGAACAGCACGGCATGTCGTTGATGGACGGGACGGCTCCAATCCTCCGCTGAACATCAGAAGACCTACCGTTAAAAGAACTCCAGCAAAGATCAACATCAACGCCGTGGAAGAAATCAGATGCGTCCCGGTCGAGCCAAAGTACGCTCCAACAATGCCGGTCGAGCCCAATAGTAAAGCGGCTTTTAAATGGAAGTTCCCACTTCTTGCATGAAGGTAAGCGGCGACGACGCTTGCAGATCCGACGATTACCATTGACATAGGAACCGCTGCCTGAGGACGAATACCGGCAACGTAAACAAGAACCGGAAGAGTGATAATCGAGCCTCCACTCCCCATCACACCGAGAAGCATTCCGAGGAAGAATGTAATTCCAAGCGCAATATATTGTTCTGTGGTCATTGCTTATCTACTTCCGGCGTTCTTAGGACAGTTCACCGCCTCACCCCCTTAGGTACGGGTGATTTGCCCTCCAAGCCCTCAAGTTTCCCCCGAGCGTCTCGTAAGGCGCTTCGACAAACCAGTTCGCAGAGTTTGAAAACGATCGGATCTGAAATGGAATAGTAGATGCTGTTCCCATCTCTTCGCCTACCAACGAGCCCCGCCTGACAAAGTACCTGAAGATGCTTGGAGATATTTGGTTGATTGCCGTCTAGGGTCTCCACAACATCCCCAACGGATCTCTCGCCGCCTTCCAGGACCTGAAGAATTCGAAGCCTCACAGGTTCTCCAAGCATGCGGAAACGAAGAGCAACAAGCTCAACCATCTGGTCCGACAGTGGAAGCGCATCTCGTTTCACTGTCACTATTTAACCATGCCGCGATATAGTTGATCAAGGAGGCCGCCCTATGGCCACGCCGATATCCCCCGAGAACGACCGCAAATCTGATCTGGCCGTCCTCGATAGGGAATACCCTGAGTACGCATCCGGGGCCATTGAAGGCTCGCGCCTAGTGACTCTTTCAGCGGTCCAACGTGAGGCCGCCCAGTGCAAGGAGGACGATCCGGTGCCCCTCGTTTGCCGAAGCGGAAAAAGAGCGGCTCAGACAGCAACGAATCTAGAGCGCCTCGGATTCCAAAATGTAAACGTGCTGCACGGTGGCTTTGAGGCATGGGAAGCGGCAGGCTTGCCAATACAAGTTCAACAAAACAAACCGGGGGCAATTCATCGTCATGTCAGCGCAATTGCTGGCGGTACGATGATGCTCTTTACGCTGCTTGGACTGCTTGCCTCCCCCTGGTTCTTTGCAGGGTCGCTTTTTATCGTGGCGGGGCTGCCTTATTCTGGTCTCGCGGAGGTCTGTTCAAGGGAAACGGCTCTTGAGAAGCTTCCGTGGAACCAAGCCTCACGCGCACAGTGCGAAATTCAACCGTAGAAGGAGGGCATATGGACAAGAAGGAAAAGCAAATCGATGAAGACCGCGCTAACGCAAACAACCTGCTTGCTGCTGGAGCCTCGGCGGGAGCGATCGGCACGGCCGGGGTCCTCCTGACAGGAGCGATCTGTCCGCTGTGCATCATCGCCACTCCGCTTCTGTTGGGATTTGGGTTGGCAAAGCGAATGAATGCGAAACGAAAGCAGAAAAAGCTTATCGAGGCGGAGCGATGAAGGCACGCTATACGCGCTGGCTTTCTGTGCTTGCCATAGCGAGCGTGTTGAGTGTTTCAGCGTGTAAAAGCTGGGCACAGAAGGCAAAGACCCACCAAATTGTTTTTGAGTTAACGAGCGACAGCGAGGAGCAGTGGCAGTCCTTGTTAAACAACATCGAGAATGTGCAGAAAGCTTTTGGAAAAGAAAGTACGGAGGTCGAGGTCGTCACTCACGGCAAAGGGCTCGGCCTTATAAAGGGCATCACACCCTTAAGAGACCGAGTCATCGCGATATCGCAATCTGGTGCACGGTTCGTCGCTTGTGAAAACACTATGAGGAAGCAGCAGGTAGAGAAAGAGGACCTTCTTCCGATAGCGGGCACCGTCGATTCAGGTATTGCGGAGGTGATCCGCAAACAGGAAGCGGGATGGTCCTACATAAAATCGGGGGCGTAGGAGAACATATGCCGGAATGGCTAATGATTATTCTTTTTCTAGTCGGCTATGTTGCACTCTATGACGGTTACAAGAGCAACCAACAGATGGAAAAGGGGACAAGCAACAGCCCAATCCATCGCTCCGCGTTCAGTGACGAACGCCTCAGGGTGAATCGAAAAATCTTCATTTGATTTCCTGCTCCGCCAAGTAGCCTCTCCAAACCGCGAAAGGTCACTCGACTGAGCCCATTGGCGGCCCACCGCCACAAATGCCCCCCTCCGCTCGTCCAGTTCAACGCATTCAACTATTTTTTGCGCGAGTCAAATTCATCATTCCAAAACACTTCCTCCATCGGCCCCGCCGCCGGCTCCCCGATTACCCTTGCCCCGTATGCTACGGTTTCGACAAAGGCGCTCTGCTCATCCGGCCGGTCCACGGCGAATGAGAGAGCGCCTTTTCTATTTCCCCTGGAGAATTCGAATGTCGAAAAAGCAACTCACGGAAGAGCAAAAGCAGCGCCGCGCAGAAATCGCCCGCCGCAACGGAGCCAAAAGCAAAGGGCCAGTCACCCCTGAAGGCAAGTACCGCAGCTCCATGAACGCGATCGCCACCGGTGAACACGTCGAACTCCACAAAGAGGACCTGCCTTCCTTCTATTTCCTGCTCTCAACTGACGATCGGGCAGCCTATCTGCGCTCCTACCAAAGTCAACTGCGCCAATTCAAACCCAATTCGGAATTTGAACTCAGCCTCGTCCGGCGCATGACCATCGCCCTGTTCCAACACGATCGGCTCACCAGCCTGGGAGCCGAAGCTATGCAGCGCGAAATCGATAAGGTCGTGCGCGAGTACCCGTCGCTCGGCCTGTCCGAGCACTTTTTCCAAGGCCACAAACGGGCCGCCTATGAAAAGGAGCTCCAACGGTTCGTCGCCAGGGGCCAGCGGCAGCACCAAGCCGCCTTCAACGGATTCCTCAAAACGCTCATCCAAGTGCAAAAGCACTTCCCGATGCAGCCAGCCGAGCCCATCGATATCACGCCCGACTCGCGCCAGATTCACGACGAGGATCCGGATCCGGTGGTCGTCGAAGAAATGCTCGCCCTCGCCGAAAGGGCGAAAATCGAACCCACGTTCGTTCTGCCGGAATACGTCCTCACCATGTTGACAAATAAGCACTTAATGCAACGGATAGCCCCGGATTATAACCCCGGCGATTTGCTCGATCGCTTCGGCCTGAAGCCGTTTCCCAAGGCAGCCTAACTCCTCGATACGATGGGAGGTCATGAATCCCAACGGAATCGCAGGAAAAACCGCCGTCATCACTGGCGCCTCGCGCGGCATCGGCGCCGCCACCGCTCGTTTACTAGCCGCCGCCGGCGCGTCGCGGCTCGTGCTCCACTATTCGTCCTATCTCGACGGAGCCGCCCAACTCGCCGCTGAACTCACCAACTGTCAGGTCGACCTCATCGGCGCCGACCTCTCGACCGATGTCGGCCTCACCGCCTTCATCAATCAGCTCAAGGCCACCGCGCCGGACGCCGGCATCCTCATCAACAACGCCGGGCATCTCGTTCACCGCGCCAAGTTGCCCGAGTTCACCTACGACATCTACGACCGCGTGATGACCCTTAATACCAAGAGCGTCTACTTCATCACGCAGGCCCTCGCCCCCGGCATGATCGCCAAGGGTTCCGGCCACGTCATCAATCTCAGCTCCATCGCTGCCCGCAACGGCGGCGGCCCCGGCGCTACCATCTACGCCGCTTCGAAAGCCGCCGTCGCCTGCATTACCAAAGGCCTGGCAAAGGAACTCGCCCCCTCCGGCATCCGCGTCAACGCCGTCTCTCCGGGCACCGTCGACAACTACTTCCACGAGAAATACTCGACCCAACAGATGCTCGACAACGTCAAAGCACAGACCCCGGCCGGCCGCCTCCAAACCAACGAGGAGATCGCCGCCGTCATCGCCTTCCTGCTCTCCGATGCCGCCAGCGGCATCCATGGGCAGACCATCGAGATCAACGGCGGCATGTACATGGTCTAGAACGCCGGCGGGCCAAACTGGCACGGCAACGTCAGGTCCGGGCTCTTCTCCAGCGCCTCTTTGAACGAGAAGCCCGGACCCGTCGACGGAGTCAGGAACGGCGTCAAAGCCACCACCGCCGACTTGGCCCCCGTAAATACCGAGTCCAGTCCCGCCGTCTGCTGATAGCAGAGGTTGTTCGCCGGATCTTGTCCGCCGATCGACCTGCCCAGCGCCCGGTGTTCCGCCTCCACTCCCATGATCGATGCCGAAACCTGCGCGAAGTAAGCCAACTGGTCCGCGCTTAGATTGACGTTGCCCAGCTTGTAGTAAACACCACGGTTCGTGCTCGTGTTCGCCGCCATGAACGAGAACGCGCGCACCGCCGTAAGGTACGCCCCGATGAAGGCGTTCTCCAGCGCATCGAGCAGCGGCAACACCGCCGGCCCGCTCGCGGCGTCCAAACGGTCGAAACTGCCGCGCGGGAAGTAGAACGTCTGCACCGGGTCCGCGGTCGGCCCCGGGATGCTCAGCAGGCTTCGCAGCAGGTTGGCATGCTCAATCTCCTGCCGCAGCGCCGCCCGCAGGTAGTTGCGGTCCAGCGGGTCTTCCGTCAGCCGCGGATCCTGCGCCGCTTGGCCCGTCAGCGCGTTGTAGTAGAAGGTGGTGGCCAAGTCCTCGGCGATCAGAGCCGCCGTCAGAATCTGCGTCGGGTTGTCAAACTGAAAGGGCGCGCTGGCCGTTTGGGCCGTCGCTGCGGTCACAGTCGCGGTGGCCATGCCAAGTTTCTGGAAGAATCCGCGGCGGCTGCCAATCTGTTCGAGAAGGGTTTGTGTCTTCATGCCCTTGTCTACGAGACCAAGCCAAAATCGGATGGGAGAAAGTTTTGGGCTACACTAGGGTACTATGGCCAAAGCAAACCTCTATTCCGCCGAATACATCGGCAGCGGGACCTTCATCATCTCCAAGCCCAAGCGCTCCAAGAAAAAGCGCCGCCAGCAGGCAGTTCGCTCTCCCAAGCCCGGAATGCGCAAGTAGTTCGCTTGCCCAACCCGACTTGTGCACCCGCATAGCTGGCATCTGGTAGAATTCCTCAAGCCAAAATGCTAGACCCTAAACAAGCTTTCCGTGGCGTCTTCGGATTCCCCGTCACGCCCTTTCAGAAAGACCTCTCGCTGGATCTTCCGGCGCTCGAAAAGAACTGCGACTGGATGGCCGGCTACGGCTTCTGCGCGCAGGTGGTCGTCGGCGGTACGGGCGAGATCTACTCGCTCACCCCGGAAGAAGCCGTCGAGTGCGTCCGCGTCTCCGTGAAGGCCGTCAACGGCCGCATGCCCATCGTAGCGGGCGTTGGCTACAACACTGCGCTCGCCTGCAAGATGGCGCGGGAAATGGAGGAGGCCGGCGCCGAAGCGCTGCTGGTGATGCCGCCCTATTACATCAACGCGCCGGAAGCGGGCCTGCTCGATTACTTTGAGGCCATCGGCAAGAGCTGCGGCCTCCCCCTTTCGTTCTATACCCGCGACTGGGCCGGCATGACCCCGTCCCAGGTCTCGCGCCTGCTCGACCGCGTCCCGTCTCTCAAGATGTGGAAGGACGGCCAAGGCGACATCCGCAAGTATCACCGCATCATCCTCGAAGTCGGCGACCGCGTCGCTTGGGTCGGTGGCCTCGGCGACGACCTCGCTCCCGGCTACTTCGCCATTGGCTGTCAAGCCTATACTTCGTCGATCTCGAACATCGCCCCGAAGCTCTCTCTCGCCATTGCAGAGGCCGGCTTCAGCGGCGACCGGGCTGCAATGGACGCCATGATGAAGAAGTACGTCCACCCGCTCTACGCCCTTCGCGACCGCATGAAGGGCTACGAAGTCTCCATCATGAAAGACGCGATGGAGATCCTCGGCCACCCCGCAGGCCCCGTCCGTCCGCCTCTGTCGAACGTCACTCCGGCTGACCGCGCCGACCTCGAGAAGCTGATGGCCGTCTACGCCGACGTCGTCTAGACTGGGGTCGCGGCGTTCGCTTTTGCACAAAGCCCCGCCGCTACTGAACCTTATAGTTTCTTCAAAGGAGAAACGGCAGCGGGGCCAGCGAACTGCAGGTTGGCGGGGATCAGATCCATCGCGTCGACGGCGAGGACGGAGGGTTCGCCGCCCGAAGCGGCGATGTAGATCCTGGGATGCTGACTGGGCTTCACCGCGCCGAAGAAGACGATGGTCCTGTGCGGGGATGGTCCAGACGTCGGAGTCCCGGGAGCGTTCGTAGAGCTTACCGGCGCGGTCGGAGGCGAAGGCAATGGTCATTCGTGAGGAGCCGCGGCGCAGCGCTGCCATCGGCGGGGACGAGCCATAGGGCTGTCAATCGGTGGTTCAGGAACTGGCTGACCTTGGTCACGGCACTGTGATATCTTGCTTGCGGAACCATGAAGCGCTATCTCCCTATCCTGTTGGCCGCCGGGCTATTTGCCCAAACGCCGCCTGCCAATCGTCCGCAGCGTCCGGCCATGGCGGAAACGCCGAACACCGATCTCTACTACAAGCTCGCGCCCGACGCGATGGTGATGGACGGCGTCCCTAAGGGCGAAATCCGCGGGCCGTTCACTTTGCCGAGCGAAGCCTACCCAGGCACGCAGCATACCTATTGGGTTTATGTGCCGGCGCAGTATGACCCCTCCGTGCCGGCCAGCCTGATGATCTACCAGGACGGCCAAGCCTTCATGGCTCCGGAAGGGGACATCCGGGCACAGGTGGTGATGGACAACCTGATCTACCGGAAGGAGATTCCGATTATGATTGGCGTCTTCATCAACCCCGGCCGCCGGCCCGACCAGCCGGAGCCGACGCCGCGCAACTGGGGCGACCGCGATACGAACCGGGGAACGGAGTACAACACGCTAGACGACAAGTACGCCCGGGTGATCGTCGATGAGCTGTTGCCGGTGCTGTACAAGGAGTACAACATCTCGAAGGATCCGGAACGCCATGGCATCGGCGGCTCCAGCTCCGGTGCGATTGCGGCGTTTACAGTTGCGTGGGAACGTCCGAACCATTTCCGGAAGGTGCTGAGCAACGTCGGCAGCTTCACGAACATCCGTGGAGGCCATGCGTATCCGGACATTATCCGGAAGAGCGAGAAGAAGCCCCTTCGCGTGTTCCTTGTGGATGGCCGGAACGATAACCGGGCTCTGCGGGCCGATGGCTCCTACGATGAGACACGGGACTGGTTCCTGCAGAACGTGCGGATGCAGAAGGCGCTCGAAGAGAAGGGCTACGACCTGAACTACTCCTGGGGCGTCCAGCGGCATGGGCAGAAGATGCTGCAGACCGTGTTTCCAGAGATGATGCGGTGGCTGTGGCGGGACCACGGGGCCACAACCGATGTGAAGGACATGGTGGGCCGGGGCTTCGCACAGCCCGCGAAGAAATAGACAGCCGCTATTCCGCGATACGAGATATCGCGGGACGTAATAGCGATGTCAGACCCAACACTACTTGTATTGGCGAGCCTGGCCGGGGGTGATCAGCACGGCTACGGCATCATGGAGGATATTGAGCGGTTTGCCGGGGTCCGTCTGGGCCCCGGAACGCTATATGGGGCGATCAGCCGGCTGGAGGAGCGGGGGTGGATCCGGGCAATGGCCTCGCCGGATGACCGGCGACGGCCGTACCGGTTGCGGGCGGCGGGACGCCGGCATTTACAGGAGGAGTTGGCCAAGCTCGGAAAGATCGTAACGACGGGTCTCGAACGGCTGGAGGCCCTATGAGGTGGCTGATCCGGTTGTATCCGCGGCGATCGCGCGAACGGTATGGGGCGGAGTTGGAGGCGCTGCTCGAGGATTCGAGTAGCGGCTGGCGGGGGTGTTTGGATGTGGCCGTTGCCGGGTTAGGCCTGCGGTTGCGGACAGGCACTCCCATGCTGGCCGGGGCCCTGCTTGGCTTGGGGTTGGGGATGGCGGCGACGTACTGGATGACTCCGTGGCAGGTGACTTCGTTTTGGGTCCAAGAGTCAGGGCGCGCGTTCTCTCAAGTAGAGGTGGGCCGGGCCGTGGCACGCGGTCTGGGACGGGCGGAGTTGGCGAAGATCATCGAGAAGCACCGGCTCTTCGAACGCGAACGAAAATGGCAGCCGCTTGAGGTGGTAATCGCCCAATTCCGGCAGGCGATTACAGTGGATATCGAGCGAGGCGGAATACTCGTGCGGTACGCCGGACCGCACCGGAACAACATGCTGGCGGGAGACCTGTTGGACTTGGTGCTGAAGCAACTGGTACCCAAGGACCGGCGGGGACTTAGATTCCACATGAGGTTTGGGGAAGAGGAGGCGGTGCGGCCGTATCCGATTGTGCTTCCTCTGTTGGGGGCAATGCTGGGTATGGCGGGCGCTCTGACGAGTACCCGCCTCCAAAGAAAGATCCGATAGTGCGGTTGCTTATCGGCTCAGGGCGTCGCCGTCGGCTCCGTAGAAGAACTCCTCGCGGACGATGAGGCCTTCGTTCACGGTATACACGGCGATCTCGCGCAGCTGGGTTCGTTTTGCGGTGGCATTCGGGGTCACGTCGAAATCGAAGATCACGGCGAAGCCGTCGGTCGAAAGGAACGGACCCTCAATCGCCGAGCCATGAACTTCATGGGCGGCGGCCCAGGACTTGCTCTTGTCAATCACTGCCTGCTTTCCGGAAGTCGCGGTCTTTCCCCCAGTGTCGGGTTGGCCTTCAACGCTCACTATGTCGTCGGCGTAGAGTTGATCCATCGCCGCGAAGTTTTCATGCTCACTGCAAAGGGCAACGAGTTTCGTCGCCACTTCTTGATTCGTCATTTCCTCAGCGTACCCTGTTCAGAGCTTCAACTCCATGCCAGGACGAAACGCCGGCTTCACGTACTTGTTCGCCTCCACACTGTTCGTGAAGCGCATCAGCTTGCTGTCCCAGTTCAACTTGCCGGGAACACGGAACGCAATCGCGGTCAACGCCAGCCACTCGGCATAGGGAGCCGAGATGCGGAAGTCTGAACACGACTGGTCGCCGCCTTTGCAGGCGCGGATCCAATCGAGCATGTGGCCGGGGGAGCGAGTCAACAACTGGGGCGGGAGCTTGTACTCGGCCCAACGAGCCGAGGGCAGCAGCCAGACGCCTTCTCCTCGCTCCATCGTCGCCATGATGCCCTTCGTGCCGATGAAGACGGCTCCGTTGCCCGTGAGGACTCCGGGCGCGGGGCCGCCGCGAGGGCCCCCAAACACGGTCACGCCGGGGCCGCCTGCGCCCGTGGGCGGGGCGTTGGCCGGGCGCGGCGGGCGAGGCGGGCCCGCGGCGGGGCGCGCACCCATTGGTCGGCCCTTGTCGGTCAGGTTGTTGGCTGGAGGCAGGATGACTTCATTCTCCATTCCGGGAACGTGATACACGTCGGGGTCCGTCGCTCGCGCAGAGTCGTGATAGAAGACGCTGACGGGCGGCATGCTGCCGCGCTTCGGGAAGTCGACTCGGATGGTGGCGCGGTCCGGGAAAGTGTACTTGCTTTCGTTGGTGACTGCGACACGCTCGATGCTGGTGGGGGCGCCGAGCTGCAATGCATGGTGGACGGGACCGGCGGAGTGGGTGGCCCAGTTGCCGATCTGGCCGGTGCCGAAGTCGAAGAAACCGCGCCAATTGTAGGGCACGTAGTAGGAGCTGAAAGGACGCATGGGGGCGTTGCCGAGCCAGGCGCTCCAGTTAAGATGGTCAGGGGCGGACTCTTCGGGGGGGAGTTCCTTGAGGCCAGTCGGGTGAGTGCCGGGAGTCGTGGAAACGTGGACTTCGGTGACATCGCCGATCTCACCGGACCAGAGGATTTCGGCGGCGACGCGGTGGGACTCATGGGAGTAGCCCTGGTTGCCCATTTGCGTCGCGACCTTGTACTTGATGGCGGCGTCGAGGAGGAGGCGGGTCTCCCACGGGGTGCGGGCGAGGGGCTTTTCGAGATAGACGTGCTTGCCGGCCTGCATGTAGGCGAGGGCGACGGCGGCGTGCATGAAGTCCGGGATGGCGATGGTGACCGCGTCGATGTTCTTGCCCTCTTTGTCGAGCATGGTGCGGTAGTCGCGATAGAGCGGCAACTTCTCGTAACGCTTGATGGCTCCTTCGCCGCGCTTGAGGTCGACGTCGCATAGGGCGACGATGTTCTCCGTGCGTGCGGCGTCGTTGAGAATCTCGTTGCCGCGGCCGCCGCAGCCGATGGCGGCGACGTTGAGCTTGTCGTAGAAGGGTCTGTAGCCGAGGGCGCGGAGCGAGGGCACGCTGCCATAGCCGCCGGTGGGAAAGGTGCCGGCGAGGAGAGACCCGAAGAAGAAGTAGCGACGAGTGGTCATTGCAGGGCAGGGTATCGGCAACCTTGCGTGCGTGTCAAGGCTTGGCGGCGGCGACGTGTCGATAGTATGTGATCTGTCCGGTCCAATTCACACATGAAATGTCCGCTTTGCAAAAGCGGCGGGGGACCCTGGATGGGTGGAAGACCCCCAACAGTACTCCGCCGCGGAAATGGAGCGGATGATGAAACTACAGGA
>JBBQRA010000206.1:0-10972 GCA_038215275.1 Bryobacterales bacterium | reverse complement strand
CTCTTCTTGCAATTGCAGCAGTGCGTCCTCGCTTCGTGCCATCAAGACGAGTTTCGCGCCTCGGCGTGCCGCCTCTCGGGCCGTGGCAAGGCCGATTCCGCTCGTTCCCCCCGTCATCACAATTGTCTGTTCGCAAATGGGCTTTAATTTCATGTTGTTTTCCTCTCCTACGGTCCGTCTGCCGCCACCGCGGCGGTCATTAGAGGCTCTCGACATCCATTCTGGCTGACAGTCGCGAGAGCTACTCAAACTAAGTGGTCCGCTCTCCTCTGCAAATAGCCGGACCACCAGCAAAAAAGTGCCCCGGCGTTCGAAAAAACGCCGGGGCGATCTACAGAACCCGCTAACTTAAAACAGCAGCCGCGCGCCAATCTGGAACTGGCGTCCGCCCACTCCGTTGAATGTGCGAATAGCCCGGCCAAAGTTCGGACTGCCGAACGTCGATTGCGGATTGGAGAAGTTAGTTGTGTTGGTCAAGTTGTAGACCTCTCCCCGCAATTCCAGCTTGAAGTTTTCCTGTACCGCGAAGTTGCGGAACATCGCCAAATCGTAGCTGAACAAATCCGGACCTCGGA
Organism: Bryobacterales bacterium; assembly: GCA_038215275.1. Lineage (GTDB taxonomy): Bacteria > Acidobacteriota > Terriglobia > Bryobacterales > Bryobacteraceae. The sequence goes on along the minus strand of JBBQRA010000206.1, from coordinate 10,397 downwards.
AGCTGTTTCTGCCCTGGGTGCCGATTGAACCCCCCGGGGAAACGGAGAACAGCCTCGGATCGAAGTTGGCCTGACCATTAATCGAAGCCGAACCCGAGAAAACGGCCGGCTGGATGAAAAGCCCCGGGCAGGCACACGCAAGTGAGTCCGCCGTGACGCTGTAGGGCGTTCCGGTTGCCCAGTTCAGAATGCCATTCAGTTCCCAACCACCGATCAGCCAACCAGCGGGTCCCGACGTCATGCGGGCGGTCCCAGGTCCGAACGGCAAACGCCACAAATGGCTCATCGCCAGCACGTGCTTCCGGTCCCAATCCGCTACCCCATAGTTGGCCTGGGTATTGAAGGGGTTCACCTGATTGAAGCCGTAGTCCAACGTTTTACCGAATGTGTAAGCCCCCGCCACTGCCAGGCCGGCGGCAAACCGCTTCGTCAAATTCACCTGAAGCGAATTAAAGCTGCTGTTCAGTCCAGTGCTTCGGAAGTCGGTTTGAGCTCCCCGATTGAACGAATTGAACGGCAGTCCGCTCAAGCCCATACCCGGTTGCGCGACATTCAGCGCCCGGTTAAACGGAAGCTGTCGTCCAATGTTCCCAACGTACCCCGCATCCAAAAGGAACCCATTGCCCATGTCCGCCTGAATCATCAGATTATAGGACTGCACATAGGGCGTCTGCGGATCCTGCGAACCGGTAAAAAAGGGCTGATTCGGTGCCAGCGTCGAACCGGGTGTTGCCGCCGGTATGTTGGGGACAGCGAAATTCGTGGTGCCGAACCCCCCCGCCACGCCCTGCTGAATCCCGACCGCGGCCTGGTTCAGCGCTGACGCGGTAATGGGAACCGGGAAATAATGCACACCGTATCCGGCGCGAAGCGCCACACGCGAGACCGGCCGGAAAACGAATCCAACTCTTGGGGCAATGTTGTTGAGGTCGTAGCGCACGTTGCCGAAATCGTTGAAGCCGTTTGAACCGGAGGGGTTCAGTTGGTTGGTCTCGGGGTTAAAGGACAGTGAACCGCCCGCAGTGCGAGTCCGTAGCGGCGAAAAAACGTCGTAACGGACTCCCAATTCCAGGTAAGCCTTCGACCACAAGTTTATCGTGTCGGTAATGTAGGCCGAACCGTAGCCCTGCCGGTAAGTTGGAGTTTGAGCGAAGCGAGCGACACCGGCGACCGATGGGGCGCCCAACAGGAACGAGGCAAATGCGTTCGCACCAGATTGGTCCATGACGTTGATATTGCCCGGAGAAGAGCTTCCACCCGGACCGAAACCAAACGTTCCGCGGGGAGAAAACCAACCCGCATCAAAGCCATCGGCGCGGAAATAGATTAACTGCGCACCGAACTTCAAATGATGCATGCCGTTGTGCCAGTTCCAGTTCGTAGCTAGATCATAAGTGTTATTGACCGGTTTGGAGGGATAGTTGCCCGGCAGCCCAAATGAACCGAAGCCCGCAATGTTAATTTGGGGGAGCCCGTTCTGGAAGCCTTGCGCCGCTAGATTCTGGTTCAGCGCGGAGGCATCGCCACCCGCTTGAATCTGGTTACGATACCGGGAAAATCCAACCCGGAACTCGCCCGCAAGCTGTGTAGTAAAGCTCTGCGTCAAGCTCGCCACGGCATTGTGGTTGCGCAAACCAGATTGCGCGGCATCGCCTAAAAGGCCGAGTAACGATCCCCGCTCGGTATCAGACTGGGTAAAGCCGTAACGGAAGAAACCCGTGGAGCTTTCAGAGAAACGATGGTCGATCTTCCCATCCATGCGATGAAGATCCTGCCGCAGCGCGGCGCCACCCACCAGATTGTTTGCTGAGCCGGTCTGATTGGCAAGCGGCAGTTGGGCCAGGAGTAAGCGGGCGGTCGGGTTGATCATGGTCGCCGGAATTTGGCCACTGGGGAAGGGCATTCGGCCGGCTCCAGAGGACATGCCACTGTTTGGATTGAAGATTCCACCGCCGGTCAACTGGTTAAAGGTGCCTGCCCGGAAATCGGAGCTGGGAACCGAGAGTAGCTGAAGCGTCTCGCCCCGGCGGATCAGACCCTCATAGGAGCCGAAGATGAACGTTTTATCCCGGATCACAGGACCTCCGGCTGAGCCGCCGAACTGATTGCGATTGAATCCTGGATTGTCCGCGGCGCTGTTGAGGGGGTTCCGGGTGACGAAATAACGGTTCGTATTCAACCCAAACAGGCTGCCGTGCAAACCGTTGGTACCCGGTCTCGTCACTGTATTGTTCCAGCTTCCCGCCGCGAATCCATACTCCCCGTTGTAGTTGCTCGTCAGAATGTTGAGCTGTTGAATGGATTCGTTCGGGGCGATGCGGGAGGGGCGCCCATTGAAGGATTCCACCTGATATGCGCCGTCCTGAAAGTAGGCGTTCGCGAAGGCGGGAAGACCATTCACGTTAAAGGTACGAGTCGATTGAGGATCTTCAATCCGATCCTCCGAAATCACCGGAGGAGTGACGCCCGGCATCAGTCCGATCAACTGCTGATATTGCCGGTCCAGCAAGGGTAGAGAGCGCACGATGTTCGTCTCATACGCACGCGAGACCTGGGCGGATTGCGTTTGAATCGTGGGCGCCTCCGCCTTGATCTCAATATCCGCCGACCCGGCGGTTTGACCGTCGGTCGAGGCAAAGGACAAATCCACAGAACTGGTGCCGGATTCCGCGATTGTCACCCGGTCTGGAGCACTAAGCTTCTTGCCGTCGGATTCCAAAGTGACCGTATAGACACCGGGTGGTAAATTCTCTATTATGAAACGGCCGTCGGAACCGGTTGACGCCCGCTTCCCTGTAGTCGCGGGGCCCTCGACGACGACAGTTACGTTGGGGAGGCCTTGCCCGTTCGTCCCTTTAATTTGACCGCTTAGAGTTCCCATTGCGGCGGATCCACCGGAAGTTTGACCAAACATGGTCAAAGTAACCGCCATTAGCAGTGCTACTGCAAATTTTATTCTCATGACTAACCTCTTTTAGAAACAATTTAATTCGTACTGATTAAGGTCGACACGCGGCTCACCACTTCCGCGCGAATAATCATTCTTCTGCCGGCGGGACCCACCGCGTTGAAGGGGTAACAAGTTACCAATGTCACAACTGCCTTACCCACTGGCGCTAACTGAGAACGGTCCTCTGGAGATACAATTCGAATCCCGCTGATGCGATAGAGACTCTGCCCTTTCCCATCTTCGACTGTGAACGTATCCTCAAGGCGGACATCCTTGAGAAAGCGAAAGTGAGTGTCCCTATGGCCTGCCACCACGGTGTTTCCCTCGCCTCCGAAACCGCTCGTAACGCGCAGCCATACCGGTCCCTTTTTTAGGTTCCCCGGATCTTCGTCTCCCAGGACGTAAACCTCCCGGCGCAGTCGGTCAAAGGTCATTCGAGCGACTACGCCGGACGGCAACTCCCGCGGAGCAGCGGGCACGGCAGCATTCGCCAAATGCCACTCATGGTTCAGTGATTGCTGCTGATACTCCGCGTGGAGAAACTCGGCAACCCCAGCGCCGACGCAAATCGCGCCAGAAGCCAGCAGGCTAACCGCAATCACGAATCTCACAGCTACCCCTTGCCCTTCCGCACCGGCAAAGGCGTTAGGATCATGCCCGCTGCGCAGAGTAGGATTCCGACGAGCAGGACATCAGGCCAATGCGACGCCGTTTGGGGCATCGGAGGAGTCTGCGCCGACAACTGAGCGTTCTCGGCACTTTCCGATTGAGTCCTGGGGGTCGTCTGCGGAGGTTGTTGAGCCTCAGGAGTTGGCTCTGCCGCAGCCGTACGCGGCGGCGCCAACTGGGGGTTCCCGGCGTTCTCGGCTGCGGTACTTTGGGTATCTCGTACCGGATCGGGCACCACAGCCACTACAGGGGGCTGTTGCGCTGCCGGGGTTGGCCCTGGCGTAGCTGAAGGGGCAGGCGGCACCACAGGCGTTCCGCTACTCTCCGAAATTGTGCTCCTTGCAGGATTCGAATTGGCCGCCATTTGGGTCCTATTCGGCGCAAAGGTGCCAGCGAGCGTGATTCTTTCTGTTCTGCCCGCTACCTGTTGACGGTCGTCCACCGGTATCTCATAACCATACGTTTTCCCCTCAATCCAAACGTTCTTCAGGAAATACTGGCCGCCCTTCTGCTCCAGAACGACCGACGTCTCGCGCCGGTTGTTATTGGTAATGGACGCAATGGTTGTTACGGTTGCTTCCAGCTTCGTGCCATTGTCGGAACTGAACTCGAGCAGGCGAGGGTTGCTTGCTGTGGGAAGTTGACGAATTGTGTACTTGCCCGCTGGCAGAGACTGGGTACCGACCCAGGTCGTGTTGGGGAATGTCACGACCAAGCTATCAGTAATCGGACCTTGCCCGAATGCCACAGAGGCGGCAGTTACCCAGAGAATTGCGCGGACAGCGAACGCGGGCGTTAATAGTTTCATTTGCGAAATCTCCTTCTTGTATAACCCCAAGGTCTGAAAGACCAGATGGCCAACCCATCAGCAGCAATTCGATGACCAAACTTAATACAGTTCGGTATTGTCAATCCCCAGCCGGCCTGTTAGTTATTTTGCGAAACACTCGACGGCCCCGGCTTATCTACCTTGCATGCGTATTACCGCGCCGGGAGTGACCTTTGTAACAAAGGGGTTTGCATGCGGCGAATGTGCGCTGCGCGCTCTTCATAAGTTGTTGTTAGCAAAGGAGACGTTCGCTATTGAGAAGCGAGCCTAGCGTTTGGACAAATGTCGCAAGCTGCGGCCAAAAGCTGTAGCTTCGCCTTTTCCATCATAATCTCTATCACTTCGTGCCACTCTGGCGGCTGCAGCAGGGACAAAATGACCGCGCCCGGTCGATTTGTCGTAGATTACCCATGCTGCTGACTGCCACTGGACGTCCGCAACGGCATCTTTTCGCTTCCCAAAAACGTTACCGTGACGGGGCACCAATCTCTTTTGAGGTTGCGCCCGAACCGTCGCCGCACCCTCCGCCTCGACGAGGATCTCAGCGATTCGGGGAGACGAAAGGTCATAACCTGCATCACCTCCGTATCGTCGAGAGTCGCGCCGCCGGACTCGGTGCCCAGACAGGAGGTGTCGCGTTCGCCAGCCAAGGCCCCAATTGACGACCAGCCGCTCTCCGCTCCCGAAGCCGCGGCGTCGGATCAAGCCCATAGCGCCTCAACACTGGGAACTCCAACCACCGCGCACCGAATTCTGCCTCCGTTTCGGCGATTAACGTGTCGCCTGGACAGCGGTTAGAGGCGCAGACTGTCTGACCCTGGTCCGAAAAGCGCCTCTATTTCGCTTTCTGAATCGCCACGGTGGCGGACATTTCCGCCAAGCTCCAGATATGCCGAAGCTTGTGGTTGACTAGCGTAATCTGCTCAGGAACTCATCGGCCCCGCCCGGTGCCTCTCTACTGGACCTGTAAATCGAATCGATTCTGATTGTTCGGCACATTCACCCGCCGGGTAACTCCGCCGGTCCGGAACTCCACGTTCCCGGCCACCGCCACCGGAAACCGGTACTCTCCGCGAGCATTGGTCACGGCCCGGTAAGTTCGACCCTTGAATGTCAGCGCCACCTCCCGCCCCGCGATCGGTCGGCCGCCCGTGCTCGTCAGCACTCCTTGAAACCGGATCGGATCCGTCAAGGGACGGAACATGAACGACTTGTACAGCGTGTCGTAGTAAACCATGACGGCTGTCGGCCCGGTATACCCAAACGACGGGCCACCAACCGTCACCTTCGCCGATTCCGCCGTCCCTCCCGATACCGCGTTCGAATTCTTGTTGGCCCACGTCCATTTCGATTCTGATGACAGCTTCAATTTCGCCACCCCTGGAAACCCGCCTTCCGCCGACAGCTTCATCCCCACCTCGTACTCCTTTTCCAGCGTCTGTGTCGAGGTCTGCACCGACGAACTGCTCAAGGCCATGCTGAACGTCGTCACCGGGTCGCCTTGCGCAAACGGAGGCTGGTAGGGGAACGTCCTAAACAAGGACAGATATCTCTTTCCGTCAACGACAAGCGTATTGTTCGCCATCGGATTCGCCCGCAGAATATCCGGATAATCCGCCGGCGTAATCCCGTTCGCCTGCAGCTGCATCGCTATGCCGGGCGTCATCAGACTCGGGTTCTTCAAGTGCCCCACAAACACAAACTGGATCTCCGCCGTCTGGTCCGGCACCACTGTCCATCGCACTTCGTTTCCGGCAATCGTAACCTTTAGCTTCGGGTTCAGCCACAGCCAAATCTGGTCCCGATCATGGTCAATCCCGTCCACCCCGGGTCCGCGCGCGGAAATCTCCGTCGAGACAGATTTCTTTATCTCCAGTTCGTCCGTGCTCGTCGTGCTTCGCGAAACGCCAAAGCTCCCTCCAACGCCGCCGCCGTTACCCAGTATCCCGCCCGACGCCTCTACGGAAACCTTCGTCCCGGCCTTGGATGACTTGCCTGACGACACCTTCGTCCCCGACGAACTGCTATCCCCATACACCACCGTACTCTGGCTCCCGCCCCCAGCCGTTCCCGGCGGCGCGTAGATCACAGTAAGCACATAGTATTTCGGGAACACAGTGCCGCTCACGGGAGGCGGTGGCGGAGGCTCGTTTGCTTCGCACGGCCCCCACTTTCCGTTGAGGCACTCTCGCGGGCCGGCTTTGCCGTTAATCCGGCAACCGCCCGTTTTCCCGTCCTGGCACGCTCCCCAAACCACCGTGCCCGCACACACGAATAACGAAACCACAAAGTAGGTAACTCATACGCAGCGGAAACCTCCTGCTTCACAAAATCTCTAGTGTGCGGAGATAGTCCGCGGCGTTACGCGGTCCTATCGGTTGTATTTGCCACTTTGCGGATTAGTTGGCATAGAGTCGTCAATATTGTTTGGCATGTTCGGCCTTCTTGGCCGACGGCGACCGAGCGAGGAACCGGCTGACCGTCGCCCAGCTTCCCCGAACCGCTCCATGATCGTGAGCACGTCGCGGAGGGAACGGGACAGCCGGTCGAGTTTCCACACCGCTAGCACGGCGCTTTCCTGTTACGCACGAATCTATCGGGCGATTCGGCAGCCGGGCATTGGCCGAAGTCCATGCAGTTGACCCAGGTCGGGGCGGCGATTCAGGAATTGGAGAGATGTCGATCCGTCACCAGAATCTTCGCCACATAACCTTACCAGTGAACGTCTATCCCAAAGTCTCGCTTGATCGCCGCCACCCACTCCAGATCGGATTGCATAACCCCACCAAGAGCCAGAAACGGATAGCCCCCTGCCGGGACCTTCCCCGCAGAAGGCCATCCGCAAACGGTCCCGCGCTTATCCGCCGATCTTGGCCGCCGTCTTGGCGATCCACTCCGCCCGCGTGGCCAAGTTCCGCGCCGACGCCTTCAGCGCCTCCCGGTCCTTCGCAGTCGCATTCTGCGCCACGTTCAGCTTGATCTCGGCCAACACCTTAAAAATCTCCACCGCGTCCTGCACCTTGGCGACTTCGGCACTCGACCGGTCCATCGCCGCCGCTGTCTGATGCAAGTCTATTGCATGATTGTGAAGCAGGCTGGCTTTCTCCGCCACCTTCGCCGCATCCACATTCTTCGTCTTCAGCAGTGCGTGAATCTCTTCCGCTTGCTGCTTCGCGGCCCGTGCCTTCTCTGCAACGGAGCCCATACTCGCTTGGGCGCCCACAGCCAGAGCGAGCGTCAGAGAGAGGGTTAACATAACCTTATTCACTTTCATCGAGTTTCTCCTAAGTGCGCTTGGCACTCCCTCTCTACCTGCAAGAAATCTGCCAAACGGATGGCGCTCAGAATGCAACCCTAACTTCCGCATGCGCACCCGAGAACTCTTTCTGCCCTGCCCGCTTCGTCAGGCCGTTGAAACCATCCACGCCGCCCTGTCCGACGCCAAGCTGGAAATCGCCTCCGAATGGGACATCGCCTACGACGTCCGCTCCGCCATGGGCGCCGTCGTACCCCCGAGTCGTGCCATCTTAGTCTTTGAGCCCGTGCAACTTACACGACAAGTCCTGCGTTCGCCCGGCGCCGCCTTTCTCGCCTCCGTCCCCCTCCAGTTGAACGAGGTAAACGGCCAGACCTTCCTCCGCCTGCTCCGCCACGGCCTCGGCCGCCGCCTCGTCGACGCCCTCAAAGCCAGAGGCTGGAAACTGCCCCAATTCCGGCACCGCTCCCCAAAAACGTCAGCCAATGCCTCTTGAACGCAAAGCCCGGCACCTCTAGGCCCTCGCTGTCGGCGTCGTCCTCGCGTCCATCGTCCTGGCCTATGTCTTCACCCTCGGCAGCCGTCCGTTCGTCGGCAAGAGTCTCCGCTACCTCTTCTTCCTCCCCATCGTCATGGCCGCCCTCTGGTTCGGCTGGCGCGGAGGCATCGTCACCGCCCTGGCCGCCACGGCCCTCTACCTCCCCGCCGACTCCAGTGAGGAAGCCATGGTCGAAGCCGTCGACCTCTTCCTCATCGGCTCCATCATGGGCATCCTCGCCGATCGCGAGCGCCGCAAACGCATCCTTCTCCAGCAAACCACCCGCGAGCTCAGCCTCGCCTACCAACAACTTCAAGACAACATGGAAAGCCTACGTCGCGCCGAACGCCTTTCGGCCACCGGTCAGCTCGCCGCCGGCCTCGCCCACGAATTCCGCACCCCCCTCGCCTCCATCGAAGGGGCCGCCGAAATGCTCGACGGCGACATCGCCCCAACGCTCCGCTGCGCGCTCATCCGCGCTACGAGCAAATCCTGAGGCGCCAGCGTTTGCCCAGCCGCGCCCCAGGTCGCCCGTTACCAGCTTCATTATGAAAGGAGAGAGTGTCGAATGCCCTTGAACACCGAGACCCTGGCCGCGCGGCTGCGCGTAGTCGAAGATCATATTCGTTTTGAATCCGCCCATGAATTGGAACCTCTCATGGCGACTTATGGAGCCGAACCGGAGTGGCACAATCAAGCGGGCGAAGAGGTGCTGCACGGTTCCGAGGCGATCCGCGGCTTCTATCACGACCTCTTCGTGGGCTTCCCCGACTTCTGGGTCGATGTCCGGCACAAACACGCGGCAGAAGAGGCGGTGATCCTGGAAGGTCTGCTTGGGGGCACGCACACCGGCGATTGGATGGGGATTCCGCCGACAGGGAAGAGCTTTTCAATTCCCTTCGCCTCGGTATTCAACTTCACGAGCGACAATCGGGTGAGCAGGGAGATCGTCTACGACGACCGGCTGGCGCTCCTGGAGAAACTTGGCGTCAGTCCCGGACAGGGACCTAAATGACAGAAGTGCTAGCGAAAAACCTTGCACGGGCCATGAGATGTTCCGTGTGTGGTTCCATTCTACTGAGTGGGCTAGCTCGGCCCGGCGGCCCGGCCGGCTATACTAGCCGCCGGTGTCTCCGCCGAACTCCCGCAGGCAAAGACAGGCCAGAACAGTGACCTACTTCTTCATACAGGATCGATGATCGGAATCTCGGGAACCTCGCGTTGCACGGCGAGAGTAAGTCTCGGTCATAGACTCACTCTCGCACCACGGGAGCCACCAATCAACGGTACACTCGTCGCAGAACGAAGCCGCGGAGGGTCCGCCGATGAGAGATCCATTGTGCTAGTCATGCTTGCGCCGGCTTGAGCGCCGAACAACGCAAGGCCGTCATTGCTACCGTCTCTTGCTTCGCAGGAGTGCAACGGCGACTAGGCCGCTTCCCATCAAGAAGATGGTTGTTGGCTCTGGAATGGCGGCATCGCCGGGATCGCCTGAAGGAGGTTGCACAGAGTTAATTCGAGAAATAAAGACCGTCTCTGGTCCTGAATTCGCACCGCTTGCGAAAGCGGACGCTCCAATGACCAGGTCAGGGTTCGCTGCGAGAAGCGCATTCGCCTGGGCACTTTGCGCGGCATCCAACTGAAACCCGAAACCTGCGTTGCCAACGCCCGTGAGAGCTAAAAATTCGATAGCACTCGGTGTCGAGAACGCTTCTAAAAACGTACCGGTGCTAGTGAAGAGGTTCAGCGACAACTTTTCGAGCGTTATCGGGGCGTCAGAGCCACCACCCTCATTGCCGTTAAAGATCAGGATGAGGTTCGCAAAAGAGTTAGTTCCGCTCGAAGTAAGCCCGAGAGTTGCCGCTGTGTACGTGTTATTTCCCGAGCCGGTTTGCTCGTGTGTCACGCCGCCCGGGGGTGTTACCCCGCCGAAACACTGTGCTGAGCCGGTGGCCGTAGACCCGCCGACATTGCCAACGCAACCGTATTCTTGCCCTATGTTCTGGAACGTGACGACCGAATTCACCGCCCCGAGGCCGTTTCCTGTGCTGGGAACGGTATCGATAAAAATTAGGCTGGCGAAATTGGGAGCGTAATTGGTTAGCGGGTATCAAAGGAGCCGTGGGCGTTCAAGACCCCAAGGACATAGAAGAAA
>JBBQRA010000205.1:0-11003 GCA_038215275.1 Bryobacterales bacterium | reverse complement strand
TTCCTCGTGGATCGCTGGTACCTCAGGAGCGAGCGCTGGCCGGCGTTTGATCGCTTCTTGCACCACCTTCAGCGACTGGCGATAGGTTCGTTCCGCGGCGGTGACGTAGCGCTGCAAGGTCGCCATCGTCCTTTGGTGATTGGGGTCGAACAAGGACGCTCCGAGTTGGCCTCCGGTGGATTGGTCGGTTTGGACGGCACCGCCGCCGCTCATATAGCTGTCGGTGAGGTCCATCATGCGTTCGAAGGTTTTTGATTCGACGCGGCGGGAACGATTGAGCCGCCAGAGGGACTCGACCAACTGGTCGACGAGCAGGACCTCTTCGTCGGTTTGGGGATCGAAGGCGATGTGGGTTTGGATCTGCAGGTCGTCGAACTCTTCCTGTGTTTCGCCGCGAATGATGAGGCTGGAGGAACAGAGGCCATGGGCGAGGCGGTTTTTGCTGGAGGCGGCTTTGCCGGCTTCAGTACGGGGCCCAGTGGAATGAGTGGCGTTCTGGCGGTTGCGATCGTGCAAGTTGCGCTGGGCGGCGGCTTGCTGTTCGAGTTCGTCGAACGTCTGGCGCATGATGTCGGCGATGGTGCCGAAGTTAGTCGGGTCTTGAGAAGGGGTCATTTGCTTGCTCCGGGTAGGGGAATAAAAAAAGCCCGCCTGGCCGGTAATGGCTCAGGGGGCTTTTCTCGATTTCACGATAACTTGGGTGTCAAGGGTTTTGCGGTCGGCGGCGAGGAGCGGTGTTGCAAACACGAGAGATATTTCGCTAGTCGGTGCGTGAACGACTTGCAAAACTCCTTTCAAAACTGCTTGACAGGTATGGTAGACGGAGCTCGGAAGCAGACAGCGTCGAATTTGCACAGGACCATCTGCATTCATCGCCAGGACGCGAACGGTAGCGCGACCAATGCGAGATTTTTCCGGCAATCCACGGTCCATCGAATTCAAAGTGCTCACCCCAACGGTCGTTACGAGGGTGAAACAGGCGAACCAGTTCGCCGGTGACGGGATCCAATCCCGCAATGTTTGGACCTTTTGTATCGATTGCAGTGAGGACACGCGAACGCCAGATTGGACAGGTGATCTTTCGCCAAGATGTTGCGCCGCGATAACGTGATCGATCTGGAACGGTAGTGGCAGCGAATATTGAGAAATGAGGCAGTACTCACGACGATCTGCCGCCCGTTCCCGAACGCTTCGGACGAGGTCCCGATTCACTGCTGCCGTGAGCCTGACTCCTGCCCGAGCAAACCGCGCGCCTTCGCTTGGAGAACACCAAACAGAAACCCGATATGCAGGTAACTGTCCAACTCCTGCGTCTCAGCGTCCGTTAACGATCCCGGCCTGCACCTTGGCGGATAACTCGTTAACGCGCACTTCATCGCTGTCCGGCAAGCGCATGGAGAGCAAGTAGCGCTCCACATCCGGAGAAAGAGGCTCCTCGTCGGCTCGGATTATGCGTGCGAGGATGGCTGCTTCCGCGTTTGGGGCGACAGCCTGCGAGTTCATACCCTCTCCTTATGCCGTATTTGAAGGCGCTCAGAACTCAGCTTGGCGCAACGTGGCGTCCCTTCAATTTTATATTCGCAGCTCTGTCCTGCTCGGACACGGCAGGCGGCACATCGGCGTCCGCAATGGATCCTGCTGTCGACTAGTTCGGACAAAGTGGGCGCGCCGTTTTCGGCGACCGATAACGAGACGCTGCCAGGGGCCACTTTCAAAAAGGGCCGGCCGATCTGGCGATTTGCTTGCGGCGAGGTACGGCTTGGCCGACTGCGCCGTCAAAACGGCCGGTGCCGAACTGACGCTCCAATTTCTCCGTTTTTCGATGACCGTTAACACAACGGCACCGCCACGCTACGATGTAGGCAGGTCCCTCATGCCGTTGCCCCTCATCCTCCGCTGGCCCAACCGCGAACCCGCCCATGAGCCCCTTTTGGCCCGGTTGAAGGCCGATCAGATTATCGGCGATGAGACCGTCGAAGGCGGGGTCACCTCGGGCCTCTGGCCCGGCATCCGCAGCCCCGGCGCCCGCGGCGGCAACCCGGATGTCGCAAGCGCCAGCCGTGAACCCTGGGTCGATGCTAGCGGCTACCTCGCGGCCGTCCAGCGCGCGCTCGGACTACCCGGCCTGCTCGCCCATCAGCACAAGAGCCGCGAACAAGGCGTCCCCTTTGACTCTCTCGAACTCGCCTACGTCGAGGCCCGCGTCAACGGCGGCAACTTCGTCCTCTCCGTCGAACCCCGCTATCGCGATGCCCTCCTGGCCGGCGACGCCAAGGCGCTCGCGGCCTGGGCCTCGCTCGCCCGCACCGCCGCCTGGCTCCGGGAAAATGAGGACCTCTTCCGCCGCCCCACCCTTCCCACCCTGACCGCCATCGTCGAGCCCGGCTATGCCCCCTCCGAGATCGCCAACCTCCTCTTCCGCCGCGGCGGAAGCCCCTCGCTGGTCTCCTCCGCCCACATTCCCGCCCCCGACCCCGGGCGAATCGCCGTCCTCGTCGCCGCCGGCCTGAAAACAGTTCCGCCCCAGACCTTCGCCCACGCTGCCGCCGGGGCAACCGTCGTCATCGACACCGCACCCGCGAAAAGCTGGTCCGTCGTCAAGGAGGACACCGACCGCACCATCTTCTCCCACGGCAAAGGCAGGGTGGTCGCCTACCACAAGCGCATCCAGGACCCCAGCGAGTTCGCCCTTGACTGCATCGACCTCGTCACCCACAAGCGTCGCGCCGCCCGCCTCTGGAACGCCCCCTCCGCCATCCCCCTCGCTACGGCCGGCGGACTTCTGCATATCATTCAATATGGGTCCCCTATCGAAGTGGAGATCCAGGCCCGCGTGCAAGGCATCTACCGGACTGCGACCCTTTTGCGCCCCGAAGCGCCGCCCCTGCCCCTGAAAGTTTATACGCGGGGTTTGATGTCCGAAGTCTTCCCGCCTAACATCCATCGTCTTGCTGTTGTAAAGTTTGTTTAAGGTTTACGTGCTATGACACATTCCCGCCGTCACTTCCTGGCTGCCGCCGTCGCCCTGACGCCCTACCGGCTCATCGGCGCCCCTTCGCGTCTTCCGAAGGCCCGCTTCGCCGTCCATCCCTTTGTCGAAGCCAACCCCAAGGCTATTTTCATCAAGCGCACGCGCGTGCTGCACAAGATGGACGAGGCGACGAAGCTGAAGGAAGGCATCTCCTTTGCCCGCGAGGTCTTCGTCCCTACCGACGATGCGGCCGGCATCCCGATCTCGCATCGCATCATTCTCAAACCGAACTTCACCAGCGTCCGTAACAACCGGCCGCACGAGGAGAACTGGGGCACGGGCACCGACCCTCAGTTCTACGAAGGCATCCTCATCGGGCTGAAGGAAATCGGCCTCAAACAGTTCTACTTCCTCGAAGCTAACAACTTCCACACCTGGAACTACCGTGGCCTGGCCGATATCAATGACCGCCATGGCGTGGAAGTAAACGAACCCGAGCGCCGAGCCCGCAACTTCCGCGACAGCTATGAGATGAATTGGACCAAGGTGCCCGATCCGGTCGTCTACACGAAGATCCCCCACTATGCCCCGGTCAACGAGCCCGACACGTGGCTGCTCAATATCGCCAAGTGGAAATCCCACGGCATGTGCATGACGCTCGCCACCAAGAATGAGCAGGGGCTGGTCGTCAAACCCTATGTCCGCTTCTGTCCCGGCTGGCAGATGGTGACCGGCGTGCCCGACTTCATGAAGGAGCACATCCACCCCGAGGTTGAACGCCGCGTCAACTCGTTCTTTGACCGCCATGTTCGGATGGGTTACGCCCGCTACCAGAGCCGAGCTGACTTGAGTCCCGTGCATCAGGAGATCTGGGCGCACAAGACCTGCGACAACGCCCAGGCCCTCAAGACCGGCCTCGCCGTCATCGAAGGCATCTATGGCCGCGATGGCGACGGCTTTGGCGTCGGCAACGATCACCTGACGAACCTTGTGATGTTTGGCAAGGATAAGCTCCGCCTGGACATGATCGGCATGTATCTCGGCGGCCACGAACCGGGCAACGTGAACCTCTTCCGTATCGCCAAGGAGCGCGGGCTGCTGGATACCTTTAACCCCCACGAGGTCGAGGTTTACGAGTGGGAGGACGGCAAAGCGGTCCGCCGCCGGCTCACGGACTTCCAGCGGACTGCACTGCCCACTTACTATCTCCAGCGCGACGGCGAACCGAAGTACCATCTGGTGAACGAGGCGTTCGACTACGACCGCGTCAAGTCATAGGAACTTGCCGATAACTCAGCCACGACGCGATACCCGGGGAAAAGCTTTAGAGGTTTCTCTGGTTGGCGTGGAAACGACGAGCGGCTTCAGGAAGAAACATTCAGTTAATTGGCCCTCAAAGATCGGATTCCAGCCTCCCATCTGTTGGGCAAAGTGCGCGAATTGACCGATCTGGTCCTCGCCAGCATGACCGCAGAGTTCGCTGCGATGTACAGCGCCGCCCGCCGGCCCTCCATCCCTCCTGAACGACTCCTCCGCGTCCTATTGCTTCAAGTCTTCTCTCGACTAGAGCAAATCCTGACATAATCGAGGGTTCTCGCGTCTCTTTGCCCGCTCGCGGCGCCATTTCTGAGCGTCATGACTTCTCCTACGCTAGCTTGGCAAAAACTGATCCTTGGTGGCCAACACAGCAACATATCGGAAAGAATCTCAACTCGGGTCAACGGAATGGCCGTCGGCGTCGTATTAGAGACAGGAGCGATGAAAACTCTTTTGGCAGATTCGTTTGAGCAGATAGTGTCCGCACAGCAACCGCGTGTGCTGGCTATCTGCCGGAGGATGCTGGGAGAGACCGGGGAGGCTGAGGAGGCGGCGCAGGATACCTTTATGAAATTGCATCGGCACTGGGCACAGATGGAAGGGGACCCTGGACCTTGGCTCTACCGGACGGCGGTCAATACGTGCCTGGACCGGAGGCGCGGGCCGCGGCGAGGTGTGGAACTGGTGGAGATGGCGGATCGGCGGCCGGGCCCGGCGGAGCCCGCCGAGATTGCCCATCGATGGGAGCGGGTGAAGAGGGCGCTGAACCAGTTGCCGGAGCGGGAGCGGGCGGCCATTACGTTACGGGATATCGAAGGGCTGGCTACGAGTGAGGTGGCAGCTCTGTTGGAGACGACAGAAGGCACCGTGCGGAGCCAGATCGCCGCAGCACGGATGAAGCTACGGAGGTTGGTATGAGTTGCGGGCAGTGGGACGAGGAGATTGCGCTGTGGGCGGGTGGCGATGCGGTGGGCGATGCGTTTTTGGCTCATCTGAAGGGCTGCTCGCGCTGCCGGCGGGAGTTGGACGCGATGCAGACGGCGCACGCGGAGTGGGCCGATTGGACGCCGCGGAAGCGGCGGAGAGCGAGATCGTGAACTGCCATCCACTGCTCCTGCGTCTTCTTCCTCAATCAGGTCTGAATAATGAAAGCTGAAACGTTAAGCTTTGGAGCCTTGCACCCCGAAGAGGCCGATGATAGAGTTTCACCCATGCGCTTCGGTGGTTTGTTTGTCTTATCCTTGTCGGCAACGGTTCTGTTTGCCCAGACGCAATCGCGTCTGACTGGCGTAGTCTCCGACACTTCCGGCGCCGTCGTGGTCGGCGCGAAGATGACCATCCGAAACGAGGCCACCGGCGTGACCTCTGAATCGATGACGAACTCGTCAGGAGGGTATCAATTCCCCCTCCTGATCCAGGGCACCTATCAGTTGACTTGCGAACAGCCTGGATTCAAAAAGGTCGTCCGTCAAGGCATCGTCCTCGACACTGGCTCAACCCGCACAGTGGACATCGCCCTCGAAGTCGGAGCCTCCAGCGAGACCATTTCTGTAACCGCTACCGCGCCCATCCTCGATTCCGAGTCCTCTACGCTAGGACAACTCATTGACCGGACAACCGTATTCCGCATGCCTCTCGAAAGTCGCCGCACGGCCGGCCTGGTCCGTCTCTTGGGCGGCGTCGTTTTCAAACAGGAAAACGATGGCGAACAGGTGCCGATCTTCTCTATGTCCGGCGGCCGTTCGCAAAATCAGATGTGGCAGTTGGACGGAGGCGTCGTGCAGAACATGGCCCTCGGCGTGGCGCAACTGCATCTGAACCCGCCGTCGGAATCGCTGCAGGAGTTCAAGGCGGAATCGAACAACCTCTCCGCCGAGTTTGGACGGTCTGGCAACGGCCTGATTTTGATGACCACCCGCTCGGGAACGAACGGCTTCCATGGAGCCGCTTATGAGTTCCTCCGGAACGAAGCGCTCGACACGCGTACGTTCTTCGCTCCGCGAAAGGCCCCGCTGCGCTACAACATTTTTGGCGCTTCCTATGGCGGCCGTATCATCCGCGATAAGACGTTCTTCTTCGCCAACTACGAAGGAGCGCGCCGCCGGGACGGAGTAACCCTGTCCGGCAACAACATTCCGCGGCCGGCCGAACTCCAGGGGGATTTCTCCGCGCGCCGCGACGTGCAGATTCTCGATCCGCTCACCGCCACCCCGTTCCCTGGCAATATCATTCCGCCTTCGCGGATCGATCCGTTCGGGGCCCGGTTTGCGTCGTTTTATCCCGTACCGAATGTGGCCGACGATGTCACCCGCGCCCCTGCGAATAACTACATCCTGACCACGGCCAACAGGCAAAGCCAGGATTCGCTGACCGTTCGCGTCGATCATAATATCTCGGATAACGACCGCGTCTTCGGGCGGTACTCGGTCATCGCGGCGCCGCAAACGGTGGCCTCCCTTTTCGATAATCCGGCGTCACCCATCGGCGGGACGCGCACCAACAAAATCCACAACGCTCTCGGCAGTTGGATTCACAATCTGAAGCCGACTGTAATCAACGAGGCCCGCTACTCCTGGTCGACGCGGACACACATCAATCGTTCGGCCGGCTACGACTCGAAGGTTAATGGAACGCTGAACCTGCCCGGTGTGAATCCCGACGCGATTGCGACAATCAACGTCATTGGCCATACCTCGCTTGGCTCCGGCACCTATGAGCGGATCCAGACTCCGATTTTGACGCACCATGCGGTCGACAATCTGACCTTCATTCGAGGCAAACACACGATCAAAGTCGGTGGCGAGTTCCGGTTCTCTTCAAACAAAGACGACCTGAACAGCCAGATCGGCGGCAGCTTTACCTTCAACGACCGCGGGACGCGAAGCGGCATAGCAGCCCTGCTGCTCGGCCATGTTACGGGCGCCTCGCTAGTCGACGCGGACCTGCTACTCGCCCGCTCAGACTTCTGGGGTGCCTACGTTCAGGACGACTGGAAGATCACCCGGAATCTGACACTGAATATCGGTATGCGCTGGGACCTCGATACTCCTCGCTGGGAGGCCACCAACAACCGTCAATCCGGCTTCGATGGCTCCGTCATAAATCCTCTCTCGCAGGTGCCCGGAATCGTCACCTTCTCCGGCCGGGACGGCCGTTCCAAGTATGCGCACCGGTTTGACAAGAATAACTTCGGACCCCGGTTTGGCTTCGCTTACCGGGCTCCGCGCAACATGGTGATTCGCGGCGGCTACGGCATCGCCTACGCCGGCGCGTATGCCGGAGCGGTTCCGAATTCGCTGTCCCAAGGCTTCAGCATCAATGCCTCCTACACGTCGCCCGACGGCGGCCTGACGGCAATCTTCCCGTTCCGCAATGGCATCCCCGCCAGCGCCTCCCAACGCGACACGCTCGACGCCTCCTTTGGTGCGGTGCGGGTCGGCCAAGCGCCGCGGACCAGCCCTGATTTCATCAGCGAGAACCAGGCCAACCCGTACTCCCAGCAGTACAACCTAACCATCCAGAAGGAGTTCGCCGGGTCCTACCTCTTGGAGGCGGCTTATCTCGGCAATCTGGGCCGAAAACTGGGCGGGCCAAACATCAACATCAACATGATCCCGCTGGTCAATGGACGGGGACCCGCCACCCAATCGCAAACGGCGCGCCCCTTCCCGCAGTTCAACGGGGTCACAATGATTTCACCCTTCTGGGGGAAGTCCTCCTACCACGCCATGAACCTGAAGTTCGAGAAGCGGTACTCGAACGGTCTGAACTTCCTGATGAACTACACGTTCTCGAAATTCCTGGATAACGTCGAAGGGAATGGCGAGTTGGCCGGTGGCGAAGGAAGCGGCTACACCCATCTGGAGTTGCGTGGCCTGGACAAGTCGTACTCAGGCAACGATGTTCGCAATCGATACATCGGTTCAACAGTGTACGAGTTGCCGATCGGCAAGGGAAAGCGGATGAACATTTCGAACCGCTTTGTCGATGCCTTCGTGGGCGGCTGGAGTATCGGGGCCATTCTGGAGTTGCGCTCCGGACCTCCCTGGGGATCTATCGTCCAAACGAATATTACGAACACGTTTTCAAACGGTAACCGGCCCAACCTGATCTGCGATCCCAACCAGGGCGGAGGCAGCGGCAGCCGGGCAGCGATGCTGAACCAATACTTCAATACCGCATGCTTCTCGGCGCCGGCGGTAGGCGAGTTCGGTAATGCCGCCCGACTCCTGGGCTTCGGGCCAGGATTCATCGGGCTCGATTCGACCCTCAATAAGAAGTTCCCTATCACCGAACGGTACAACCTGCAATTCCGCACCGATTTCTACAACCTGCCAAACCGCGCGAATTTCAACGTGCCGGCAGCAGTTTTCGGCCGGGGTGATTTCGGAAGAGTGACCAGCACCATCGGCACCGGACGGCAGATTCAATTGAGCTTGCGCTTGGAGTTCTAACCAGCTTGCGGAGAACCGCCTGGACAATTCTGTTTGCGGTAGGCTTGGCGACGGCCCAGGACTACCGTGTGAAGGCTCCCCCTCTGCGTCCCGGCGCCATCGACACTGTCCTGGCAAGGGTGGACGCGGAGAAGGACAACTGGGTGGGCGAGCAGGACTATGAAGCCCTGAACATCTACTTCAAGCGGGTGGCCGACGAGTTGAAGAAAGGCCGGAACCTGATCCCGGCGCTCGCCCCGACCATGACTCGCTTTCAGACTTTGGAGGTCGTAGAATTCAAGATCATCGCCAGCGACCGTGTAACGGCAGCCGAGCCAGAAACCACGCTGCGCCTCCGCGTTGAGTTCGGCGGAATCCCGAAGACGGGCGGGCGGGCGTCGTTCCTAACAACAGCGGAGGCCCGGTTCTCGGTTGGACAAAAAGAACCCAAGCTTTTGGCGTTCGTCCCGGAACCCTGGAGAACCTCCGAACGGAACGCGCCCTTGTTCCGCGATGTTTCGGAGCTAGCGCTGGGAAGCAACCCGGCGTACGCCGCGCAGCTTACCCGGCCGGTGGACTGGTGGCGCCAGCGCATCGATGCGGCCGTGGGGCCAGACGTCTATGGCCACAACGGTGTCGCGGTTGGCGACGTGGATGGCGACGGGTTTGAAGACTTGTTCGTCGCGCAACCCAACGGACTACCCAACCGGCTGTTTCATAACAACGGGGACGGGACCTTCACGGATATTACCCGCCGGGCGGGCCTGGATATCCTGGACTCGACTTCGATGGGTTTGTTTGCCGACTTCGATAACGACGGCGACCAGGATCTGCTTTGCATTACCGGCTCCCTGCCCTACCTGTTTCGCAACGATGGCTCTGGTCGCTTCACTCGCCTGATGAAAGCCGGGTTCAACCCAACGGCAGGCAGTTCGACGGGCGCCGCCCTAGCCGACTTCGACGGTGACGGCCTATTGGACGTATATCTCTGCGCGTACGGATTCTATTCGCCTGGGGCCTCCTATGACGCGCCAACGCCCTACTATGACGCGAGAAACGGACCGCCTAATTTCCTCTATCGCAACCGGGGCAACGGTACGTTTGAAGATGTGACAAAGGCGGCCGGCCTTGACCACAACAACAACCGGTTCAGCTTCGCGGCGGCTTGGGCGGACTTCGATCGAGACGGCGATATGGACCTTTACGTAGCCAATGATTTCGGCCGGAACAACCTCTACCGGAACGACGGCAAGGGGGAATTCCGCGATGTCGCGGGAGAGTTGGGCGTCGACGACCTCGCTGCCGGTATGTCCGCCGCCTGGGTGGATGTCAACGGCGATGGCTTCCCGGATCTGTACAACGGAAACATGTGGTCCAGCGCCGGCCTGCGCTTGACGCACAATCCGGCGTTCCGTGACGTGGCGCGGGACCCAACCGTCCGGGCAGCGTTTCAACGGCAAGCGCGAGGGAATTCGTTGTTCACAAATCAGGGAGGACAAGGGTTCCTCGATTCGACATATTCCGCGGGAGTCGAATTCGGACGGTGGGCTTGGTCGAGCGATTTCGTCGATTTCGATAATGATGGCCGCGAAGACTTGTACGTGCAGAACGGCTATGTCGCCGGGCCGGATACCCACGATTTGTGAAGTTTCTTCTGGCGGCAGGTCGTGTCGCAAAGCCCACAACAGGTAACCGGGTCGCGAAGCTACAAGGAAGGCTGGCGAGCCGTGAACGAGTTGATCCGGTCCGGCGGATCCTGGTCCGGCCGGGAACGGAACGTCGCCTATCGCAATGTGGGCGGCGGCAAATTTGAAGACGTTTCGTACGTGACAGGTCTCGACTTCAACGGTGACGGCCGGGCGTTCGCCGTATTTGACTACGATCACGACGGCCGGCAGGATCTCGCACTGACGTTTCGCACTGGGCCACGCCTGCGCTTACTAAGGAATGAGCACGTCGGCGAGCAGACAGCGCTGCAGTTGGAACTGCGCGGCGTGAAGTCGAATCGCGATGCGGTCGGCGCCTGGGTGAAACTGCGGACCAACCGGCGGACGCTGCACCGCCAGGTACGGTCCGGCAGTGGGTTCGTTTCGCAATCCAGCCGCCGGGTCCATTTCGGATTGGGCATCGGGGAGACCGTAGAAAGCTTGGAAATCGCTTGGCCGTCGGGCGCCGTACAGGTGTTGGATTCACCCCCCGCCAAGGGACTCCACCAGGTCATCGAAGGAGCCGCGCTGAGGCCGCTCACTGCCCGGGCAACTAAACTGCCCGCGGCCGCGGAG
>JBBQRA010000204.1:0-11038 GCA_038215275.1 Bryobacterales bacterium | reverse complement strand
CACGCAAGATGGAGCGGACCGGTTGAACGCCGCCTCTGAGTAGTGTCTGCAATTGCTCTTGATCTTCGGAGGAGAGCTGGATCTGGAGTGGAGCCGGGGGCATACCCAAGTATGCATCCAAACATTTCATGGCAACAATGTCTTAAACTAACGGTTCCTGGCGGTCATAGCACTAGGGCAGTCGGTCGCGCTCAAGTTCCTGCCGGAATCGGCGGCGAGGAACGACCGGTTGCTGGAACGTTTCCAGAACGAAGTCCGCGTGGCGCGGCAGGTGTCCCATCCGAACGTATGTCGCATGTACGATATCGAAGAGTTGGAAGGTACGCCCTTCCTCTCGATGGAGTACGTCGACGGCGAGGACCTGGCCACGCTGTTGAAGCGCATCGGCCGGTCGCCTGCGGATAAAGCGATCGAGATTGCCCGGACGTTCTGCGCCGGGTTGCAGGCGGCCCACGACAAGGGCGTGATCCATCGGGACCTGAAGCCGCAGAACGTCATGCTGAACAAGAAGGGCGAGCTGTTGATCTCAACTTCGGGTTGGCGGCGGAGCAGTTGAGGGGCACGGGCGTGACGGCGTTGGCTTCCGATGTCGACCCGGCGGTGGAGCGGGTGATTCGCCGATGTCTTGACCCGGACGCGCTGCGGCGGCTGCGCTGCCTGGAGGCGATCCTCTGCCGGCGGCCCTAGCGGCGGGGGAGACCCCATCGCCGGAGCTGATGGCGGCAGCGGGTGGCACTGCCGGACTGAACCAGCGAGACTCTATTGCGTGCCTGGCGACGATCCTCGTGTGCCTAGCAGCGAGCCCCTGGCTTCGGCAGAAAAATGTGGCGATGCTGAGGACCCCCGCAGCATACTCGCCCGAAGCGCTGGCGCAGAAAGCGCGGGATCTGGCGGCTCGCTTCGGCTACGGTCAGAAGCCGGCCGACAGGGCGGTGACGAAGGTATCGCGGACGGAACTAACGCGGCATCTCCGGGGCCTGCCTTCGCGGGAATGGGGCCTATGGTTGGCAGCGGAGGGCCCGGGGCTGGTGCGGTGCAGAGAGGCTCGAATCCCGGTGCTGGCTGAACCGCTTGGGACCGTCACCGAGATGAACCCGGCTCCGGTTGATCCCGCGATGCCGGATACCTTATCAGCTAAGCGACCAGTCTGGCGGGGCGGCGCTGGACGCGGCAGAGGTATTCCGCGCCGCGGAATTGGCATCCGGTGATCCCGAAGACCGAAGTTGTGGTGCAAATTGGCTCGTGGCGGGGACAGATTACGGAATGTCAAATGATCTGGCCTTGGATGAAAGAGGCCGAGCGACTGGGGCGAGTTGGGTTCAGCGGACGTTTGAGTTCACTGCTCTGGCGGTGGCCTTGTTCTTTACGATAGTGCTCTCCCTGCGAAATTGGAAGATGGGCCGCGTAGACCGGCGGGGAGCATTGCGCCTGGCGATCGGCTCATCGGCGGTAGCGTGGGCGGCGACGGTGGTGGCATCGGCGATTTTTGCCGCACAGTCGAGCGCTGCGAGCAACCGGGCGGACTGGCTGGTAAGCTACTTTTTGTACTTCGTGATTTTCCTGGCGATCATCGGGTTAATGCTGCGTCTGGGTGTGGTCGTGATGATCGCGATGGTGTACTCTTTCAACTGCATGAACATGTTGCGCGTAGGGGCTGATTGGGCAGCGTGGTATTTATCTTCTTGACTAGCAAACTTTCTCGGTGTTGCTGTCGATATTTGGTTACGGGTTCTGGCGCTCGTTAGGGAACCGAACTATTTTCGATTTACCGCGCCCAACTGAATCTTAATTCCGCGTTAATCCGAGAGGGTCTATATGTTGCTCCGTCTGTCGCTGCTTTTCTGCCTGCCCGCGTTGTGGGCAGCACCGGTGCCTCCGTTCAAACTGAAGACGGTGGAGGCGCCCGCGCTGAAGCGGGCGCTGGCCCGATCGACACGGGTGGCCGAGTTTTGGATGGGTTCAATTTCGGCGGCCGATAGTGCGCCGACGGCTATCAAGCCGGGCGTGACGCGGGCAGGGGTCCACCGCCTGGGCGGCGATGAGTTCTTGACGCGGGGCGGATGGAGCGAATTGCCGGACGGCCGCGCGGTTTACCAGGCTGCATTGCGGAGTCCGGGCGCGAAAGGGCTGCGCCTTGAGATTTTGGGATTGGCGGCGGGCTCGGGTCGACTGTGGTTGTACCCTGGCGACGAAACGAACCCAATGCAACCCGTAGGGCCGTACGAGGGCGGCGACGACTTCTGGACTGCGCTCGTCGAAGGCGAATCGCTGGTGATCGAGTTTGAGGCCGCGGCGGGTGCACCGCGGATGCTGCCGTTCCACGTAGGCCGCATCAGCCACATTTTTGCGGGCGTGGCACCGGCGAAGGGCGGAGTGGGCGAGACCAAGTTGGGGCCGGTGGGGGCGGCGCGGGAGGCGGCCCTGGGCTGCAACCTCGACGTGACCTGCTACCCGGAATGGGACGATCGGGCGCGGAGCGTGGGCCGGTATCTGTTTGAGACCAATGGCGGTGGCGCGCTTTGCTCGGGCTCTCTGGTCAACACGCGGAACAACAGCGGGATTCCGTACTTTCTGACGGCGGACCATTGCGTGAGCAACGAGGCCGAGGCGCGGAGCTTGCAGGTGTTCTGGTTCTATCAGTCGAGCGTCTGCAACGGGGCTCCGCGAAACCTGCGCGATGTGCCGACGACGGTGGGGGCGACCTATCTGACGAGCGGTTCGCTCGAACTCGGCGACTACGCGCTGCTGCGTTTGAATGGCTCCCTGCCGAATGGGGTGACCTTCTCGGGTTGGTCCGAGGTTGATCCCGAGATTGGGGCGGAGGTGACGGGGATCCATCACCCGACGGGCGACTATAAGCGGATTTCGTTTGGCAATAAGGCAGAACCGATTGCGACGCGGGGCCGGCCGGAGCCGAAGTATCACTCGATCACGTGGCGGGAAGGGGTGACTGAGGGAGGCTCTTCCGGTTCGCCGATATTTAATCGCGAGGGGTTGATCGTCGGGATGCTGTCGGGCGGCCCGAAGCCGCCGGCCGGGCAGACGGAATGTAATTTGCGCCCGGCGTACGACTGGTATGGCCGGTTTTCAACCGCGTATCCGGCGCTGCAGGGATACCTCGAAGAACGGACGACGGGTCCGACGCCTCCTCCGCCCCCGACGGGCGGCACCGAGGGGACGGCGTTGACGAGCGACGCGCCGGCGTCCTTTAGGATGGGTCCGGTGGAAGGGCCGACGCTGTTGGGGGGCTCTTCGGTATACCGCGTGCAGGTGCCGCAGGGGGCGACGCGGCTTGAGATTCGGCTGCGGACGAGTACGGCGAACACGGATTTGGATCTGTTTGTGCGGCACGGGAGCGCGCCGGCGCTAAGCGGGGGCCGGGTAACGGCTGACTTTTCGGCGGCGACGGATAGCGGCGACGAAACCATCGTGATCACGCCGACGTCGAGCCCGGCTTTGCGAGCGGGTACCTACTTCATTGCGATGGCGTTGTTCACGCCGGGGGTGGAGGCGAGGGGTACATTGACGGCGGTCGTCACGGGCGGGACGACCACTCCGCCGCCGAGTTCGGGCGCGGTGGCGCTGACCTCGGGGCAGACGCGGACGATCACGATTGAACCATCTCCTTCCGGGACGCTGCTGACTGGCTCGTTGGCTTACCGGATTGAAGTGCCGCAGGGGGCGACGCGCCTCGAGATCCGGCTGGCGACGGACACTCCGAACGTGGACGTGGACTTGTACGCGCGTTTCGGAAGGGAGTCTGTGGTGGAGAATCAGGCGATTGTGGCCGATTTCCGGTCGGAGGGGTTGGCGGGGAGTGAGTTGATCACGATCACCTCGACGTCAGGCCCGGCGCTGCGGGCGGGGACGTACTTCATTCATCTGGGTGTATTCACGGCGAACACGCGGATAACCACGCGATTGACGGCGACAGTTACCGGCGGGACGACGACGCCTCCGCCGACAGCGGCCGTAGCGTTGACTTCAGGGCAGACCCGGGCGATCACGCTGGATCCGGTGGCGGGAGGGACGCTGCTGCGCGGGGCCTCTGCCTATCGGATTGACGTGCCCCAGGGAGCGACGCGGCTTGAGATCCGTTTGCAGACGGATACACCGAGTGTGGATGTGGACCTGTTCGCACGGTTCAACGCGGAGGCGGTGGTCGAGAGCCAGCAAATCACCGCGGATCACCGGTCCGAGGGGCCGGCGGGTGAGGAGGTGATAACGATCTCTTCGTCGTCAAGTCCGGCGTTGCGGGCCGGGACGTATTTCATCAATCTAGCGGTATTCACGGCGAACACGCGGATAACCACGCGATTGACGGCGACGGTGACCGGCGGGACGACGACGCCTCCGCCGACGGCGACGGGGCGGACGTTGACGTCGGGGGCAGCCGCGGCGTTCACGCTCGAAGCGGTGGAGAACCCGACGCTCTTCAGCGGGGATAGCGCGTACCAGATTTCGGTGCCGGCCGGGGCCACGCGGCTTGAGGTTCGGATCCAGACGACAACGCCCGGGGCGGACGTCGATCTGTACGTGCGGACGGGCGAGGCACCGCGCTTGAGCGGTGGAGCCGTGCAGGCCGATTACATCTCCGAGAGCGATTCGGGGAGCGAGACGATTGTGATAACTCCTTCGGACACGCCGGCGCTGCGGGCGGGCACCTACTTTATCGCGTTGGGATTGTTTACGCGGAACGTGCGGGTGCAAGGTACACTGTTGGCGACGGTGACCTCGGGTGGATCGTCGAATACGGTGGGGCAACCGCTGATTGCAGGGCTGCCGCAGCGGTTTACGATTGCCTCGGTATCGGGCCCGGCACTGATCGCTGATCCTTCGTTCCGGATTACAGTACCGGAGAATGCTTCGCGGGTGCGGGTGGTGCTGCAGACGAGTACCCCGGACGTGGATGTGGACTTGTTTGCGCGGGTGGGGCAGGCGCCTTCGATTGTGGATGGGCGGATTGTGACGGACTACCGGAGCGAAGGCCCGGCGGGTGAAGAACTGCTGGACATTTCGGCCGGGTCGACACCCCCGTTACGCGCAGGGACGTACTTCATTTCGTTGGCGCTCTTTACGCCGAACGTGCAGGCGCAAGGGCAGGTAGTGGTCTATATTGACACGGCCGCTGCACCACCGGAGGCGGAGGTGCAATTGACGTCGGGAACGCCGGGCCGCTTCACATTTCCGGCCACGGCCACGCCGACACTGTACGCGGGGACCTCGGGCTTCCGGATTCAGGTGCCGGCGGGGTCGACCAGTTTGACGGTGCGGCTGAATACGACGACGCCGAATGCGGATGTCGACCTTTACGTCCGCCGCGGTGCGGATGTGGGGTTGTCTGAGGGCGAGGTTATTGCAGATTACTTTGCGGAAGGAACGACGGGTAACGAGACCATCACGATTTCGCGGACCTCGCAGCCGCCGCTCGAAGCTGGTACGTACTTCATTGCCTTGGGGAACTATGCGCGCAACGTGCAGGTGACGGGAGCGGTGACGGCTACCGTGGAACGGGCGCCGGCGGCACCGGCCACCGGGCAGGGACGGGCGTTGTCGCTGGGCCAAGCCGTAGGGTGGGCGCATGATGCGGTGGAAGTTCCGACCTTGTTTTCGGGCGCCAACGCGTACCGGTTGGACGTGACCAACGTTTCCCGGATGGAGATTGCGTTGAAGACCGAAACGCCGGGGGCAGATGTGGACTTGTACGTCCGATTTGGTTCGCCGCCGGAGGTGCGGGAGGGCCGGGTGGTGGCCGACTTCAGTTCAACGAACGTCTCCGGGGATGAACGGATCACGATTACGCCGGGATCGAACTCGCCGCTGCGGAGCGGGACGTACTGGGTGGCTATAGTGGTCTACACGCCGGGCGTGGCCACTGCGGGGACGTTGGAGGCGCAAGATTTGTCTGGCGCCAGTGCCGATGCGCCGAAACTGCGGCTGCGGCCGAAGTTTGGGGACAAGAGCGAGGATGCCGGATTGAGCAAATCGCTGCGACCGGAAGACCCGCAGCCGGCCGATGGCAGGCAGCAGATCAAAGGGAAATTCGGCTTGGTTCGGGAGGATCGATAGATTCCTCCCGGAGGAGTTCGACGATTGCAACGGTCACCGAGAGGGTGGCCGGGCCGATGAAGAGGCCGAGGAAACCGAAGGCCTGCGCTCCGCCAAGCAGGGCGAAGAAGACCAGTAGCGGGTGAAGGTTCACCCGGCCGCTGATGACGTAGGGGCGGATGAAATTATCGGCCAGTCCGATGACCCCGGCGCCGAAGACGGTGAGGATGAGCGCCTTGCCCCAGCTTCCCGAGGCCGCCAAAAATATCGCCGCCGGGACCCAGATGATGGCCGGGCCGAGGATCGGAATCATCGAAAAAAGGCCGGCTACGGTTCCCCAAAGGACGGGGGACTTGAGGCCGAGCAGGGTGAAAACGAGCGCCGTGAGGCACCCCTGGGCCAACGCGACGGCTCCGATGCCGTAGACGTTGGCGAGAACGCTGCGGCCGATGTCCGCGAAAAGCCGGTGGAAGGCTCCCGGAGGAAGGGGAGTGAGGCGGGCCAGAGCGCGCTTCAGACGGCTGCCATCGCGGAAGAGAAAGAACAGGCTGAAGAGCGTGACCACGGCGTCGATGATCAGCGAAACGAGGTTGGCGAGTATGGCGCGGGTGAACACGAGGAGAACGCCGCCGAGGGCCTGGATGCGTTCGAGCAGAGCGTTACGGATTTGCTCTTCGGTTTCGGGCGACTCGATGCCGGCCCAGAGAATGGCGCGGTGGAGGAGATTGGCCGTCCATTCGGCCCAGCCGCCGCCGGCGGCGGACTTGCTGGCGGCGACATCAAAGAGATGCTTGAGTTCGCGGGCGACTGCCGTGCCGAGCAGAAATGCCGGCAGGACGATGAGCAAGATGACGAGAATGACGGAGAGGCCGGCGGCGAGGCTGGGGCGGCGCAGCCAGTGGGTAATGCGAATGTGCAGGGGGTAGAAGAGAATGGCTAGGGCGACGGCCGCGACGAGTGGCAGGAGAAACGGCTGGAGGATGGCGAAACTTACCGCGAGGGTGGCGACGCCTAAGGCGAGCAGGAAACTGTTTTGGAAACGCTTCGATTCGAGGAGGGCCATCGAGAGAAACGTATCATGATTACGAGCGGGTAAAGGTATAATCCGGTTGATGAGCGCGCAGGACGTCACCCAACTGTTGAAGGATTGGTCGCAGGGGAACCGTGCGGCGTTGGAGCTATTGACGCCGATTGTCTACGACGAACTGCGGCGGCTGGCCCAATATTACATGGGCCGCGAGAGCGCCGGGCACACGCTGCAGGCGACTGCGCTGGTTCACGAGGCGTACATCCGGCTGATTGATCAGCGCCGGATGCAGTGGCAGAATCGGGCGCACTTCTTTGGGATTGCGGCGCAGATGATTCGCCGGATTCTGGTGGACCATGCGCGGGCGACGCGGGCGGCCAAGCGGGGCAGCGGCATCGTAGCGCTTTCGCTGGACGAGGCGCTGGGGGTGGCGGACAAGAAAGACATTGAAATGATCGCGCTCGACGATGCCCTGCGCACTCTGGCGGAGGTGGATCCGCAGCAGGCGCAGATTGTGGAGATGCGGTTTTTTACCGGCCTGACGATTGAAGAAACGGCCGAGGCGCTGGGCATTTCGCCGGCTACGGTGAAGCGGGACTGGGTATCGGCCAAGGCGTGGCTGTTCCGGGAGATGACGCGGCAGCCGCAGACGGCGGGCTAAGCGGAAGGAGTCGTTTTGCAAACGGAGTCTTTACCCTCGCCGTCGGCTCGTTGGCAACGGGTGAAGGAGATTTTTCATCAGGCGCTGGTGAAGCCGCGCGCAGAGCGGGAAGCCTATGTCGCCTTACAGACGAAGGACGAGCCGACGCTGGCGGCCGAGGTGAACAGTCTGCTGGCGGCGCACGACGAGTCGAGCGGCTTTCTGGATGAGGCGGCGGTGGATTTGCGTCCGGCGTTGATGAACTACGCGGGCCGGAAGATTGGGCACTACGAGGTGGAGCGGCAGTTGGGCGAGGGTGGGATGGGAGCCGTGTATCTGGCCCGGAGGGAGATGGACGGATTTGCGATGCCGGTGGCGATTAAGCTGATCCGGTGGGCGGCGTTCAGTGAGAGCGTGGAGCGGCGGTTCCGGATGGAACGGCAGATTCTGGCGCGGCTCCACCATAAGAACATTCCGTTGCTGGTGGATGGCGGGGTGACGCCGGAGGGATTGCCATATCTGGTGACGGAGTATGTCGAAGGGCAGCCGCTCGATGGGCACATGCGGAGCCATTCGCTGGGATTGCGGGCGCGGCTCGATCTCTTCCTGGAGATTTGTTCGGCGGTGGCGGAGGCGCATCGGAATCTGATTGTGCATGGCGACTTGAAGCCGAGCAACGTGCTGGTGACGCCGGAAGGCAACGTTAAGCTATTGGACTTTGGGATTTCGCGTCTGCTGGTGGACGAAGAGCAGGCGGCGCAGAATGCGACGGTGCCGGCGATGACCCCGGCGTGGGCAAGCCCGGAGCAGTTGCGGGGGGAGTTGCCGCTGATTGCGAGCGACTGCTATTCGCTGGGACGTTTGCTGTACTACTTATTGACGGGGACGGCGGCGTTGGACCCGACGGGGAGGACTCCGTTGCAAGTGCTGGAGGGATTGGCAAAGGTGACGCCGGTGTTGCCGAGCAAGGCGGCGTCGGATCCGGAGTTGGCGGGGGACCTGGACAACATTGCTTTGAAGGCGCTCGAATGTTCGCCGGAGGAGCGGTACCGGTCGGTGGAGTTGCTGGCGGATGATATCCGGTCGTTTTTGGAGTCGCGGCCGGTATCGGCGCGGGCGCATACCTGGCGGTACCGGACGCAGAAGTTCGTACGGCGAAACCGGGGCGTGGTGGTAGCGGTGGCGTTGTTGACGGTGACGCTTTCCGGGGGGTTGGCGACGACATATTGGCAGGCTCGGATAGCGCAGCGGAACTACGAGCGGGCGGAGCGCCGGTTTGCCGATGTGCGGCGGCTGGCGAACTCGTTCCTGTTTGAGATGGACGAGGCGATAGCGAAGCTGCCGGGGTCGACGCCGGTGCGGGGAACGTTGGTTCGAAATGCGGTGCAGTATTTGGATGGGCTGTCTTCGGAGGCGGCGGGGGATAGCTTGTTGCAAGAGGAGGTAGCGGCAGCGTACGAGAAGGTGGGGGATATTCAGGGGCGGCCGTCTTCGGCGAACCTGGGGGATACGGGCGGGGCGCTGACGAGCTACCGGAAGGCGATGGCGATTCGGGAGGCGTTGGAGCAGATGCCCGGCGCGGAGGAGGACCAGCGCCGGCGGCGGGATGCGTTGGCGGCAAGCTGTGTCCAATTCAGCAGTGCGTTGAAGGCGGCAGGAGACTACCGGTCGGGATTGGAATTAGACCGGAAGGCTTTGGTGATTCGGCAGAAGCTGCTGAACGCGGAGCCGGGGAACCCGGTGCGGCGGCGGGCGGTGGCGTCGAGCTTTACGGCAGTGGGGGGGAGCTTGTCGCAGCTGGGGGCCTGGCCGGCGGTGATTGATGTGCGGCGACAGGCTTTGGAGCAGTATGAGGCGTTGGTGGTAGGGAATCCAAAGAGCGAGCCGGACCAACGGGGGCTGGCGCTGGCGCGGCAACGAATGGGAAGTATTCTGATGCACGAGCGGGAGTATGCGTTGGCGCTGAAGCAGTACCGGATGGGTGTAGGGACGGCGCGGGGGATTGTGGGGCGGAACCCGAATAGCCGGGGGGACCTTATCAATCTGGGGCAGGGGCTGATGGGTCTGGGCCGTTGTTTCTTGCAGTCGGGAGATGCGGCGGCGGGGGCGGCGGAGTTGGGGGAAGCGCGGAGAATTTTCGAGCAGATGGAGCGGACGGATCCGCTCGAAGTTCGGGGGCGGACGCTATTGGCGACGAATTGGATGTTTACGGCGCGGGCGGCCTTGGCGATGGGAAAGGCGGGAGAGGGATTGTTGTGGGGCGAGCGAGCGCTCGAAGAGAGAGAGAGGCTGAGCGGAGAGAATCCGGTGAACGCGGGGGCGTTCGGTGAAGTGGCCGAGGCGCATGATCTGTTGGGCGATGTGCGGGCGGCGCAGGGGCGGCGGGAGGCGGCGGAGTTGGAATGGCGGCGGGCGCGGGAGATGTTCCTGCACATGCGGAATGAGAGTAAGTTGAACGCAGCGGACCGGGAGGCGTTGGAGCGGATTGAAGCGAAACTGGCGGCGTTGGCGAAAGCACATCGGTAAGGCGGCGATAGGGGTGTTGCTGTTTCCGGTGGCGCTGCTGCTTCCGTTGCGGTGGGTGGACCCGTGGTTTACGGGGGTGCAGGTGCAGCGGCGGGTGGAGAGCTGGTTTGCGGCGGGGCGGTATGAGAAGCGCTACAAGCCGGTGGAGATAGCGAGGATTTCGCCGCACCTGCGTCACGCGGTGGTAGCGGCGGAGGACGGGCGATTTTACCGGCATTGGGGGATTGATTGGGTGGAGATGTGGCGGGCGGCGGAGAAGGGGATGGAGTCGCGGAAGTCGCTGCGGGGGGCATCGACGATTACCCAGCAGTTGGTGAAGAACCTCTTTTTTACGACGCAGTGGAATCCGGTGCGGAAGGGGGCGGTGTGTGGGGTGGTTTCCTTGTTGGGGGTGTTGGGGGGGCGGGGGGTTTGGGGGGCGGTGGGGGGGGGGGGGTACCACCCGGGGGGGGGGGGGGGGGCGTTGAGCCGGGAGCAGGCGGCGCGGTTGGCGGCGTGTTTGCCGGCGCCGCGACGTCGCAGACCGGGGGCGATGCGTCAGTACAGCGGAATTATTTTGGACCGGATGGGACAGATGGGTTGGTGAGGAGGACGTCGAGGAGGGCGGCTTCGAGTTCGGCGAAGCGCACGGGTTTAGCAAGGAAGGCGTCCATACCGGCGGCGAGGGCCTGGGCTCGTTCTTCCGTGCTGGCGCCGGCAGTGAGGGCAACGATGGGGGTGTGCGTGGTGTTGCGTTCGTTGATCCGGATGCGGCGAGTGGTTTCGTAGCCATCCATTTCGGGCATTTGGCAATCCAT
>JBBQRA010000203.1:0-11085 GCA_038215275.1 Bryobacterales bacterium | reverse complement strand
CTCGCTCCGCGACGAAGAGTTGCCGCGGCGCATTGCGTTCGTTTCGGACAAAATCATGGAGCCTCGCATTTGGGAGGCTCGCTGGTGGAACGCGTGGTGGAACTCGGCTCCGCGCCTTGGTTTTGCTGCCGCCGCCATGTTGTCAACGGCCATTCTCCTGCATGGATATCTCGCTCGTCCGCTGGCTCCCGCGCCCCTTACGGCGGCCGCCCCTACCGTTGTCAGTGCCCCGGTTGACGCGGCGCTGATCGACGAACGGGTCGCCGCCGCGGTTGTGAAGGCGGTGGCCGCGGTTGAAGCCGAACAGCAGATGCGTCTAGCGAAATCGGTCCGGCAGGTGGAGCAGCGGTATTCCGAAATGCGCCAGGAAGACCTGATGAATCTCGAAGCCAGCTACAACCTGAACAACCAGAAGCTGAAGGCGCGGTACGCCTCCGCCATGCGCCAAGCGGGAACCCTGACGGATGGTGGTGTGCAGTGAAGCGGATCGCCGTAGCGTTAGCCTTGTGTGCGTTGCTCCAGGCGGCGAGCGTCAGCCGCGTCACCATCACGGCGGTGGAAGACTCGGTCAACCGTCGGCTAAAGGCGCTCGTGCCGGGTGAGCCCTACCTGCTGTTGGGCGAGACCCATGGCGTCTATCTCGACAACTACGGTTCCGTCTTCACCGCTAGTGTGAATCTGGTGGAAGGTCCCAACGTGTCCCCCTTCCGGCCTTCGATTTCGGCGAAAGACCGGGCGGACCTGCGCCAGCGCAAACTCGACCGGCTCCCGAAGCTTCGCGACATCATGCGCGAGGCGCTGGTGGTCTCGGCCGGAATGCTCGATACGGTGCCCGCGAATGAACAGGTTGTCATCTCGGTCGCCCTACCCCGCTACCATTGGGAGGACACCACCGGCCTTCCGGCCCAGATCGTGATGCAGGCCAGCCGAAACGCTCTGGTGAACTTGCAGGTGAATCCGCCGTCGGACCAAGCCGTTTTTCTAAAGACCATCCGCACTAGAGAGTATTAATGCGCCTCGGCGAAATTCTGTTGGCCAGGAAGCTGGTCTCCACCGAAGACCTCGAAAAAGCCCTCGAACTCCAACGCGAACGCGGCGAAAAGATCGGCAAGATCCTCGTCGATCTCGGCTTCATCGCCCAGCGCGACGTCCTTTCCGCGCTCAGCGAACAGTTGCAGTTGCCGCTCGTCACTATCGACGGCGCACCGTTCTCCGCTCCTGAGTTGCAAGGCCTCTCGCCGCGCTTCCTCCGCCAGTCCCGCTGCATGCCTATCGGCATGTCCGAGCTCGGCCTCACCCTGGCAATGGCGGACCCGCTCGATTTTGAAACCATCGCTGCCGTCCGCGGCTTTACCGGCATCCGCGTCCTCCCCGTGCTCGCCGCCGAAGGCGAACTGCTCGAAGCCATCGACAAGCACTATGGCGAATCGGCCGCGCGCCAGGACGCCGGCGACGAGTTCGGCACGGAGGAGGGCAAGGCCGACCTCGAACAGCTTCGCGACATGGCCAGCGAAGCGCCGGTCATCCGGACCGTCAACGCCATAATTGCTTCGGCAGTCGAAAAGCGGTCGAGCGACATCCACATCGAGCCATACGAAAAGACCTTCCGCGTCCGCTTCCGCATCGACGGCGTGCTCTATGAGCAGGAGACTCCGCCGAAGGAGATGAAGTTCGCCCTCATCAGCCGTTTGAAGCTGATGGCCCGGCTGAACATCGCCGAGCGGCGGCTGCCGCAGGACGGACGCATCAAGGTGAAAACGCTCGGCCGCGAGGTCGACCTCCGCGTCTCCACGCTGCCCACGCTCTACGGCGAATGCGTCGTAATGCGTCTGCTCGACCGCTCCGCCGGCGACAACTTCTACGACCTGCGCAAGCTGGGCTTCTCGCAGCAGATGCTTGACCGCATGGAGTACTACACCGGCCTTCCCCACGGCATCATGTTCGTCACCGGGCCTACTGGCTCAGGCAAATCGACGACGCTCTACTCCGCGCTCAAACGCATCAATGGCGCCGAACGGAAGATCATTACGATTGAAGATCCGGTGGAATATCAGATGGACGGGATCAACCAGATTCACGTCAACAACACCATCGGATTGACCTTCGCGAGCGGCCTGCGGCACATCATGCGCCAGGACCCTGACGTGATCATGGTTGGCGAGGTCCGCGACCGGGAGACCGCCGACGTCGCCATCCGCTCCGCGCTGACAGGCCATTTCGTCTTCTCGACGCTGCATACGAACGACGCGCCGAGCGCCGTCACCCGCTTGGTCGACATGGGCATTGAAAACTATCTCATCTCTTCCTCCGTCGTCAGCGTTCTTGCCCAGCGACTGGTTCGCCGCATTTGCCCCCAATGCCGCGCTCTGCACGGCACCGCGATGCGTCCGGAAGGCTACGAAGTGGAATGCTACCGCGGCCGCGGCTGCGACGCCTGTGCCGGGTCCGGCTACGCAGGCCGGGTCGGC
Organism: Bryobacterales bacterium; assembly: GCA_038215275.1. GTDB lineage: Bacteria > Acidobacteriota > Terriglobia > Bryobacterales > Bryobacteraceae. The sequence goes on along the minus strand of JBBQRA010000203.1, from coordinate 8,617 downwards.
ATCTTCGAGCTAATGGAGATGCACGACGATATCCGCAAGCACATCATGGCGAACGAAGACTCCATCGCCATCACCGCCACCGCCCGCCGCCACGGCATGCGCACCTTGCGTGAAGACGGTTGGGACAAGGTGGAGCACGGCGTCACCACGCCCGACGAAGTGCTCCGCGTCACGCAGGACTTTTAATGGCTTCTTCGTTCTATTTCAAGGCCGTCACCCCGGATGGGAAAGTTCGCACCGGCACCATCACCGGCGAGAACGATAAGTCCATCGCCCGGGAGCTCCGCAAGCAGGGGCTGATGCCGGTCTATGTGGGCCTCGAACAGAAGAAGAGCTTCGATATCGCGCTGCCCGATTTCGGTGGCAGCCGGAAGAAAGACGTCCTGTACTTCACGCAGGAGATGTCCACCCTGCTCAACTCGGGCGTCCCGGTGGACCGTGCGCTCGCGATCGCTACGGAACTGACGGACAAGCCCGCGTTTCGCATGGTCGTGCTCGACGTGATGCGCGTTCTTAAGGGCGGCCGGACGTTTGCGGATTCGCTGGGGACCCATCCGAAGCACTTCGGCGACCTTTATGTGAACATGGTGCGCGCGGGTGAGGCGTCGGGTTCGCTAGGCGTCGTTTTTGAACGGCTGAGCGAATTTGAGCGCACCCGCGATGAACTCCGCAGCTACATCATCAGCTCGATGGTCTATCCGGGGTTGCTCACCGCCGTTGGCATCGGGTCCATCTTTATCCTGATGAACTTTGTCGTGCCGAGGTTTGCCAGCGTCTTCCAGGAAGGGCGGATGGAGATGCCGCTGCCGACGAAACTCATGCTGGAAGCCAGCCGCCTGACGCAGACTTATGGCTGGATGGTGGGCCTTGCGCTCGCCGTTGGGTTCGTTTCGTTGTCGGCCTACATTCGGACGCGCGACGGCCGGTTATGGTGGGACGGCTTCCGTTTGAAAGTCCCGCTGCTTGGCGACGCGCTTCGGAAGGCGGAAACGGCCCGTTTTGCCCGCGCCATGGGTACGTTGATCGCCAATTCCGTGCCGCTGGTGCAGTCGCTGAATATCGCTGGCGCCATTCTCAACAACAAGAAGATTGCCGCGGCCATTGAGCCGATTGCGCTTGGTGTGAAACGCGGCGAAGGGTTGGCCGCGCCCGTGCGGCGGGCGGGCGTATTTCCGTCGCTGGCCGCTCATCTGTTGAGCGTTGGCGAAGAAACTGGCCGACTCGATCAGATGTTCCTGCGCATTGCGGATGTCTTTGAAGAAGAGACCAAATCCGCCATCAAGCGCTTCACAAGCTTATTTGAACCGTTGATCATCCTGGTGATGGGCATCCTGATCGGGGCGCTCGTGCTGAGCATGTTGCTCGCGATCACCAGCATCAATGATGTGGCGGTGTAGGAGAGAAGTTATGCAGAGAAGAAAACGAACTCAGTCCGGCGTCACGCTGATCGAAATGCTGGTCGTGGTCACGATTATCGCCCTGTTTGTGGCGGTCGTTGGACCGAAGATGCTGAAGCGGGCCGACGGCGCCCGGGTCACGGCGGCCCGGCAGCAGATCAATGCGTTCAGCACTGCCCTTGGCGCCTACAAGCTCGATACCGGCATCTATCCCACGACGGAGCAGGGCTTGGGCGCGTTGAAGGCGCGGCCGGAGAACGTGAATAACTGGCAGGGCCCCTATATGCAGGACGTCCCGACGGATCCCTGGCAGCGCCCGTATGTCTATAAATTTCCGGGCGAACACGGCGACGAGCCCGACATCGTTTCGCTAGGCGCCGACGGTCAGCCCGGCGGCAGCGATATCAACGAGGACGTTGTGAGCTGGAAGTCGAAATGAAGCAGGGGCGCGAACGCGGCGTAACGCTGCTGGAGATGATGATCGTGGCAGGACTGATCGGCCTGATGGCCGCCATCACCTTCCCGGCCATCAACTCGGGCATCGATTCGCTGCGTCTGCGCTCTGCTACGGACGGCATCGTGAGCCATCTCACCTCCGCGCTGAACCGCACGGAGCGCCGTCAACTGGCCACCGAGGTCGCCATCCTCCGGCAGGAGAATGTCATCCGTTTCGCCTCGGCGGACAACGGTTACCGGAAGGAGTTGGAGATGCCGGACGGCGTGACGATCACGGCCGTGCAGCCCGAAATTCCCGGGCTCGACCCGATGGCTCCGCGTGTATTCCTGCTGCATCCCGGCGGGGTCATCCCGCGGATTCTGGTGGAGGTGACCAACCGCCGCGGGTTCAAGCGGCGGGTGAGTGTCGACCCCATCACCGGCACGGCTCAGATTGAACGGGTGCAGCAATGAGAAAGGCTGATGCAGGTTTCACACTGCTCGAAGTGCTGGTCGCCAGCGTCATCATGGCGGTGGCTATCGCGGGTCTGCTTTCGAATCTGACGACCTCTTTGCGTAACGCCTCGCGGCTGACCGAGTACGACCGCGCCGCGCTGCTGGCTCGTCACAAGATGGACGAACTGCTGCTGATGCCGAGGCTTCCGGGCCAGCAGGTGGTGGAAGGGACGTTTGATTTCACGCAGTCGGGTGGGGTGGAGTCGGGCTGGAAGGCCCGGGCATCGATCTTTGAAGGTCCGCCCAATGCGGGGCCCGGTGTAGAGATTCTGGAGCGTGTGGAGTTGCAGATCTGGTGGAAGCAGGGCGAGAAGCTGCGGACATTTCCTCTCGAAGGCTTCCGCAAACGCATCCTGCTGCCGGGCGAAATGGTGCTGCCGCCGGGAGGTGCTCCGGTCCCATGACGAAACGAAGCCAACGCGGGGTGACGCTTCTCGAACTGCTGATTGCCGTGACGTTGATGAGCCTTCTTAGCACCGGCATCCTCTATGCGATGCGCGTCGGCCTGATGGCGCTTGAGAAGACGAACAACCGGTTTATCGCCAACCGCCGCGTGATCGGCGTGGAGCGGGCGCTGCAGCAGCAGTTGGCTGGCTTGATGCCGGTGGGGGCTCCGTGCCAGGGGCCGGGCGGCAGCGCTGCCGGCGGCCAAACGCGCTTTTTTCAAGGCCAGCCGCAGGCGATGCGCTTTGTGACCAACTACTCGCTGAACGAGGCCGCGCGCGGCTATCCGCGGATCGTGGAATACAGCGTGATTCCAGGCGAAGACAACGTGGGATTCCGGCTGATCGTGAACGAAACGGTCTACACCGGACCGACCAGCTTGATGGGACAGTGCTTGGGATTCAGTATGGATCCCACGCGAGGTCTGCCGCTGCCGATCTTCCGGCCGATCCAGCCCGGACCCGACAGTTTCGTTCTCGCCGATAAGCTCGCCGGGGTCCGATTCGTTTTTCTTGAGCAGATGCCGCCGCCGCTGCTGCAGCAATGGATGCCGACCTGGTCGGCGGCCGCTTGGCCGATGGCGATTCGAATGGAGATCAGTCCGCTCGACGCCAACCCCGGCAACCTGGACGTCGCCACCGTCACCATCCCGGTCCGCGTCACTGCCGACCCCTTCAAGAAGTATGCGGACTAGAACCCAACGCGGCGGCGCCCTGCTCACTGTCCTGTGGCTGTCGGCCGCGCTGACGGCGATCGCCTTTTCGGTGGCGACCACGGTCCGCGGGGAGACCGAGCGGACGTCCACCACGGTCGACCAAACCCGGGCCTACTATCTCGCCACGGGCGCTGTTGATCGCGCGATTTTGTGGATGCAGTGGGGCCGCAACATGTCTCCCAATCCGGATGGCACCGCGCGATTCTGGACGCCGGGCATCACCCGCCTCCGTATGCCATTTCCCAGCGGCTACGCCGAGGTGGAGATCATCCCGGAGTCCTCGAAGCTCAACATCAACGCCGCCAACCCGGTTGAGCTGCAGCGGCTGTTTCTGAGCATGGGGCTCGGCCCGGCCAAGGCGCAGGAATTGACGGCTGGCATCATTGACTGGCGGCAACCTTCTCCGGGGCCAACCGCCTTCGACCAGTATTATGCGGCGCAGGTTCCGTCTTTTCGCGGCCGGCACGCGTCCTTTGAACAAATAGAGGAGTTGCTGCTCGTTCGCGGGGTGACGCCCGACCTGTTCTATGGCACCTGGGTCCGCAACCCGGCCGGCCAACTGGTTCGCGCCACCGGTCTGAAGGACTGCTTGGCCCTCTATGGCTCCAACAATCTTTTTGACATCAATATGACTTCCCCGCCCGTGCTTCTTTCGCTCGGTATTCCGCCGGATGTGGTGGCGCAGATCGTCGCCCGCCGCGCGGTGCGGCCGTTTCTGCGGCAGGAAGAGGTTGCCCAGATTGTTGGGGCCGCTGGTCCCGGGGGGGGCAAGCTTCGGTTGGGCGGCGGATCGGTGTTCACGCTGCGGGCCACATCGACGCTGCCGGGAAACGAAGTCCGGCGCTCGGTGGCGGCCGTGATCAAATTCAACTGGGATGAAAAAGACGAGATGACGCCGTATCACATCCTGCGCTGGTACGACAATGCGGGGACCAACTAGATGAGCAGCGGTCTGCCGGTGGCGTTTCGCCGGTTTCTCGCCTTCGGTACGGGCGTTGGCATTGAAGTGGGGCCGCGCGATCTGACGGTTTCCGTGGTGCGGGCTCGTCCCTCCGGCGCCGAACCGCTCGGGACGACAGTGATCGCGGGTTTCCGGGAGCGCCCGGCGGTGGAGTGGGGCCGGGAGTACGCCGATTTCGTGAAGAAGTTTTCGGCCGGCCACGTGGCTGCCGTCGTGATGGTGCCGCGCGGGGAAGTGATCGTCCGCACTTTGCAGTTTCCCGCCGTGGGCGATGAGGAGCTCGAAACGGCCATCGGCTTTCAACTCGATACCCTGCACCCGTATGCCGAGGACGACGCGGTGCCGGCCTTCGCCCGGCTGGACGGGACGCAGGTGCTGATTGGCGTGCTGCGGCGGCAGAAGTTTGAGGCCTATCAGACTCTGTTCACCGAGGCTGGCATCAAGGTTCTCAGTTTTACGTTCTCGGCCGCGGCCATCTACTCGGCCATTCGCATGACCACCGATGCTCCCAAGGAATTCCTGGCCGTACAGGAGACGGTGGACGGTCTTGAGGTCTACGGTGAGAGCCCGGCGCGGCCGGTGTTCTCGTCGGTGTTTGATCTGCCGCCGGCCCGCGCGCTCGCGCTAGCGGTGGCGGAACTGCGGTTGCCGCCGGAGACCGAACCGATTGATTTGGGGGCCGCCATGGCGCAGGCCGCTGCGCTTTCGAGCGCCGCCCCGGGCTTGGCCTTGGGCGCGAACTTCCTGCCCGAGGGAGAGCGCCGGTCGAGTTCGAAGTGGCGGTATGTGCCGACTACGGTCCTCGCCACTATGCTGGTGGCTCTGTTGGCAGGGATTCTGCTGCATGAACCGTACGACACCGGCCGCTACGTCGCCGCGATGCAGGAAGAGATCAAGCGAAACGAACCCGTTGCGTCCCGCGTGCCTCGTCTCGACCAGACGACGGCCAAGACCCGGGCACGCGTGCAGCAACTCGACGATTTCCGCCGCCGCACGCGGCAGGATCTGGATCTGCTGCTGGAGCTAACGACCACATTGCCTGCGCCGACCTTTCTTTCTGGCCTCGACATTCTTCGCGACTCCGTGAACTTGACCGGCGAAACCGACCAAGCGGCCCCTCTGCTGCGCGTGCTCGACAACTCGACGCGACTGGCCAATAGCGAGTTCACGATCCCGATTGGCCGGGTGACGACCGGTGAGGTTTTCCGCATCCGCAGTCAGCGCGAGGGGGCGAAGCCATGACGATTACGGATCGCGATCGGAAGGCGTTACAACTGCTGGGCGGCGCGCTGCTGATCATCGGCGTGATCTACTTCTGGCCCGACGGCACATCCGCGACCGAAGGAACGGTCGCGGCGGACTCCCCTGTGCTGGTGGAGCAGCGTCTGGACCGGGTCCGCCGGATGATGCTGCAGGTGCCGGACAAAGAGGCTGCACTGAAGGCGGCCCAAGCGGATTTGGCGGGCCGGGAAAAGGGCCTGCTGCAGGCCGATACCGCTCCGCAGGCTCAGGCGCAGTTGTTTCAGATTCTCCGCCGCGTCGGGCGGTCGTTGCCGCAGCCGGTGGAGATCCGCGCCAACGAGATCGGCCAGGCGAAGTCGTTTGGCGACGACTACGGGGAAGTGAGCGTTTCGGTTGGGTTTGAATGCGGTATTGAACAATTGGTGAACTTTCTGGCGGACCTGGGTGCGCAGCCGGAGTTGCTGGCGACGAGCGACCTGCGGGTGGGGTTCGCGCGGGAGAAAGATAAGATTCTGCCGGTGCGGCTGACCGTCTCCGGCGTGGTGCCGCGCAAGTTGATTCCGGAGAAGAAGGGGATGCAGTTTTGAGAGGCCGTCTGTTCCTGATCAACCTCCTGCTGCTCGCCTGCATCGCCGGCGCCGGCATGGAGTTGAAGAAGCTGCTCGAAGAGACGCAGAAACGCGAGGAGACGGTACGCGCCAACTCGCCGAAGCTGCCGGCGGCCAAGGGCGTAGCGGCGGCGCCGAACGTGGAAAAGACAACGCCCGCCAACTATTTGGACATTGCAACGCGTCTTCTCTTTAGTCGGGATCGCAACCCGGTGGTGGAGCCTCCTCCCCCCCCGGCGCCTCCCGAAGTGCCAGCCTTTCCGCTTGCCTATGGCGTGCTGATGATCGGCGACCCCCCCACCGTTATGTTGAGCGAAGCCAAAGGAAAACCGCAGAAAGGCTACCGCCCGGGAGACCAGGTGGGCGACTTCAAAATTGTGGCCGTGACTGGGGCCGACGTCACCTTCGAATGGCAGGGAAAGAATTACACGAAGACACTAGGGGAACTCGCCGACAAAGAAGCGTCAAAGCTACTGGCTTCGACGCCGGTGCAGGCTGCCGAAAATGCCCCCGCGGCTGCTGCGCCGGTGGCAGCGCCGACGGTTACTTCGCTGGGCGGTGGCAGCACGGCCGACAAGCAAGGTCCCGGCCAAGTGGTTACCCCATCGATGAAGCAGTGCCAGCCGGGCGACACGACGCCCGATGGCGCGATCGTCGACGGCTACCGCAAGATCAACACGGCCACTCCCTTCGGCTTCCAATGCCGCTGGGAGAAGGTGCAGTAACGAATTCCACAGGAAGTCAGCAGAATCTATGAAGCGAACGATCCTCTTTACCTTCGCCGTGGCGGCTCTTGCCGTCGCCCAGTCTAATCCAAAGTCATCGGCGGGTCCGAAGCCGCCGGCGGGCGTGCCCGCTAACGCTAAGATGGTGGACGAAGTGACGTGGCGCGCCGTCGACGGCCAAGGCAAGGTGTGGATGTATAAGCGCACACCCTTCGGCATGATGAAGTCGCCGGAGTTGAGCGCGACGGACCAGCAGAAGCGCGACGGCGTCGGAGATCCGCTGGAAGGGATGAGCGTGAAGGAAGACGGGGACACGCTGAAGTTCTCTCGTCCCGGGCCCTTCGGCGTCTACAACTGGACGAAGAAGAAGAACGACCTGAACGCTGACGAGAAGGTGGTTTGGGAACGGTCGCAGACGGCGAAGACGTCTACGACGGCGGCGAAGGAGTAGTTGCGGATGCTATTGCGGATTCTCCCCGCCGCGCTGCTCGGCGCAGCCGTAATACTGGCGCAGCCACCTCCTCTCGTTAAGCCGCCTCCGGGATTTGGTCCAATGGTGGCCGAACCTGCGAAACCGCAAGCGCCGCCGCCGGTCGCTGCTCAGCCCGCACCGGGCGCGCAGACGGCCGGACCGGATCGCACGACTCCCGCGCAACCCCCGACAGCGCTGGGTGGCTTGAATTTGCAGAATGCCGCGCTGACAGAGGTCATCGACATTCTCGCCCGGCAGCTCAAGATCAACTACATCCTCGATCCCCGGGTAAAGGGCGGCGTGGTGCTCAACACCTACGGCGAAACGAAGCAGTTGAATCCCCGGGATCTGCTGGACATGATTTTGCGCATCAACGGCTTCGCGATGGTGCAGGTGGGCGATGTCTTCCGGATCGTGCCCATGAGCGATGTCGCGCGGCTGCCCATCAAAGCCAACGTGAACGCGCGGGAGCTGCCGGACAACGAATCGGTCCAGCTCAATCTGATCTTTCTGAAGTACGCCAATGTGGAGGAGCTGACCAAGCTTCTCGAGCCCTTTACCGGGGAGAACTCGAAGATGTGGTCCTACCCGCCGGCGAATCTGCTTTTGCTGATGGACGGATCCCGCAGCATGCGCCGGACGATGGAACTGATCTCACTGTTCGACAACGATACCTTCGCGTCGCAGCGCGTGAGGTTGTTTGAGGTAGAGAACGGGCGGCCTTCGGAGTTGACGAAGGAACTCGAGAACATTTTTAAGTCGATCTCGCTGAACGATAAGACGAGCCCGATCAAGTTCCTGCCGGTGGACCGGATCAATACGATCATCGCGGTGGCCTCGAATCCGAGCGCCTTCACCGAGGTCGAGACCTGGATCAAGAAGCTCGATGTGCCGGTGCAGATCACGGCCGGATCGATAGATAACTATGTGTACCGGGTGAAGTATGGCCGGGCCGACATGATGTCGATGGCGATCATGATGCTCTACAGTTCCGACGGGGGCATGGGGATGATGGGCATGATGAGCATGATGAGCATGATGGGTGGAATGGGTGGCGGTATGGGTATGGGCGGCGGTATGGGCATGGGTGGAGGGATGGGCA
>JBBQRA010000202.1:0-11194 GCA_038215275.1 Bryobacterales bacterium | reverse complement strand
CCGCCGGGGGCGAGTTCGCCGGTGGCCGGATCGAAGCCGAGTTGGCCGGAGACGAAGAGTAGGTCTCCCAAACGCGTCGCCTGATGGTAGGTGTGATTCCCGGGAGGAAGAGCGGGTACGTGGATGGTCTCTGGAAGCTTCACGTTCGTCAGCTTATCGCGTTCGAGGGTCAGCCGGCGAAGCGGTAGCCTTCGCCGCGAATGGTGAGGATGTGTTTGGGCGTCTGCGGCTCTACTTCGAGCTTTTGGCGCAGCCAGGCGACGTGGACATCCACAGTCCGCGGGGTGATGAACGGTTGTTGGCGCCAGACCTGCGTGAGGAGCCATTCCCGGCTGAGCACCTGGCCGCGATGATCGACCAGGCAGCGGAGCAACTGCATCTCCTTGGCCGCGAGGCTGACCGGCGCGCCGTTGCGGGTGACCACGGGAACGGAGAAATCGACGGTAACGGCGCCGAACTGGTAACGGGTGACCGGGGTCAACTGCTCCTTGCCCACGCGGCGGAGGAGGGCCGTGACGCGCGCCACGAGTTCGTTGGGGTCGAAGGGTTTCGCCAGATAGTCGTCGGCCCCGATCTGCAGGCCCTGGACGCGATCGACGACCTGGCTGCGCGCGGTGAGCATCAAGATGCCTCCATCGAAACCCTGTTTGCGCATGGCCTCACACAAAGCAAACCCATCCATGCCTGGCAACATGACGTCGAGGATCAGCAGATCAAACCGTTTGTCGGTGGCGGCGCGATGACCGTCCGGGCCGGTGGCGGCGACGGCGACATCGTGGCCCTGAGCGGCCAGGAGGTCGGCGATGATGAGGGCGATATCGGGCTCGTCTTCAACCAGCAGAATTTGCGAATTCGTCATATTGCTCCGGTAGTGCCGCGGGGAGACGGAGGGTGAATTCGGCGCCGCCTTCCGGCAGATTTTTGCCTGTGACGCTGCCCCCGTGCGCTTGGGCGATCTCGGAGACCAGGCTCAAGCCGAGGCCGGTACCGCGGACCTGATCGGCCTTGGCGCGCTCGCCGCGGTAAAAAGGTTCGAACAGGTGGTCCAACTCTTCGATGGGGATGCCCGGGCCGCGATCCCGGACGCGGACCACGACCTGCGGGCGCTTTCCAGTGCTGTCGACCTCCACGGTGAGACCGATCCAGCCGCCTTCGCCGCCGTGCTTGGCGGCGTTGCTGAGGAGATTTTGAAACGCCCGCCGGAGCGCTACGGGGTCGCCGATGACGGGCGGGATTTCCGGTGGAGCCTGGATATCGACTTCACAGCGGGCAGCTTCGATGTCCCCCGCCGCGGCTTCTAGGGCTTCATTCATCGCATCGAGAATCCAAACGGGTTTCTCGGCGTTCTTGGCGCGTCCGCCACGGGCGCCGGCAAATCCGAGCACCTGCTCCACCATCTCCGTCAGGCTTTCGGAATGCTGCACGATTAAGCGGAGGTAGCGCTCTCGCTGCGCCGGGTCTCGCACGACGCCGCTGAGCAGATTGTGCCCGGCGCCGCGGATGACCGTGAGCGGGGTGCGGAACTCGTGCGTCACACCGGCGACGAACTCGAACTCCATTTGGGCGAGGCGGCGGGATTTGTTGGTGTTGTGAACCAATGCCCCACCGGCGGCGGCGATGAGCAGGAGCAGGCCACCCGCTATGGCCAGGTTGCGCCACCGGTTGGAGCGCACGGCCGCGTCGAGGGAGCCTTTGCGGTGCTTGGCGGAGAGTGTCCAGCGGGCGCCTTCGGGGCCGCCCTTCTTGCGGTCCGGCGGGCCGCGACGGACGCCGTTGAGCAACTGGGCGCGGGCATCCGGGTCGTCCAGGCGGGCGCCCTGGAGCAATGTGGAGAACAGCAGGCGCTGCTCACGACCGGCGGTGACCATGACGTCATAATCGGGCTGGTCGCCGGGGTTGAGATTCGTTCTGATCTGGCTGGGCCAATAGTCGTCCCAAAGCACCTTCGGATCGAATTCGAAGATCATCCACTCGATTTCGTTGCGCGTGCCGGGTTCGAAAATGGGGAACTCATGCAGCAGGGACTCGGGGGCGGGGCGCTGCGGACGTCGCCCCATCGTGCGCCGCTCTTCGAAGCCTTCGCGGAGGGCCTGCCAGTCGGGCGGCCACTCCATTGGGTTCGTTTCGCCGGTTTCCTGATTGAGTTGGGCCAGGGAGATGCCTTCGGGTCGGGGAGTGGCGATGGCGATGCGAGAGAAGAGTTGGGTACGCGGCTCCAGTCGCTGCCAGCGCCGGAAAGCGATGGCATGGGCGGGGGCGAGGCCGGAATTGGCAATGTCCCGCTCATCGGGCACAAGGGTCTCAAACGTTTCGCGGACCTGCTGATCGAAACTTCGGGCCATGCGCCGCAGTTGCTCATCGAGACCGGAGCCGAGGCGAACCTGCTCGGCCTGACTAAGCTCGCCGGTCCAGCGATACTGCAAAAACGCGAGGACGGCACACAGCGTGGCCATCACTACCAACCAGCCCCACTGTTTCCAGCTCTCCCGCAAGCATTTCCTCCGAACCATTATTAGACAGTGTCGGGCCGCAATTTCCCAGTTAAGCGATGTTAAGCCCCTCGCTTCCGCGCCATAACATCGCTTAACGTGACTTAGCGGAAAATCCACGGTCTTCTGGAACCAGGAGCAATCATGAAAACCGCACACTTCCTATTCGTACTTCTGGCCTTGACGCCAGCGGCGCACGCCCAACGGGGCGGTGGTCCTCCGCTAACGACGCTGAAGGCTGTGCCGGCGCCTGCGGTGCCCGGCATTGAGCAATACGTTCGGGACCCGGCGACGCTCATCGTACTCGGCAAGGCATTGTTCTGGGACATGCAGGCGGGCAGCGACGGCAAGACGGCATGCGCCTCGTGCCACTTCCACGCGGGCGCCGACCACCGAGTACAAAACCAGATGGCTCCGCCGCAGACTTCGACCGCCAGCATTTCGCCGAACCGGACTTTGACGGCAGCCGATTATCCATTTCATCAGGCCGGCAACCTGAACGCTCCGCGCGAGGTGGCCGGGTCGGCGGGTACATTCCAACGCAGCTTCTTTGATGTCGCGCCGGGCGCAGCCGAGGAAGATGGGGCGGACCTGTTCTCGAGCCGGTTCAGCTTGAACGGGCGGCAGACGCGGCAGGTGACATCGCGGAATACGCCCAGTGTGATCAACGCCGTCTTCAACGTGCGCAACTTTTGGGACGGGCGGGCGAGCAATATCTTCAACGGCGTCACGCCGTTTGGCGACGCCGGCCCGACCGCAAGCGTGTTGGCTTGGCGCGACGGCCATTTGGTATCGGAGCGGGTGCGCCTCGAAAATTCGAGCCTGGCGTCGCAAGCCGTGGGGCCCGTGTTGAACGAGATCGAGATGTCGTACACGGGACGGAGCTTTGCGAAGGTGGCGCAGAAACTGCTGACGCTGCGTCCTCTGGCGCGGCAGGCAGTTTCGGCTGACGATAGCGTGTTGGGCGCGTATGCGGACGCTTCGGGCATTGGCTTGGCCGAAGAGCACTCGTATCGGCACCTGATTGAGACGGCCTTTGAACCTGCCTACTGGCAGGCGCCGGACGCGAGCCAAACGGAAACCAACTTCAGCTTGTTCTGGGGTTTGGCGATTCAGGCTTATGAGGCGACGCTGATCTCGAACGACTCGCGGGTGGACCATTTCCTCGAAGGCAACACCCAGGCGCTTTCGGCTCTGGAGCAACAAGGGATGCGCGAGTTTCTCGGCGGCGCATCGCAGTGCACGCAGTGCCACCAGGGCGCGGAGTTCACGGCGGCTTCGTTTAGCAATACTCGCCGCCCCGGCTTCAACCCGGCGAGTGCGCGGGATGCTGGATTCTTTCGCACGGCGGTGACGCCGCTTGAAGACGACCCCGGCTTGAATGCGCTGAATCCCTTTGGCAGTGCTCTGTTCGCGGCGAACCAGCAGGGTCAAACGAACGGCGCGTTCAAGTCGCCGGGACTGCGGAATGTGGAGTTCACCGGCCCCTACTTCCATGACGGCGGGCAGGCCACGCTCGAACAGGTGATGGACTTCTACGCTCGCAACGGCGACTTCCGCGCGGGCGGGAACCTGGGACCCGGCATTGGACAGATTCGATTGAACCAGCAGGACCGGACCGCCATCGTTGCTTTTCTGAAGGCCTTGACCGATGACCGCGTCCGGTTCCAACAGGCTCCGTTCGACCATCCTTCGCTCTGCATCCCGGCGGGCCATGAGGAACCGGCCGCTGGCGTGCTGGCCGCTGATACGACGGACGGCCGGTTCGCTTCAAGCGCGGTCGACCGATGGGCGCTGATTCCGGCCGTAGGCCGCGAGGGTGATACGGCGCCGCTGCAGTCGTTTGAGGAGTTGCTGCGCGGCATCGGCAACGATGGTTCGCGGGCGCACAACCTGACGCAACCCTGCGTGCCTTAATCGAGCATCGCTTTCCAGGCCGCTTCGTCCTGGCCGATGCTTATCTTCTTGTCGAAACGAACGAACGGGAGCCGCAGCAGGAGCGGCTCCCGTTCGATTTTAGCGAGAAGGTCCGCATCGCTTTGCTTGAGGTATTTCAGGCCCGCCTTCTCGAACGCCTTCCCTTCCCGGTCGAGGAGCGCTGGCAACGTGAACCGCTCAATAAACCGTTTGATTTCGCCTGGAGACATCGGCTTCTGTTTGAGGTCGACGAAGTGGATGGCGATGCTCCGCTCCTTGAAAAAGCGTTCGGCCGCTCGCGTTCCCTGCGAACTTTTCACCCCGAAAATCTGTACGCTGCGCATCCCATTCAGTTTCCCCTGTTCCAGTTGCGTTACGCTGGCAGACGCATGCTGCAGAACCTTATTTCGAATCAATGGACGCCGAGTAGTTCCCCGAATTCGACGCCCGTCTTCAATCCTTCCCGCGGCGCGGAGATTGCGCGCTGCCCGGCCGGGACCGCCGCCGATGTCGACGCGGCCGTGGCCGCGGCGCGGGCCGCGCTGCCGGATTGGTCGCAGACGCCGCCCGGCGACCGGGCACGGATTCTGTTCCGCTATAAGGCTCTGCTTGAAGAAAACTTTCAAGAGATCGCATTGTTGATTTGCCGGGAGCACGGCAAGACATTAGTAGAGGCGCAGGGAGATTTGCGGCGCGGGCTGGACGTGGTCGACATGGCTTGCGGCATCCCGTCGCTACTGATGGGCCAGAAGTTGGGGCAGGTGGCGCGGAACATCGATGGCGAAGCGGAACGGTTTCCGGTGGGCGTTTGCGCGGGGATTACTCCTTACAATTTTCCGGCGATGATTCCGCTGTGGATGTTCCCGATGGCGCTGGCTTGCGGGAATACGTTTCTGTTTAAGCCGTCGCCGAAGGTGCCTCTGACGGCGGCTCGGTTAGTGGAGCTATTTGTGGAGGCGGGGCTTCCGCCGGGCGTGCTGAATCTGGTGCATGGCGGCGTCGAGACGGTCCACGCGATTCTGGATCATCCGGGGATCCAGGCGGTGAGCTTTGTCGGGTCGACGCCAGTGGCGCGCGAGGTGTACCGGCGTGGCACGGCGAATGGGAAGCGCGTGCAGGCGGCCGGCGGCGCGAAGAATTTCATGATCGTGATGCCGGACGCGGATATGGAATTGGCGGCGGATGCGATTCTTTCGTCATCGTTTGGCTGCTCCGGCCAACGGTGCATGGCAGGGAGCGTGGCCGTGGTGGCGGGGCGGGCGGCTGAGCCGATAACGGAGAAACTGCGGGAGTTGGCGAGCACGATGTCGGTGGGTCCGACGGACGAAGGCGCGGCGGTGGGGATGGGGCCGGTGATCGACTCGGTGGCGCTGGACCGGGTGCAACGGTATCTGTCGCTGGGGGATCAGCAGCGCGTGGAGATGCTGGTGGATGGGCGTCTTCATGCACGGCCGGACCAGGGCTACTTCGTGGGCCCGAGTATCGTGGCGGGCGTGGCGGCGGACTCGGGCTTGCTGCGGGATGAGGTGTTCGGCCCGGTGTTGACGCTGCTGCGGGAAGAAGATTTGGACGCTGCGATTGCGTTGGCGAATACTTCGCCGTATGGCAACGGGGCGGTGATCTATACGCGTTCGGGCGGCGCGGCGCGGAAGTTTGCGCGGAACGTGAATTGCGGAATGATCGGCGTGAATATTGGCGTGCCGGCGCCGATGGCGCTGTTCCCGTTTGCAGGCTGGAATGAGAGCTTCTTCGGCGATCTGCATGTACAGGGCAACGAGGGCATTCAATTCTATACGCGGACCAAGGTGACGCTGACACGATGGTCGTAAAGCTGCAACTGCCGCCGACGATTCAGATTGGCGCGGGGGCGTCGATGGCCGCGGCGGCGGAGTGCCAGCGGCTGGGGATCCGGCGGCCGCTCCTGGTGGTGGACCCGTACTTGCGGGAGAGCGCTCCGGCGGTGGCGCTGGGGGCCGCGTTGCCGGCGGCGGTGTTTTCTGGCGTGACTCCGGATCCTGATTTGGACGTGGTTTCGCAGGGGCTGGATGCGTTGCGCGCGCATCAGGGCGATGGAGTGGTGGCGTTGGGGGGCGGGTCCGCGATTGACGCGGCGAAGGCGATTGCCATTCTGGCGACAAACCCCGGCCCGCTTTCGGCCTATATGGGTTACCACAGAGTGCCGGCGCCGGGGCTGCCGTTGATAGCGATTCCTTCAACCGCCGGGACGGGGAGCGAGGCGACCCGTATCACCATCATCACGGACCGCGCGCGGAACGTGAAGATGATGATTCTCGATGGCCATCTGCTGCCGGCGGTGGCGCTGGTGGACTATGAGCTTTCGATGTCGATGCCGGCTTCGCTGACGGCGGCGGTGGGGATCGACTCGTTGACGCATGCGCTGGAGGCTTATGTATCGCGCAAGGCGAGCGCGTTTTCTGATGCGATTGCGCTGCAGGCCGGGGCGCTGATAGTGCCGCATTTGCGGCGGGCTTATGCGAATCCGCAAGACCGGTTGGCGAAGGAGGCGATGATGACAGGAGCGCTGCTGGGCGGGATGGCATTTTCGAATTCGAGTGTCGCGTTGGTGCACGGGATGTCGCGTCCGCTGGGCGCTTTTTTTCATATCCCGCATGGGCTGTCGAATGCGATGCTGCTACCGGCGATCACGCGGTTCAGCCTGGAAGGGGCGCCGGAACGGTATGCCGCATTTGCGGCGCATACGGGTTTGGGGGTGGATGTGTTGGCGGCGTTGGAGGCGTTCAATCGGGATCTACACGTGCCGGCACTGCGGGAGTACGGCGTGCCAGAGGGCGCATTCCGGGC
The DNA here is from genome assembly GCA_038215275.1 of Bryobacterales bacterium. Classification (GTDB taxonomy): domain Bacteria; phylum Acidobacteriota; class Terriglobia; order Bryobacterales; family Bryobacteraceae. The sequence continues at coordinate 3,965 of JBBQRA010000202.1, read as the reverse complement.
GGCCATTCCGCAGATGGCGGAAGACGCGCTGGCGTCCGGTTCGCCGGGGAACAATCCCCGGGTACCGACGCAGGGCGAAATTGTAGGTCTCTACAACGAAGTCTTCGGATAGCGGGCTTCGACTACGGCGCGGAGGGCTCTGGCCTCGTCGAGGAGCTCCTGGGCGGACTGGTTGGCGGTGGCCTCCGGCTCGTCGCGGTCGCCGAGGCCGGCATCGCGGTACTTCTGCAACCGTTCGACGATGAGATCTCGAATGGCGGTGGCGTTGTCGACGCCACTGAAGCGCGCGACATGGCCGCGGCTTGATCCGGGTTGCTTATCGCTGGCGCCGCCGGCGCTGCTGACTTCGAGGTCGGCCAGGCCGAGGGCGCCTTGCAGGGGTCCGGCGCTGATCCGCAGGTCCTGGATGTTCGCGAAGGTCATGGTGGTTTCGACGACGCTCCAGATGCCGGTGCGGACGCGCAGGCTGCGGTCGGTGACTACGTACCAGCGCAGCTCATAGTCCAGCCGCTGCGCGTGATAGCTGAGAAAGAGCGCGACCAAATAGACCACCAGCAGAATCGCTTCAATTGCCAGCCAGAAGGAAGCTACCGAATCCGGCAGCGCCCACCGTTTTTTCGCCAGCACAATTAGCGGCAAGAGAACCACCACCAGAACGCCGGCCTGCGCCAAAGCCCAGGCGAGCACGCGCCACCGCCAATAGTTGCGGCCGGCCCGGAAGACGAGCACCGAGCCGGCGGAGCCATCTGGTGGCGCCGGCTCCGGCGGCACCCGCAGCCAGCGCAGCAGTTTGCGTTCGATCGCGCTAACCACGGGGGTTCCCCTGCTCCATCGTCATCCGGATGGCCCGCATTTGGCTGGCGACTTCCTGTAGGATCGACGCGAGATCAGAGCCGGACTTCGCCCCGGCGCCGGCCGCCCCGCGCATCTGCGAATAGAGGAAATCACGCATGGCGTCGACATCGGGAATCCCTTCGAGGGTCATCTCCGAATCGCTGGACCCGCTGGCGGTCTGGATCTCGATCCGCGCCAGCCCCAGCCACCGTTCGATGGCGTTTGAACGCAGATGAATATCCTGAATCCGGCCGTAGTTCAGCACGACCTCGTTGCGGAACAGGATGCCCCAGCTCATCCGGATGCCCTGCTCGCTAAACTCGTAGCGCATGGTGTGATAGCGGAAATAGAGGACGGCCATGGTCACGGGAAAGGCGAACGTCGTGGAGAGTGCGCGCAGCAGGTAGTAAGTGAAGAGCTGCTCTCCTGGGCGGGTTATCGAAGCGACGGCGGACGGGATCGCAGGCATCCCCACATTCTGGCATCAAACTCGGCCGGGCCGGATTCGTTACCATAGGAGATAGCGCTGAAACCCCATCTCCCGGCGTCTGTCCCGGATGGTTTCCTGCATGCTCCTTCCGTACAGGCAGCCCACAGCGCACCCATTTCACTGAATTGAACAACCATGGCACAACGCGAATTTCAAACTGAAGTCAGCCAGCTACTGCAGCTGATTATTCACTCTCTCTACTCGCACCAGGAGATCTTTCTCCGGGAGTTAGTTTCGAACGCCTCGGACGCGCTCGACAAGTTGAAGTACTTGTCGCTGACTGAGGAGCCTTATAAGTCGTTGCCCTTCGACCCCCGCATCGACCTGGAACTGGACGAGGAGGCGGGCACGTTGAGCATCGCCGACACCGGCATCGGGATGAACGATGAGGATCTGGTATCGCACCTGGGCACCATCGCCCGGTCTGGCACGAAGAACTTCCTGGCCAACCTTTCGGGGGACGCGAAGAAGGATTCGAACTTGATCGGCCAGTTCGGCGTGGGCTTTTATAGCGCGTTCATCGTCGCCGATAAGGTCGAGGTGATCTCGCGGAAGGCCGGCGAAGAGACGGCGTGGCGGTGGACGAGCGATGGCAAGTCTGGCTATGAACTGGAGGCCGCGGAGCGGGAGAAGTCCGGCACTACGGTGATCCTCCACTTCCACGAAGAGGGCAAAGAGTACGCCAATAGCTGGAAGCTGCGCGAGATCGTCAAGAAGTATTCGAACCATATCGCCTTCCCGATCTTCCTGACGGCGGAAGAGAACGAGTGGGACGAGACCGAGAAGAAGTCCGTGAAGAAGCGGACGACCAAGCAGGTGAACGCGGCGAGCGCGTTGTGGAAACGGCCGAAGGCCGAGTTGAAGGATGAGGACTATAAGGAGCTCTACAAGTCGATTTCGGGCGACTGGGAGGACCCGCTGTTCTGGTTCCACACGAAGGCCGAAGGGACGATGGAGTACACGACGCTCTTCTACATCCCGTCGAAGGCTCCGTTCGATCTCTACCAAGCCGACTACCGGCCCGGCGTGAAGCTCTATGTCCGGCGCGTCTTCATCATGGACGATTCGAAAGAGCTACTGCCCACGTATCTGCGCTTCGTCCGCGGGATTATCGATAGCGAGGACCTGCCTCTCAACGTCAGCCGCGAAATTCTGCAACAGAATCGCGTACTGACGGCGATTCGGACGGCCAGCGTTAAGAAGATTCTGTCGGAGCTGAAGTCGCTGGCGGCGGAGAACGCCGGCCAGTATGGGAAGTTCATTGAGGAGTTCAACCGGCCGCTGAAGGAAGGGCTCTATAGCGATCAGGCGAACGAAGAGACGCTTCTCGATCTGATCCGGGTAAAGACGACGACTAGCGAATCGTGGACGAGCTTCGCCGACGTGAAGTCGAGGATGAAGGAAGCACAGAAAGGCATCTACTTCATCACGGGCCAGAACGCGGCGCAGCTTCGCAATTCGCCGCTGCTTGAGATCTATAAGAAGAAGGACATTGAGGTCGTCATCCTGTCGGATGACATCGACGAGTTCGTCTTCTCGAGGGTTGAGAAGTATCAGGACGTGGATCTGAAGTCGGTCAACAAGGCTTCTTCAGGAGACGACCTGAAGGACGAGACCACGGAAGAGAAACGCGAGGTCTTGACGCCTCTGCTGGAGAAGCTGAAGAAGGTTCTCGGCGATAAGGTGAAGGACGTGCGGCAATCGGCGCGCCTGGCCGACAGCCCATCCTGCATCGTGTCTGATGAGGAGGAGCCGTCGTTGCAGATGCGCCAGATGCTCCGGGCCATGGGCCAGAAGGAGATGCCGGAGGGTAAGCCGATCCTCGAGATCAACCCGGATCACGACATCGTGAAAAAGCTGCTTGCGGCCACGGACGATTCGCTGGTGGACGACGCGGCGTTTCTGCTGCTCGATCAGGCGCTGCTTGTTGAGGGCATCGCGCTCGAAGATCCCGGGCTATTTGTGCAGCGGTTGAACCGGGTTTTGACCCGGGCGGTCTAGCGAAGCGGCTTTGACCCGCTACGGAAGTGCCGGCGGGCCGTTACTCGATAACGGCCGCTGGCGCTTGCTTTGAGCTTCACTTCAATCTTGTGCCTCTCGCCATCATGGAACTCCTGGCCATTGGCGTGGAAGCCAATCGAGTAGCGGGAAGTGTACGCGCTGACCACCTGGCCGAGCGCCGGGCCGATCTCGTCCGGCCCCTTCACCTCCAAGGCTACGCCGCCAGTCTCTTCACTAAGCTGCTTGGCCCCGCCGGTTACGCTCATTCCGAACAGCTTGCCGATGGGGTTGATCGCGGTGGCCGCGGCGGCATAAGACGCCATCATGTCTAGGGTCAGGGCCGAGACGCTAATGTCTCCGCCTTGGAGTTGTTCGGCCAGATCTCGACGGGACTTATTCTCGATCAGGTCGAGCGTGTTCATGCCATCACTGATGATTACGACGGCGACGTGCGAATCCGGGCGCAACACCGCCACTTCGCGGGCCCGCTCCACCAACTGCGCCATGCTGCTTTCGCGGGACTTTCGCGCTTCTCCCCGCCGTTCTCCGGCGAATGTGAGCGCCTTGGTGAGCGCGGCGGCGGTGGCTTCGCGGTCCCGGCCCAGCGCGGCGATCTCTTCCGGCTTCCCGACGGATCTTC
>JBBQRA010000201.1:0-11317 GCA_038215275.1 Bryobacterales bacterium | reverse complement strand
TGCCGATCCCGAAGTGCTACCCCTGCGAAGGCAATCCGCCGCTGACCGGCGTTGAAGTTGCCGAGACGAACATCCTGCCGATCCCGAAGTGCTACCCTTGCGAAGGCAATCCCCCAGCGAGCGAGTCCGCTGTTCTGGTCTCTACTGCCCGCCTGAGTGAGTTTTTCTCTGGCGTTGCCCTTCTCCCGAAAAGCTTTACAGTATAGTCCGTGACCAGTTTGACCCTAGGGCGCCTGATTGGACGCCCTAGGGTCTTTCGGCAGGCATGCTGGGGTAATCGCAGTCACTTCCAGTTCCCCGAATTGCGCGGTGGTAGTAATGGTACACTCCGTTTAGGTCCATTTCCCGGCTCCGCATGCCTGCTTATTTTGCAATTGATTTATGGCTTAGCTTGGGAACCAGTCTCGGTGCCGGATTGCTCGCCGCACTGCTCTGGAACCGCGGACTTGCCTCCGCCTACCTTGGATTTGTGGCGTATCTCCTGGCGGAATTCGTTTGCGGACTCACCTTAACGATGGCAGGCTTACTTTTCAACTCCAACGAGCAAGTCCGCTTCTATCTGGTCCTCCAGCCAATACTCTGGTTCTTCTATGTGGTCATGGTTCGGGAGATTCACGCAAAATCTCTATCGAGATTCCGTGGAATCGCACGAGTCGGTCAGCAGGTTCTCGTTTACGGATTGATCGGTTCTATCGTTCTTTCCATGTCCACTGTCCAGCCCGATCTTCATTCCGCCAATCACATCGGCGCCATTCCCATTCTCTACCTGACCGCAGCCCATCGAGTTGTTACTGGGGGCTTAACCCTGTTCCTGCTCCTGCTCACCGCCATTTTAAATTGGTTTCCCGTGCCGACCTCCCGGAATACGATTTTGCACACAACGTTGGCGTTCTTCTTTTTTCTCTCGATGACGATAGCGCATCTCTACCGTAACCTGACGGGAAAAGCTGTTACCGACCAAGTCAATCACGGCATTATGGCAATGGGCGCTCTTTGTCTAGTGGCTTGGGCCGTCTTCCTGCGGCCGGCTGGCGAAGCGGCAAAGTCGCAAGGCCCGGCCAGTCCCGAGGAAAGCAGTTGGATTTTTGCCCAGTTGGAGGCACTAAACCGGGCGCTTTTGCGGGTCGTAAAATAGTCCGGAATATTCCTGAGATATTCCGTAAAACGCCCGTTGCTTTCCCTGGCAGTTGGCTTTACACTTGCTAGAAAGTGCCTGAGCGGGAGTGTTCCAACTCTCGGCGAAAGCTGATCGGTCGAGGTCGTTCGTCTATCAGATCGCCAACCGAGGCTTAAGGTGGATTCGTCTATGACATTTTTCCCGGTCGTTATTGGTGTCGTTGGGAGTATTGTTTTCGCAGCGTTGCTGTATCGGTTATATGCCCGGTCAGAACAGAGTGGGCGCACTACGGACGGGTTTGATCCCGAATGGTTTGAGAGCTTTTCCGCATTTCGGTATTTGCCGATGCGCCGTTTGTTGAGCGGAACAGACGAAGCTTTTCTCCAACGCCAGAACTTGGGCGCCAAAGATTCCATTCGCCAGTATCGAGCTGAGCGTCGCCAGCTCTTCCGCCTGTATCTGCACGACTTGCAGGCCGACTTCAGTCGACTAAGCCTTGGGGCCAAGCAGGCAATCCTGAACGCCAGCGAAGATCAGTCGGACCATGTTGAGGCGCTGGTTCGATTGGAGTGGCAGTTCCGAAAGTCAGTTTGGCGCGCCCAAGGCAATTTGCTGCTCCACGCCTGCGGTTGGCAGCCTGCCGACGTTTCTGGTTTGATCGACGTTCTCCAACACTTCGAATTCAGCCTCCGCGAGACTTATCTCGCTCAGCAGCAGCAAAATTCTTAGCTGGAAGCGTGTTTCATTTGCAGCAAGGGGGCGTACTATGGTTGATATGCGCGCCCCATTCGTTGCCGTTTTTTCTATAGCTCTCGGTCTGCAAGCGCAGACCTCCGCCCCTAGTCATTGCGTCGTTCCGTCTAACGGCGCTCCGGCCCTTCCTGCCAAACTAATGACCGGGCAGGGCTTGTCGCCTTTTCCTATCACGACACGCAACCCGCAAGCCCAAAAATTCTTCGATCAAGGCGTGGCGCAAATGCATTCTTTTTGGGCGCGCGAAGCCGAGCGCAGCTTCCTGCAGGCGGTCGCGCTCGACCCGGAAGCACCGATGCCTTGGTGGGGAGTGGCGATGGTGGCCGCGGGCGACTACCGCCCCCATTTTCAACTGATTCGTGACAAAAATGCCGCTCCGAAAGGCATGACGCCACCGTTGCAGCGCGCGCTGGATGCAGCCCAAAAAGCAAAAGCGCTAGCCAAGAACGGATCGGAGCGGGAGCGAGCCTACATCAATGCAATTGTCGCCCGTCGTCAATTTCCGCTGAACGATGCGCAAGCTGACGCTGCCTACATCGCAGGCTTGCGCGAAGTGATCACGAAGTATCCGGACGAGATTGAGGCCCCAACGTATTTGGCGCTGCATTTGATGGACGGATTCTTGACCCCCAACCGGCAGCCACGCCCCGGCTCCATGGAAGCGGTGCGGATTTTGAAAGAACTCGCCGGCAGAGCGCCCAATCATCCCGGTGTTCATCACTATGTCATTCACGGCTGGGAGGGCTCTTCGTTCGCCAAAGATGCCTGGGCAAGCTGCGAACAATATGCCGCTCTGGTGCCGGAAATCCCGCACGCCTTGCACATGCCCGGTCACATCTACTCCCAGACCGGGAAGCTGAAGGAAGCCTCGGCCAGTTTCGTCGCGGCAGGTAACCTGGAACGCGCCTACATGAAGGCCGATTCCGGCTACGGGAATCTCCATCACGGCCATAATATCCACTATTTAAGTGTCGTCCAGGCCGCTGCTGGGCACTACGACGACGCGCTTGCGTCCGCCCGCGAACTCCTTAGTTTTAAGGAATCGGAGGCCGAAGCCAAGCAGCTCGACAACTCCCGTACGGCTTACCGTCAAGGCTGGTTCGCGCTGATGCGGAGCCTCGTTTGGGGCGAACGCTGGGATGCATTGCTCGACCCGGCCACCTTACCGGTAATTGCCAAGCCCCGCGAACAGGCTTGGAGCCACTGGGCCCGCGGCCTTGCCTATGTCGCCAAAGGCGATGTCGCAAAAGCCCGTGTCGAAGCCAGCGGGATGCGCGCTGCGCTCCTCGATTTCGAGGTACAGAATAAAGCCAAGTACCCGAGAGAGCTAGGCGTCGCTGAACAGGAGTTGCACGGACAGGTGACTCTCGCCTCCGGCAAGATCTCTCGCGGACTCAAGATTCTTTCTGAAGTTTCGATGGCCGAACGTTCGCTCCGTTACAATGAGCCGCCCTACTATCCGCGACCCGTTGCCGCGGCTTGGGGCGACGCCGCCGCGAAAGCCGGAAAACGCAAGGAAGCCGAGAAGGCCTACCGCATCGCCCTAGAAGAGTTCCCGGCCCTGGACCGCGCAGAACGAGGCTTGCAGCAGTTATTGAGCCGTGACCCGAAGATCGGCATCAAACTGGCGGATGGCGGACTCAAATAGCGTCACAATTCTCGGCGGGGGCTTGGCCGGTTGTGCGGCGGCGCTCGCGGCGCTGCAGCACCAGCGGGGTGCGACCATCTACGATCCTACACGCGAGGCTCGCCACCGGGTCTGCGGTGAGTTTCTTAGTCCCGAGGTCCGGGAGTCGCTGGACCAACTGGGAGTATGGGCACAATTGGATGCGTTTCGTCCGGCGCTCATGTACTCCATGCAGGTCCACTTCGGCCGTCGCGTTTGCGCGGACCGCTTGCCCGAACCTGCAATCGGACTGAGCCGGCTGCGGCTCGACCAAGTGCTCCGCGGAACCGCCGTCTCCCAGGGAGCCGAGTTTCTTCCAGAGCGCCAAGCGCCTTCACCCGGCTGTGTTCTCGCCACAGGCCGGCAGTCTGGCAACGCGAAGGGCGATCGAATCTTCGGTTTCAAAACCCATTTCTCCGGTCCGCCCGGCGATGCCGTTGAGCTCTATTTCGGAGACCGATTTTACGTCGGCGTGAACCCGGTGGAAGGCGGTGTCACAAACGTGTGCGGACTTGCTCCGGAATCCCTCCTTCGCCGCCTGGACTTCTCGTATGAGGCGCTGCTCGAACTTTCTCCCGCGTTACGCGAGCGCACCCGGCCGCTGACCCGCACCATAAATTGGCTCTCCACCGGGCCCCTCGTGTATGGCCGTCGAACGCAGCCGGACTCTGTTTATGCGGCTGGAGATGCGTTCTCATTTATTGACCCGTTCACCGGCGCCGGCATGCTCAACGCCATCGAAACCGGGCGCATGGCCGGTACCGCCGCAGCTATGAGGCAGCCGCCTGGCGTCTACCGTCGAGAGGTAATGCGTCGCCTGGGTCGTCCACTGTTTGTCGCCAGCCTGTTTCGCGGCGCCGTCGCGGCTGGGGTCGGGTCCCTGTTGGCCCCATGGATCCCGGGCCGTTGGCTGTTCGCCCTCACACGGCCCGCCTGAAAACGAGAAGCCGGTGAGTACTCGGAGGAAGATACTCACCGGATGGGGGCAGGAACCGGGCCGTTTCGGGAACGGTCACCGCCGACCAATGTACGAAGTGTGGGGGGATGCCCCACGCTTGTCTACCAGTATATTACCCCCAAACCAGCCGAATTGTATAGTACCCCATCATAAAGATCGTGAAGGCGCAGGCTGTCCACAGGGTGATCGTAAACGGCGTGCCGGTCTTTACCTCGGGAGGCATATGTTTGTAGCGAAGGTAAAGCACCGAGATGGCGATCACCGGCAGCATCATCGCCTGCGCCACCCCGCCGATTTTGACCATGCGGCTCGGGTCCACCTTCAAGAAGTAGAGCCCCACGGGAATTAATAACAGAATGCAAACAAAACGGTTACGCCATTTGACTCGCGCGGCGTAGTCGCCCCGGTCGAAAGCGCCCAGCAGACACGCCATATCCGAATACACTCTGCTGTTGGCGGCCGTGGCCGCAAAAATCGTACCGTAAAGGGTCGCGCAGGCACCGACGTAGAACACCCAGAGCGCCCAGGAACCCAGGGTTTCCGTATACATCTTCGAGAGCACGGCGATCATTTCATTGCCCGCCGGAACCAAGCCTTGGCTGTGCAGCACACCGGCGCCCAAAAGATAGAACGCCAGCGTTGCAATCGTATAGACGATCATCGACGCCAAAATGTCCGTGTTCATCACCTTCACCCAACCGAGGGCCCGGCTCTTCCAAACCGGTGAATCGTCGCGCACGCCGGTATACCGCGCGTAGCCCTTCTCCACGCACCAGTACGGGTACATGAACAGCTCCGCCGCACCCACCCCCGTAATGCCGAAAACGGCCACGGCCGTTGCCAACCCTTCGCCCGGTAGCTTGAAACTCAAGCCTTCCATCAGCGATTGCACGGAAAAGTACTCTGGCTTGCTGACCAGCACCATCGCGCAGAGCAGCGTGATCATCGTAAACAGTCCCACTTTGAAGGTCGCCAGATGCTCCACCCGCTCGTAGCCGCCCCCCAGCAGAAGCCACAGCGACAGGCCAAGCAGCCCGATCACCCACGCCGAGATCGTCACGCCCGGCACCAGCGTATTCAGAACCTGCGCCACGCCTGCGAACATGGCCCCAATCTGGAACATAGTGACCAGCACCATGAACGCCCACATCCAAACCACCCAGCTCACGCCCAGTCGCGGCCCGGGAACCAAGTTGAACGAACCCAGCCCGGTCTTGCCCGTCGCGATCGTGAATCGGCCCATCTCCGATTGAATCGCCGGTTTCAGCACGCAACTGATGATGATGATCCATAGGGCCACATAGCCGACTTCGGCTCCGAGCGACGTGGTTGCAATCAGTTCACCGGAACCGACAATGGATGCGGCCAGAATCATGCCGGGGCCGATTCGCTTCAGAATCTGCCAGAATGTCCGCGGGGGCTCGGCGACATCCTCATCGTGATAAGCGTAGGGATCTTTGAGTATGGGTTTAGACATTACAGGCGAGGCCATTTGCGTTACTGTATTGCATTTGCAAGGTACTGCGCTAGCTCCCCACGGGTTACGGGGCCGCTCTTCGCGGGTAGGGCAGGAAACTGCCGGGGGAATTGTTTCAATCGCCAGTCTGTCCAAAGCATGGGCAGGTCGGCATGGAACCAGTTGCGGTGGTCGACGGCCATCCAGCCCTGCTCCACCGCCATCGTGATGGCGGCCTGACGTTCCGCCGGAATGGCGAACAGAGCCGCCAGAATTTGCGCCGCTTCGCCCCGGGACACCGGCGCGTCGGGCGAGGCGTGCAGATCATGCGGGCTCACGGGGTAGAGCCCCCGCTGCGCGGTCAACTGGATGGCGGCGAAGCGCGGATGGGACGGAGCGAGATCGTCAAACCAGAAAACCGGAATCCCCGCCCGCGTGAGTTCGCGGTCGAGGGTCTGGCCCGGGGTCAACGTCGCCAGTATCGCGGCCGCCTCGCCGACGTTCCATTCAATCGGATGCAGCCTATAGGCGCCGTTCGTCAAGTGGGTCACGCCGATGTTCTTGCCCGCGGGCAGGAAATTCTCAATCGGATCCTTTGGCAGCAATGAGCCGACCGGAATCTGAAACGGGCGCGGCATCATCATCCGGCCCTTCTCGTTGGCGCCGCAAGGATGAATGTCCACCATGTAGAATCCTGTTCCGGCCGAGGCAGGGAAGTGGCGAGCCCGCAAACCGGTCTGATACTCGGCAACGATGTCTTGCTCCCGTACCGTTTCGCGCGCCACAATCCGGCGGCTCTCGCGAATATACGGGTACATCGAAAGCCCATCGGCCGTGCCCATCTGTTCTGGCAGGAGTTTCATTTCTGGATGACCCAGGTCATGGTGCAACCAGGCCAGAAACGCGTAGGAAGTCCGCTTGGCCTGCTGGAGAATGCGAGCCTGGTCGGCTGGAGTCCGATCGAGAATCGACTCCTCGTGGTAGTCCTGCCGCGGCCAGTTCATCAGCGCCACGTTCGGACTTTTCACCCGGCGCCAGGAGAAAAACGGCTTGGGCGACATGTTGTTGGGCACCGGCGCGTCGTCGCCGTACATGCTATAGAGCACTTCGCCGCGCCATCCATATTCGGCCGGATAGTTCATCCTCAGGCTGAAGTTCTGCCGCTTCACAATCGCGTCGTGCTCCGGCAGCTTTGGCCGCGCGTGGTTCTCGCCCGGCCGCGACTCGATCACGAACGGATAGGTGAAGCTCTGGACGCAGGCCGGATTCGGCTTTTCCGCCGCGTGCGGTTCGCCGGTCTCGCTCCGCGCCTCGGAACCCACCACGTATGGCACTTTAGCTAAGGGCAGCAGGTCACCCAATTCGGTCGCATCGAGCACCCAGCCCGGGGTGATGCTGACGAACTCTCGCGTATCCAGATTCACGGCAGTAGCCGCCGTAATCCGGTTCCCTTCACGCGTGAGTCCCACCACCTTCGTCCGCCGCAGCAGATTGATGTTTGGCCGCGCCTCCAACATCTCTTCGAGAATCTTGACGGCTACCCGCGGCTCAAAACACAATGAGGACACGTAGCAACCGCCCGGATTGGCCGCACCGCCGTAAGCTCCGCGGATCTTCTGCCGGAACTGCAGGTACGTCAACGGTGCGCCGGTAATTTCAATAAACTTGTGTTCGTCGAGCGCCGAAACGCCCCCCGCCGTGGCCTGTCCGCCGACCCACGAGGACTCTTCCGTCAGGCAGACAGTTCGTCCCCGGTCAGCCGCCCGCATCGCTGCGGCAACGCCGCCCATCCCCGCACCAGCCACCAACACGTCGCACGCCAAGGCCCGCGGCTGCGCCGGAGCCTCCAGCCGCAGCACCGCCACTTGCGGATCCCCGTCAACGGGCACCTTCTCAACGTCGACTACAGTGAAAATGGTCGCGGCCAGAATCAAAAGAAACACAGTCTACGATTCTATCCTCTCGACCAGCTGGCTCATGTGGTCGATCAGGAAATCCGGCGGCTCGGCCGCGAACGTCTCCGGTTGAAAACCCCACGCGCAGCCGCAAGCCTGCACGCCGGCGTTGCGCGCGGTTCGAATATCCACTGAAGAATCGCCGACCATGATCGTCTTCGCCTTGCTGATTCCGGTCTCGCCCAGCAGCGTGAGAATTCCCACCGGATCCGGCTTCTTCTTTGGCTCAAAACTGTTCCCGCCATAGACTCGCACGAAATGCTGGGCCAGACCCAACCGCGCCATCATCCGCTCGGAAAACTTCACGGGCTTGTTCGTCAAAACGGCGAGCGTATGCCCCTTGGTCCGCAGCCGGTCGAGGGCCTCCCGCACCCCGTCGTAAAGCACCGTCTTATCCAGCATGTGCTCGCCGTAGTACTTGATGAAGAACGTGTGCGCCCGCTCGACGTCCGCGTCCGGCGCCGTATCCCCCAGGGCACTGCGGACCAGCGCCTGCGCGCCACGGCCCACATACTTCGCCACCAACTCCCCCGGCAGCGGCGACAAGTTCATGTAGCCCCGAGTTGCGTTCACCGAATCGATCAGGTCTTGCTTTGAATCAACCAGCGTCCCGTCCAAATCAAAAATCAGCAGATGCATAAAGGCCTATTCCAAACGGCGAATCTGGTCGCGCAGCGGATTGAACCACGCCTTTTTCGCCTTTTCGTAATTCTTCAGAAACTCTTGTTTGAAGTCCGTCGGCATCACGTTCGACAAGACCCGCGACGAATCGAGCAGGTAGGGAGCCAGCCGCGACTGCACCACCAGCGACGGTGGCTCCCCCGGCAGAAAGGCGTTGGCCGCCATCAACACGATAATCGACATCAGCATCCCGCGCACGAGTCCTACCGCTCCGCCCAATCCGCGGTTCAGCCAGGATAGCCCCACCATCTTGAAAAAGCGCGTCGCCGCGTGCCCAATCAACGCTCCAATAATCATGACCCCGGCGAAAATTCCGGTAAAGCCAAGAAAATGGGCAACGCCCACGGAACTCGTATACTCCTGCAGCGGCCGGCCCGCTTCCGGATAGTAGAGTGCGGCCAGCAGGAATGCCAGGATCATCGTCACCATGCCAATGCCGATGCGCGCGAATCCCTTCACCAGTCCCGAGTACACGGAAACGAGCAGGATCAAGCCAAAAACGAGGTCCAGCAGGTTCACAGCTTCTTGCCGGTCAGCACCCGATAGGCTTCCATATACTTCTCCCGGGTCTTGGCCACCACCTCCTCGGGTAGTTCCGGACCGGGCGCCTGCTTGTTCCAATCGAGCGTTTCGAGATAGTCCCGCACGTATTGTTTGTCATAGGAAGGCTGCGGCCCGCCCGGCTTGTAAGTTGCCCGCGGCCAGAAGCGGGAGCTGTCCGGCGTCAGCACTTCGTCAGCCACCACCAACCGCCCATCCACGAAACCGAACTCGAACTTTGTATCGGCCAGGATGATCCCGCGCGTCTCGGCGTATGCCGCCGCACGGTCGTAGATCTTCAGAGTCAGATCGCGAAGCTGCGTCGCTAATTTCAGGCCGACACTCTCCACCACGTGTTCGAACGGGATGTTCTCATCGTGGCCCGTCTGCGCTTTCGTTGCCGGGGTGAAGATCGGAGCCGGCAGCCGGTCTCCCTCGCGCAATCCGGGAGGCAGCGGCAAACCGCAGATGGTCCCGAGTTGCTGATACTCCTTCCAGCCTGATCCCGATAGGTAGCCCCGCGCTACGCACTCCACGTCCACCATCTTCGCCAGATGGATGAACATCGACCGGCCCTCGAGTTGATCCCGGAACGGTTGCAGCGATTCAGGAAACTCGTCGACGTTGGTGCTGATGACGTGGTTCGGCACGACATCCTTCAGGAAATCGAACCAGAACAGCGAGATCTGGGTCAGTATACGGCCCTTGTCGGGAATGCCGCTGCCCAGAATCACGTCGAACGCCGAGACGCGGTCGGTGGCAACCATCAGCAGTTCCGTGGGGGTCACTTGGTAGACGTCACGCACTTTACCGCGACGGAGGAGATTTACTCCGGGAAGATGGCTTTCAATGAGCAAACTCATAGGCAGTCAGGAATACTTCATTATAGAGGTATGAGCGAACGCCCTCTCGTTACCGACCTCGTCCAGATTAAACGCCTCGGCGAACAAAAACGCGATGAGAACCTGCGCTTGCGCATGCACCTCAAACGCCACGTCTTCGTCGAACGTAAATTGAAGAACATGGCCGACGTGATCGAGAAGAAAACAGACTGTTTGGCCTGCGCCAACTGCTGCCGCAACGCCACCGTGCGCCTGCAGGAAAGGGAGGTGGAGGCCGTCGCTAAGGGTGCCGGGATGCGTCTCAAAGATTTCCTTCGCGATTGCGTCGAGGGATCCGAAGAGGAGGGCATGATCCTGAAACGCCACGAAGACGGCAGTTGCGTCTTCTTGAATGGCAACGAATGCCTCATTTATCGCCACCGTCCCACCGCTTGCCGCCACTTTCCCCATCTCTCCAGCGGCCCAGGTTCGCTGGTTTGGCGAATGTGGGAGATGCCGGACCGTGCGACGTATTGCCCCATCGTCTACAACACGCTTGAAGCCTGGAAGGACGAGGTCGATTTCCAACGCACCGTTTAGGCGTATGCTATCCAGGTGCTGCTGCCCCGTCGCCAGGTCTTAGCCGGTTGTCTGTTGGCCTCCTGCGGACGTCCGTCCCTACCGCGGATCGCCGTGATCCCTAAGGCCACCGCGCACCTCTTCTTTGTCTCCATCCATGCCGGTGTCGACCGCGCCGCCAAGGAGTTCGGAGTCAAGGTCTTGTGGAACGGACCCAACGAGGAGACCGAGCATTCGCGCCAGATTCAGATCGTCGATGCCTTCATTGCCCAACAGGTGGACGCGATCGCCATCTCGGCGACGGATGAACGGGCCCTCGTCGCGCCGCTCGAACGCGCCGTGGCGGCAGGCATTCCGGTGAGCGTCTTTGACTCTGCCGTCAACTTCGAGGACTACGTCACCTTCGTCGCGACGGACAACCACGCTGCCGGATGCTTGGCGGCCCGCGAAATCGGCCAACTGCTTCAAGCTCATCTTTAACACCAAATCTGGCAGAGTTATTTATTATCAATGGTTTACGGCCTCAATAAAAGTGTAGTGACACGCCTCTGCTTTCTTCTGGGCGTGACAGGAGCTAAATTGAACAGGAGCGCAGGGTAGGTGGAAGCGCGACACCACATGCCTGAAAGACCTTACCTGCCACTCCGGGCGTCTGCCCGCGAAAAACATAACCTTTGCCGTTGATGGCGACCTCCATCTCGACCAAATTGTCCAGATCCCGGATGATGTCGCCCCATTCCAACGGCCACTTCTTGCAGGCCAGCCGGTCTTCCATTTCCTTGCGCAGCAAC
>JBBQRA010000200.1:0-11335 GCA_038215275.1 Bryobacterales bacterium | reverse complement strand
AGGAAGGTGTCAATTTTCCGGATGAGTTGCAGGGTGCTGCGGCCTTCATCGGCGCCGAAGACGGCGAGGTTGCTGGTAATGCCGAGGAGGATGGAACGGCCCCCGCCGAGGGAGACTGTGTGCTCCAATTTGTGGGTGGCGAAGCGAGCGAATTCCGCGCGGACGGAGTCGAGATTGAAGGGCCGTTGCACGATAGCCAGGATTACCCCATCGCTCCAAAAGAAGATCTGATCGGTCGGCAGGAGCCGTCCGCGCAACTGCATCAGGAAGAACTGAAAAATATCTTCAGCGATTTCAGGGCCGAATCGGGCTTGGAAGACGGCGAATCGGTCGATAGGAAGAATGGCAATGAAGGCCCCGGGTGCTTGACGAGCCTCTTCGAGGGCGCCTTCGACGGAGAGCCGCGGAAGCAGTTCGAGCGCATTGGTGACCGATTCGAGCTTGACGGGATGGGACGGAACGGGGGCCGCGGCGACCGCATGGGCCTCCGATTCGTTCTCATGGCGGAGAGCGACGAGGCAATCGTGGAGCTGTTCCCGGAGAGCGGAGAGATCGGAGGAAGGCGTGGCCTGTTCGAGCTTTGTCGTAAGCGCCTTCAGATCCTGTGCGGCGGCCTGGCCGGAAAGTGACGCCACCGCGATGGTTTCAGCCAGCAAAGAAACCATCTGCTTCCAATCGTGCTGCTGCGCTTTAATTCGCTTGCGCGCGTCGGAGGAGTAGTCCTCAATGACTTGCGCCAGGGATCCGGCGGTGACTAGAATATCGTCGGGCGCGGAGTCGATCGTGAGGCTTTCGGAATAGCCGTGAATTTCGGTCTTGAAGCGATCCCGGGAATCGGCGTCGGCTTCCACCATATGGACCCGAAGCGCCCCCAGCAGCATGTGAATAGTCCGCAGAAAAGCTTCCGTCTGCCGGTTGCCTTGGTGCGGGTCGAGGCTCTTCTTCAAGGAAAGAAACATTGCACCGACAGACTCCAACTGTCAGTGGGCTTATCGACCGTTCAGACCGCAATAAGAGCTATTTATGAAATAGCAGCAGCGCCCAAAACCCAGCGCCAAACAGCAGCGGAATGCCGAAGGCGAGCAACAGGCGAACAGCGCGGGATTGCAGCCAGACCGGGCCCGCTGCGAGCGGAGTCTCCGATTCAGGCGCACCGCGGCGGACTAAGCCCGGAACGCCATCGTTCAAAGCCGAGGCTTCGCCGCGGAGCGTCTTCAGAATTTCGTCGCGGCCGCGAGGATCGGCGATCAGGACCGTGGCGGCCATGCCGCCGCTTAGTGATTTTTCCAGCCGTTCGCGTACCTGCGGAGGCATCTCCGCCCGCGAAGGGTAAACACGCAGTCCCTTGTTGTCGGAGACCAGGATCGTAGAGGTCTTAATGGTCGTTCGGCCCATGATGGAAGAAGGGATGTCAGCCCGTAGTGGCAGTACCGGCGGTAGTGGCGGCTTGATCCAGGATAACCTGAATCAGGCCCAGCGCAGCCTTCGAGAGTGCCTTATCTTTCCGATAAATCAGCCCCAGCCGGCGGAGCATGGGCTCCGGAGTTAAACCAATGGCGATGAGTTTTCCTTCAGCTACCTCTTCGGCACAACTGGAGGTGGACAAGAAGGAAATTCCGAGTCCGGCCATGACAAACCGTTTCATCATTTCGGTGGAATCGAGCTCCATCGAGATCTGGGTGTTGTCCTCCACATTCTCCATCCAGAGGTTCAGACGGCTGCGCGTGGTGCCAGCCTTCGGCAGGAGCAGCGGATGGCCCAGCAGATCCTCGGGCGCAATGAGTTTGGCCTTCGCCAGAGGATGCGTCGGGGAGCAGATCAGCTTGATCTCGTCGGTATGGATGAGAACGACCTGCAATTTCTTCTCCTGAATGGGGAGTTGGCAGATGCCGAAATCGGCCAGATTGTCCAGCACGGCTTCGACGACGCGGGATCCGTAAGAGCGGTCGACGTGCAGTTGGACATTGGGAAACAGCTTCTTGAAATCGCTGAAGACGTCGGGAAGGACGTATAGACAAGTGGCTTCGTTCGCAGCAATGATCAGTTCGCCGCGGGGCACCTTTTCAAGTTCGTTAATGGCGTCCTGAGCCTGGCGCCGGAGGTCGAGGATCTGCTCGGAATATTCGGCGAAGATCTTCCCGGCAATTGTGAGGGAGATGCGAGTGCCGAGCCGCTCAAAGAGAGTGGTGTTGAGTTCCTGTTCGAGTTGGCGCACTTGCGCACTGATGGCCGGCTGCGTGCGAAAACAGGTCAGCGCTGCTTTCGAGAAGCTCTTGAGCCGGACAATCTCCAGGAACGTATGAAGCTGATCTAAATCCATCGTAAGAGTTGAAGGTACGGTGTTGCCGAATTGTACCGCAGTCGACGGACGGATCGGTTAGGGGAATGGGGTATCCTGTTCGGATGAGGCTGGGCATTGATTTTGGCACCACCCGCATTGTGGTGGCTGCATGTGACCGCGGCAACTACCCGGTCGTGACGTTTGAAGGCCCCGACGGGGGAGCCCACGATTGGTTCCCGCCACTGGTGGCCGTCAAGGATGGCCGGAGACTTTATGGATGGCAGGCCTGGAGTTTGCAGGAAGACCCGGCGGCGACTGTAGTCCGTTCCTTGAAGCGATTTCTGAATGACGCCGGGCCGCAGACCCCGGTGGAGATCGGGGGCCTGGAAACGCCCTTGTCCACGCTGTTGGCCGAATTGGCAGCCGAGTTAAAGGAGGCTCTAATAGGGGCCTCGAACTTGAAGCTGAGGGCCGACGATGCGCTCGAAGTGATGCTGGGCGTACCGGCGAGTGCCAATTCGAATCAGCGTTTTTTGACGGTGGACGCCTTCGGGTCAGCCGGGTTCTCCGTGATTGGCTTGTTGAACGAGCCGTCAGCGGCGTCAATTGAATACGGGCATAGTCATCGGGAGACGACTAACACCAAAGAGCATATTCTTGTGTATGACTTGGGCGGCGGGACCTTTGACGCCTCGCTGGTGGAATTGGACGAGCGGTCCCATGCCGTAGTTGCCAGCGAAGGCATTCCGACGCTGGGTGGCGATGACTTCGACGGCTTATTAGCCGAGCTTGCGCTACCGGAGCAGGACAACCTGACCCAAAGGGAGATCTTCCGGCTCTATGAGGAGTGCCGGATGCGGAAGGAGGGGTTAAACCCGAATTCGCGGAAGGTGGTGGTAGATCTCGACGTGGTACGGGCCGGGATGTCGCCGGTGACGATTCCAGTGAGCGATTTCTACGACCGCTGCGAGGCGCTGGTGGAAGAGACCGTCCACGCGGTAACCGATCTGACCTCGCGCACGCAGAGCTTGGAGGCGATCTATGTCACGGGCGGGGGCAGCGAATTGCCGCTGGTGGCGCGATTGCTGCGCGAAACCTATGGCCGGAAGGTAAAGCGCAGTCCGTACACCCGGGCAGCCACCGCGATTGGACTGGCCATCCAGGCGGACAAATCGTCGGGATACCAGCTGCGTGACCGATTTACCCGGTATTTCGGTGTTTGGCGGGAAGCTGACGGTGGACGCTTGATGCGGTTTGACCCGCTGTTTGCCAAAGGCACGGAACTACCGAACGCGGGTGAGCCGCCGCTGGAGCAGAAACGGACCTACACGGCCGTGCATAATATTGGCCACTTACGGTATCTCGAGTGTTCCCATATCGATGATTGGGGGCAGCCGGAAGGGAGTATCACCGTGTGGGACGAAATTCGGTTTCCTGTCGACCCAGCGCTCCAAGAGGTCGAGGACCTGCAGCGGGTGCCGGTGGCCCATGTCTACCTGGAACAGGCGATAGCGGAGACGTATCGCTGTGGATCCGGCGGCGAGCTGGAGGTGGAAATCGCCAACGTCACCTCCGGATACATTCGCCTATATCGCTTGGGCAAGTGGGGCGCGGGGAGCCCGCCGATCGTGCCCGGGAAGGCGAAGCGGGCGGCTCCCAAGAAGAAGGCGGCTGCGAGATAATCGGGAGATTCTTTTTTCGTAAAGCGATCCTTTTAGATCATGTTGATGACACATCGTGACCCTGCCCGTCCGCTGAGCGAGAATCAGCACCTCCTGAAATGGGTGGAGAAAATGGCCCACTTGACGAAACCGGCGGCCATCCATTGGGTGGATGGCTCCGAGGAGGAGCACGCCGCGCTTTGCCAGCAGATGGTGGACGCCGGAACCTTCATCCGCCTGAATCAGGAGCAATGGCCCGGCTGCTACTATGCGCGTTCGAACGCCAGCGACGTGGCGCGCGTGGAGGACCGGACGTTCATCTGCTCGTTATCGAAAGACAACGCCGGCCCCATGAACAATTGGGAAGACCCGTTCAAGATGCGCAAGAAGTTGAAAGCGCTCTTCAATGGATGCATGCAGGGGCGGACGATGTACGTGCTGCCTTTCAGCATGGGTCCCATAGGGTCGCCGATGTCGCAGATCGGAGTGCAGTTGACCGATTCGCCGTACGTCGTGGTGAATACGCGAATCATGGCTCGGATCGGCCTGCCGGTGTTCAAGCTGATTGACAAGAACGTGAAGCGGGTCGTGCCGTGCCTGCACAGCGTGGGCGCCCCGCTCGCGCCGGGGCAGAAGGATGTCTCCTGGCCCTGCAACAGCGAGAAGTACATTGTGCATTTTCCAGAAAGCCGGGAAATCTGGTCCTACGGATCGGGCTACGGCGGCAACGCCCTGCTCGGCAAAAAGTGCTTCGCGCTGCGGATCGCATCGAACATGGCTCGCGACGAAGGCTGGATGGCCGAGCACATGTTGATTCTCGGCGTCGAGAATCCGCAAGGCGAAAAGACCTATTTGGCAGCCGCGTTCCCGAGCGCGTGCGGCAAGACGAACCTGGCGATGCTGATTCCGCCGGCCTCATTCCCGGGTTGGAAGGTTTGGACGGTAGGCGACGATATCGCCTGGATCAAGCCGGACGAGAAAGGGAAGCTGCGGGCGATCAATCCGGAAGCCGGTTTCTTTGGCGTGGCCCCGGGCACTGGCGACCATACGAACCCGAATGCGATGGCGACGCTGCGTTCAAATACGATTTTTACGAACGTGGCGCTGACGCCTGACGGGGGGGTGTGGTGGGAAGGGATGACTGAAACCCCGCCCGAGCGGTGCATCGACTGGCAGGGGAACGAGTGGACCCCGGCGTCCGGCACGAAGGCGGCGCATCCCAATGCCCGGTTTACCGCGCCCGCGTCGCAATGCCCGACGATTGATCCGGCTTGGGAGGACCCCAACGGCGTGCCGCTGAGCGCGATCATCTTCGGGGGCCGGCGGGCCGCGACGATCCCGCTGGTATACCAAGCGTTCAACTGGAGCTCCGGCGTCTACATGGGCGCGACGATGGGATCGGAGACGACGGCCGCGGCGGGAGGAGTGCTCGGGAAGGTGCGGCGGGATCCAATGGCGATGCTGCCGTTTTGCGGGTACCACATGGGCGACTACTTCCGGCACTGGCTGAAGATGCAGCGGACGCTGACTGAAACGCCTCGCATTTTCCATGTGAACTGGTTCCGCAAGGACGAGCAAGGCAAATTCTTGTGGCCGGGCTTCAGCGAGAACATGCGGATTCTGAAATGGATCGTTGATCGGAGCCGCGTGCGGGCCTTGGCTCGGGAGACGCCGATCGGCTGGATGCCGCGGTACGAGGACATCGACTGGTCGGGGCTGCCGTTCCCGAAAGAAACCTTTGAGCAGTTACAGAGTTTCAAGGGCTCGGATTGGATCTCGGAGGTGATTGGGCACGAAGAACTGTTTATTCAGTTGCACGACCATCTGCCTCCCGAGATGATCTATGAACGGGAATTGTTGATCTGCCGGCTCCGATTCGATTAGGCCGAACGGGTCAACCTCTATTGCTGCGGTGTCCTGTGGTGGTCGATTCGAAAACCTCCGGGCACCTGTGGCATCATCGAACAGATGTTCAGTTTCGGTCTATTTGAGCCGGTGAAATCTGTGCCGCTGCCCGCCATCAAAATTCAATGAGTTCCATCCTGAAGCCCTCTTTGAACTGGCTCCTGGTGTTTGTGCCCGTTGCAGTGTATCTGCGATTCGCCTCGCCCGAGAGTTCCACGCTGATTTTTGTCACTGCCTGTCTATCGATTCTGCCGTTGGCGGGATGGATGGGGAAGGCTACCGAGAACCTGGCTACGCATACCGGCGAGGGTATCGGCGCGTTGCTCAATGCGACGTTCGGCAACGCGGCCGAATTGATTATCGCGATGGTCGCCCTGCAGAAGGGCTTGCATGACGTGGTAAAGGCGTCGTTGACGGGATCCATCATCGGGAATGTGCTGCTGGTGCTCGGTCTGTCAATGGTTGCCGGCGGTGCTAAGTTCAAGACCCAGAAATTCAACCGGACGGCGGCGAACAATCAGGCGACGATGCTGCTGCTGGCGGCAATTTCGCTGGTGATGCCGGCGGCGTTCCATCATCTGGCTTCGCCGGCGACGCCAGTGGCCGAGGGAGCCCTGAGTCTCGAAATTTCGATCGTCCTGTTGGTGGTTTACCTTCTCAGTCTGGTCTTTGCCCTGATCACGCATAAAGCATTGTTCGGCGGCGAAGGCGGACATTCCCATGGTGGCGACGAGGCGGCTTGGTCGAAAGGAAAGTCGATTGGAGTGTTGTTCGCAGCGACCGCGGCTATTGCCTGGATTGCAGAAATTCTGGTCGGCTCGGTGGAAGCTGCAGCGCAATCGTTTGGTATGACCAGCGTGTTCGTCGGCGTGATTGTCGTCGCGATTATCGGCAACGCGGCCGAGCATTCCACCGCGATTCTGGTGGCAATGAAGAATCGGATGGACCTTTCGGTTGGCATTGCGGTGGGTTCGAGCATCCAAATTGCATTGTTCGTGGCGCCCGTTTTGGTGATCGCCAGCTACTGGGTGGGGCCTCGTCCGATGAACCTTGTGTTTACGCCGGCGGAAGTTCTGGCCGTCACGGCGAGCGTACTAATTACCGCGCAGATCGCCAATGATGGGGAGAGTAATTGGATGGAAGGGGTACAACTGCTCGCGGTCTACATGATCATGGGCGCGGTCTTTTACTTCCTGCCCGAGTTGGCCGGGGCTAAGCATTGAGCCTGTGGGAGTCGGTTGCTGGCGCCCGCGTGTTCGACCTGGCCCAGCCTTATTTTGTGGGGATGCCGCACCATCCCTCGCATCCGCCCTATTTATTTGGCCTGACAAAGAAGCACGGTGACATGTTGACGCCCGCCGGCAACAGCTCTGCAGCGGATGCGATCGCCATGGGATCGCATGTGGGGACGCACATAGACGGATTCGGCCATTTTTCCTGCGGCGGTATGTTGCATGGCGGGCTTCCCGTGGGCGAGCGGCAGAGCTATTCGGGAGGGTTAAGCGTTCATTCGGCGGACGCCATCGCGCCGTTGGTTCGACGCGGCGTATTGCTGGATTTTGCGCAGGATGGTCCGTTGGACGAGAACGTGGAGATTACCCCTTCGATGCTCGAAAGCTGCCGAGTGCCGGTGCGGGCTGGCGATGTGGTTCTGTTGCGCACCGGCTGGGCCCAATACTGGCGGGACGCGGGGCGGTACATCAATGCGATGGGCGGATCGCCGAAGGGGCCGGGGCCGGGGCTGGCCGGGGCAAAGTGGTTGAGCGACCGTAAGCCGGTGGCGGTGGGTTCAGACACCGTGGCATTTGAGAAAGTGCCGGCGCCGGACATGCCCGTCCATGTGCATCTTTTGTTCGAAAGCGGCATTCACTTGATTGAAGCTTTGAACCTGGAAGAGTTGGCGGCGGCAGGGGCTTCAGAGTTTCTATTCATCGCTGCGCCCTTAAAGTTGGAGGGCGCGACCGGCGCTCCACTGCGACCGCTCGCACTTCTGTAACCTGCGCCGTCTGGCGAGCATCCATCAGATATGGGCAAGCCGGTGATCACGGAAACCGAGACAGGGCAATACACGGGTGTCACGGGTCCGAAGATCCGCTGCCCGCTCTGCCAGTGGCAGCCTCAGCCGTCGGATGAGTGGGCGTGTACCTGCGGGCATCGCTGGCACACTTTTGACACGGGCGGTGTCTGCCCCGCTTGCATTCAGGAGTGGAAGTCCACGGAATGCTTGGCTTGCCACGGCTGGTCCGCCCATTCCGAATGGTACGAATACTAGGGCACTTTTTTTGGGGCGAAGACAGGGGGCGTCGGCTCATCGGTCGGCGACGAGAGTGGCGCAGCGCCTGCCGTTGCATTTCTGGTGGGCAATGGGCAGAATATTGGTCGGATGATTCGGAGGCGGCGGACAATCGAGCGGCGTGTAGCCTTGGTGACGGGGGCAGCCTCGGGTATTGGCCAAGCTGTCGTGGTGGCGTTGCGCTCGATGGATCTCGAAGTGTATGGAGCGGACGTCGCGCCGGGCGTGGAACTACACCTGGACGTGACATCCGAGCCGGATTGGGACCGCGTGGCCGAGGAACTGCCCCGGCTGGATCTTCTCGTGCTGAGTGCCGGAATCTCTCACGCAGAGCCTTTGACCGGAACCTCGCTCTCCGATTGGCGGCGCGTGCAAGCCGTGAACGTGGACGGCGCCTTCCTGGGTGTCCGCATGGCGCTTCAAAAGATGTCAAAGGGGGGCTCGATCGTATTGATTGGCTCAGCCTCCGGGAAGAAAGCGGTCGCCGGCGCCGGGGCCTATTGCGCCAGCAAGGCGGCGCTACGGATGTTGACCCGAGTGGCTGCACTCGAGGGGAAGCCGAAGGGCATCCGCGTAAACTCCGTTTCACCGGCCGGAGTGGCAACGCCGATGTGGAAGACGATGCCCTTCTTCAAGGAGGCGGTGGAGAAGCCTGGCTCCGAGGAAGCGGCTTGGGAAACACTCGGAGGTGTGGACCCGGCAAAATCTCCTCTGGAACGGATGGCCTTTGCCGAAGAGATAGCACGTACCGTGGTCTTCCTGTGCAGCAGCGATGCCGGGATGATTACGGGAGCGGATTTGGCCGCCGACGCGGGTTACACAGCTTGATTGTGTGGACTAAAGCTCGTTAAACTGGGCGTTGCGTTTTGCATCCTACTCTTTTTGGCTCCTCGTTGCAGCCATGACTTTGACCGCTCAGCAGCGGACTGGCGCCTTACAGGGAACGGTGACTGACGGCAGCGGCGGCACCCTTGCCCAAGCCTCGCTCTTGCTCACAAATGAGCAAACGAACTGGCAGCGTGAAATCAACGCGCAAGGGGACGGCCAGTTCCTGTTCTCCTTCGTTCCCGTGGGAACGTATGAATTGACCGTTTCGCGAGCCGCATTTCGAACCCTGAAGCGAACGGGCATCACGGTCAGCGTGAACGAAACACCGTCGTTACGCCTGGAATTGAGCGTGGCGCAATCAGAGACGACGCTAACGATTGAGGAGAGCCCGCCTCAAGTAAACGTGGTGAACGCGACCAATGGCGGCGTGATCGGCCAGCGTCAGATTGTCGAATTGCCGCTGAACGGCCGAAACTACGTGCAACTCGGCTCACTTCTGCCGGGCGTCGTCGAGGTTCCGGCTCGTTTTCAGATGCAGGGACTCGCCGCGTCACGCAACGGCTTTGCCGTAAACGGAATGCGAACTCAGTCCAACAATTTCCTGCTCGACGGCGTATCGAATAATGACGCGTTTTTTAACGGATACGTGGTGACACCCCCGCCCGACGCGCTGCAGGAATTCAAGATGATCACATCGAACTTTACGGCGGAGTATGGCACCAACGCAGGCAGCGTTGTAAACGTCATCACGCGTTCGGGCACGAATGCACTGCACGGCTCCCTGTGGAACTTCCTTCGCAACGACGTCTTTGATGCGCGGAACTTCTTCAGTGCCTCGCGGCCCCCACTGCGGCGAAACCAGTATGGGGCCGCAGCGGGGGCACCGGTCCGGAAAGACTCCACATTCGTGTTTGGTTATTGGGAGGGCTTACGCGAGCGCGAGGGACAGGTGCAGAATGTCCCGACCCTCAGCCTGGCGCAGCGAAACGGACAACTGGCCGGCAGCGGAGCGGCACCACGAGATCCGCTGACGTCCCAGCCTTTTCCCGGTTCCGTGATTCCGCTTAGCCGAATCAGCCCGCTCACGCGAGCTTTGAATGATCGATTTGTACCGCTGCCCAACGTCGCCGGCAACCGCGTTCTCCGTCAAGTGAGCTATCCGGCTAACAGCGATCAATTTGGGCTCCGCGGCGATCATCGGTTCAGCGACCGGAACTTCTTGTTCGTTCGCTACAGCCGCTACCAGTCGGACCGTCTGGACCCCATTGGCGGCAGCACCTTTTCTCCGGCCGGATCACGCAGTCTCGATTCGGGGCATTCGGCTGTGATCGGAGATACTCACGCCTTCAGTCCCGCGCTGTTGAACGAGTTCAACATTAGCTTTATCAGGCAATTCTCAAACCCGGCCACCTGGAGTGGCGAAGACTTGCAGAGCCTGGGTTGGCGGTATTCGCCGACCGAAGCCAGCGCAAAAGGCATTCCAGGGGTAGCGGTCACCGGGCTCTTCAGTTTAGGAGATGTGGCCCAGAGCTACACGTATCTGGCTCGGAATACCTACCAGATCTACGACAACCTGGCTTGGACGAAGGGCCGGCACAATCTCCGCTTCGGTTTCGACACGCGCCAAAATCAGCTGTTCCTCGTGTTTCCTAATCGTTCCAACGGCGACTTCTCCGTGACGGGCGCCTTCTCCGGAAACGCGATTGGCGACTACCTGTTGGGCCGGCCGAACCAGTTCCGCCAGGGTGGCGGCGACCCCTCAAAACACTTCTACGGCTGGCAGAACGGGCTGTATCTTCAGGATGACTTCAAGGTCTCCCGCCGTCTGACCCTGAATCTAGGTCTTCGGTATGACCTGCCGATTCCCTACGTCGACAAGCAGGACCGTATGGCGAGTTTTCAACCGGGGCGCAAAAGCTCTGTTCGGCCGACCGCCCCGGAGGGCCTCCTCTATGCAGGCGACGACGGCGTACCGCGCGCGACGATTCGCACCGATGCTAATAACTTTGGCCCGCGCTTTGGGTTTGCCTACGATCTGAATGGCGACGGCAAGACCAGCCTCCGTGGCGGATACGGTATCTTCTATGACACCGTGCCCGGTGTCGCCGTTTTTCAAAACATCAACGTGGCGCCGTTCAACAAGTTCATTCAAGTGGATGGCAATGTGGACTGGGTGAACCCGTACTCGAGATTCCCGGTGAATCCCCAGTCCGATCCATCCCGCGACTTTCCTTGCCCTTGTCTGGTAATTGGATTCTCGCCCGATCAGCGGACCCCGTACGCCCAACACTACAACCTCGGCGTACAGCGGGAACTGGCCCGGAATCTGGTGGCCGAAGTGGGTTACGTCGGGTCCTTGGGCCGGAA
>JBBQRA010000199.1:0-11400 GCA_038215275.1 Bryobacterales bacterium | reverse complement strand
ATCCTGAGCAATTCGGCGGCGCGCAGTGGGTTAATTTCCTTTAAGGCTCCCTACGTCTTCCGCCGGGATTTCTCGACGAATTTTTCCGTAAAGTGGATGCACAAGGACATTGGGCTGATGCTGGACTCCGGAAAAGACATCGGCGTGCCCCTTCCGCTCACCGCTCTGACGCACCAAATGTTCCAGGCGGCAATCTCCCAGGGCATCGGTGACGAGGATATCTGTAGCACTATCAAGGTTTTAGAGGGAATCGCAGGCGTGGAAGTGAAGAGCAAGGCGACGGCCTAGGCCGTCGTCTTCAATTTTTCACAAAAAAAGACTTGCGATTCCATAAATCATATTCTAATATTGAAAGTAAGACGGGGGGGCAACTCCCACCAAAGCGAGACTAACCTCAAATATAGACCCCTGAAGCATCCCTCCCGTCGCCCTTCGGGGTTTCCTGTCTCCGGCTGCTTCCTTCCTCCAACGATCCCCAAACCGAGTGATAACATAGGCTTGTCTGATTGGATGAAGACACTGACCTTACTTGGATCAACTGGTTCCATTGGTGCCAGCACGCTGGACGTCGTTCGACGCCGACGGGATGAGTTTTCCGTTTATGCCTTGGTTGCCGGGAACAACCTCGACCTTCTCGTGGAGCAGATTCGCGAGTTTTCGCCGTCTGTGGCCGTGGTCGCAACCGCGGAACTGTGCGACCAGCTCGCCCGCAGACTGGACGAGGCTGGAGTTCTAGCGCCAGAGTTGTCGTCGGGCGCGGCTGGCCGTCTGGCGGCGGCTACGGCACCGGAAGTGCAAATTGTGATGTCCGCCATTGTTGGTGTGGCTGGTCTGGAGGCCACGTACGAGGCTGTCCGGAAGCGTAAGGTGATCGGTCTGGCGAATAAGGAAGTCCTCGTCGCCAGTGGCCAGTTGGTGATGGACGCCTGCCGCGAGGCCGGTACCGAGATGATTCCGGTTGATAGTGAGCACAATGGCGCCCATCAATGCCTGCGCGCGGGCCGCCGCGACGAGGTCACGAAGCTGATCTTGACGGCTTCGGGCGGTCCGTTTCGCCACACGCCGAAAGAAGATCTTGAAAAAGTGACCGTTGCGCAGGCCTTGAATCATCCAACCTGGAAGATGGGGCAGCGGATCACGATCGATTCGGCAACGATGATGAATAAAGGCTTCGAGGTAATTGAGGCCTGCTGGCTTTTTGATTTCGCGCCGGCCGATGTCGAAGTAGTGGTTCATCCGCAGTCTTCGATTCACGCCATGGTCGAGTACAACGACGGTTCCGTGATCGCGCAGATCTCGGCGACCGACATGCGGATGCCGATTCAGTACGCCCTTACCTACCCCTTGCGGGAGACGGCGCCGGTGCCACGGATGGACTGGACGAAGGCCCGCACGTGGGAGTTTGAACCGCCCGACCTTGACCGGTTCCCCCTGCTTCGGCTCGCTTATGAGGCGCAGGCGGCGGGCGGTTCGGCCACCTGCACCCTGAACGCCGCCGATGAGGTGGCCGTCGAAGCATTTCTGGCCGGGCGGATCTCCTTCCCGGGAATTGCGCGCGTGGTCGGCGAGACGTTAGAAAAAGTACCCAATCGAACGCCGCGCACCGTCGAAGAGGTACTGGAAATTGATCGCACGAGCCGGGAGACGGCGCGGGCGCTAGTAGGATAGTCGCAACTATGGTTCTCTTTCAAAACGTTTGGTGGGTCCTGGTCCTGATTGGAATCATGATCCTGATCCACGAACTGGGTCACTTTTGGGCGGCGCGATATTTTGATGTCCGCGTTGAGGCCTTCTCTTTTGGCTTCGGGCCGCGCCTGTTCGGCTTCCGGCGGGGCGAGACCGATTTCCGCGTTTCCCTGATTCTCTTCGGCGGCTACGTCAAGATGACCGGGGAACAAACGGCGGAGGACGGCACGCCCGATCCCTTGGCAGTGGAAGACCCGCGGAGTTTCCTGGCCAAGCCTCGATGGCAACGCATGATCATCGCGTTCGCCGGGCCCGCGATGAACATTATTCTGGCGCTGGTGTTGCTCACCGGTCTCTTCATGTACCGCTATCCGAAGGTTGTGGGTGCCGATGGGCCGGCGGTGGTCGGTTACGTCGCCAAAGACTCGGTCGCGGAGAAATCAGGGATCCGCGCGGGTGACCGGATCGTTCGTTTTGACGATATCCCGGATCCGACGTGGGAAGACGTGACGCTGGCGGAAGTTGCCGCCGCCAATCGGCCAGTGCCGGTCGTGCTCAAGCGGGACACCGAGCAGGTCGTGGTGACCTTAACCCCGGCGCTGCATGAGCAGAACGGGATCGGCACGATCGGCTGGGGCGACCAGCACGAGATCCAGCTGGGTGGCGTGGGCCCGGGTATGGAAGCGGCCCGGGTGGGGTTGAAGGCCGGCGATTTACTCGTTGCTCTCGATGGGATTGCGCTGCGGTCCACGCAGATGCTCCTAATGATGCTGCGGGAGGGCCAAGGCAAGCCCGTGGAGCTCACGTACAACCGGGACGGAGAGATCCGCAAAGTGCAGATGACGCCGAGCGTCGTCGGAGAGGGAGACGCGAAACGGTACATGCTCGGGGTGCAATTGTCGGCCCGGGTGACCTTCGTCCAATTGCCGTTCGTCGAAGCGCTGCGGGAGTCGACTCGCCAGAATACCCGGAGCGCGGGGTTGATTCTGCAGTTCTTGCGTGGGCTGGTGGAGCGCCGGATGTCGGCCAAGAGCCTGGAGGGGCCAATCGGCATTGCCCGGCTGAGTGGAGACGCGGCGCGTGAGGGCGCAGCATCCTTTATTGGCCTGATGGCGGCGGTGAGTCTCAACCTTGCAATCTTTAACCTGCTGCCGATCCCGATTTTGGATGGTGGAACGATTCTGATGTTGGCGGTGGAGATGGTCATGCGACGGGATCTGAGTCTTCAGGTGAAGGAAACAGTTTTCAAGCTAGGCTTTGTTTTCCTAATGATGGTGGTGGTGTTCGTGCTTTATAACGACATCAGCAAATTGCTGCCGGGCTAGAACCTGAGTCTATCCTGCTAAAATCTTACTTGACAGTGAGTCGCGCAGATTCGATACTTGTAGTACACTAAAGTAGGAGGCAAAGTTCTAGTCATGAGCAGAATCATCGGTATTGACCTCGGCACAACCAACTCCGTCGTAGCAGTGATGGAAGCAGGGTCGCCGGTCGTAATCCCCAATCAGGAAGGGGCGCGTACGACGCCGTCCGTGGTGGGTTTCACCAAGGGTGGAGAACGGTTGGTGGGTCAGGTCGCCAAGCGGCAGGCCGTCACGAATCCTGAAAACACGATCTATTCGATCAAGCGCTTCATGGGACGCCGGTTCGATGAAGTGGACGCGGAAAAGAAATTGGTCCCGTACAAGGTCCTTCCGGGCGACAACGGGGACGCTCGCGTCGAATCGCAGGGTAAGAAGCTTTCGGCGCCCGAAATCTCCTCAATGGTGCTCACCAAGTTGAAGGAAGCCGCCGAGTCGTATCTCGGCGAGAAGGTCACCAAGGCGGTGATCACGGTTCCCGCGTATTTCAACGACGCCCAGCGCCAAGCCACGAAAGACGCCGGCCAGATTGCCGGACTCGAGGTGATGCGCATCATCAATGAGCCGACGGCTGCAGCGCTCGCCTACGGGCTCGACAAGAAGAAGAACGAGACCATCGCCGTATTCGACTTTGGCGGCGGCACATTCGACGTCTCGATCCTTGAAGTCGGCGACGGCGTGGTGGAAGTGAAGTCCACCGACGGCGACACGCATCTGGGCGGCGACAACATCGACGACCGCATTATGGAATGGATCGTAGCCGAGTTCAAAAAAGAGAACGGCATCGATCTCATGAACGACAATATGGCCCGGCAGCGTCTCAAGGAAGCCGCCGAGAAGGCCAAGATTGAGTTGTCGACCACGCTCGAAACCGAGATCAACCTGCCGTTTATCACGGCGGACGCCAGCGGACCGAAGCATCTCGTAATGAAGCTGACTCGGACCCGTTTTGAGCAGATGATCGACGACATTCTGCGCAGCACGCTTGCGCCTTGCGAACGGGCGCTGAAGAATGCGAAGCTCTCGCCGTCGCAGATCGACGAAGTGGTCCTGGTCGGCGGTTCGACGCGCATTCCAAAGATCCAGCAGATTGTCCGCGACATGTTCGGCAAAGAGCCGAACCGTTCGGTGAACCCGGACGAAGTGGTCGCGATCGGCGCGGCGGTGCAGGGCGGCGTGCTCGGCGGCGAAGTGAAAGACGTACTGTTGCTCGATGTCACCCCCCTTTCGCTGGGAATCGAGACGCTGGGCGGCGTGTTCACGAAGCTGATTGAGAGCAACACGACCATTCCTACCCGGAAGAGCGAGACGTTCTCGACGGCCTCCGACAACCAGACCTCGGTCGAGATCAAGGTTTGCCAGGGTGATCGCGCGATGGCGGCCGACAACCGTCAGCTAGGTGTGTTCCAATTGGGCAACCTTCCACCGGCGCCGCGAGGCGTGCCCCAGGTGGAAGTGACCTTCGACATCGACGCCAACGGCATTTTGCACGTAACCGCGAAGGACAAGGCGACCAACAACGAGCAGAAGATCACGATCAGCGGCTCGTCGGGCTTGAGCAAGGACGAAGTGGAGAAGATGGCGCGGGAGGCGAAGGAAAACGCCGCCGGTGACCAGAAGCGTCGCGACAGCGTCGATGCCCGTAACAAGGCCGACGGCATGATCTACTCGGTCGAGAAGACCTTGAAAGATCATCGCGACAAGGTGAGCGAGGCCGAGGCGAAATCGGTAGAGACCGCGCTGGACGAAGCCAAGAAGGCGGTTCAGGACGGTGACGCCGACAAGATCAACGCTGCCATCGACAAACTCACCCAAGCGAGCCACAAGCTGGCCGAGGTGATGTACAAGTCTCCGTCCGGGGACGGAGCCTCTGGTGGCGCTGCTCCGGGGGCCGAGCCGAAAGCGGAAGCGCCGACGGATTCGGTGGTCGACGCGGAGTTTGTGGACGTCGACGACAAGGATAAGAAGTAGTCAGTAGTGAGGCGCTCGAAGGGCCGCTTGCGAGCGGCCCCTTGGGGCGAGGTATGCCATGCCGGAACGCAAAGACTATTACGGCACCCTCGGTGTCGAAAAAAAAGCAACGGATGACGAGATCCGCAAGGCCTATCGCCGTTTGGCGCGCAAGTATCATCCGGACCTCAACCCCGGCGATAAGGCCGCCGAAGATAAGTTCAAGACCGTGCAGGAAGCCTATGACGTCTTGAACGAACCTAAGAAGCGGGCGATGTTCGACCAGTACGGTTTTTACTCCGACAGTGGGTTCCCGCAGGGCGGTCAGCCGCCGGCAGGCGGTCCGGGCATGGGGTTCGAGGGCTTCGATTTTTCGGATTTTATCAACCAGCAGGGCGGCCGCCGTCCGCCTCCGGGAACAGGTGTCCCTGGTGGGGATGCGGGTGGCCGGTTTAGCGATATTTTCAGCCAGTTCTTTGGCGGGCGCCAAGCGGAGCAGACGCAGCAGCCCGAGAAGGGAGCGGACCTGGAATACACGTTAAACATCGATTTTTGGCAGGCGATTCGCGGGACCCAGGTACGGCTGAGCATTTCGCGGCAAGAAGCGTGTGGCACATGCCAAGGCTCCGGGTCGGCTGGGGGCAACGCGGCGTCTTGCCCGGAGTGCAGTGGCACGGGCCAGGTGAGCCAGACGGCCGGGGCGATGAAGTTCAACTTGACGTGCACGCGCTGCAACGGCTCGGGCCGGCTGCGGAACATCTGTCCGACGTGCCGGGGCGAGGGACGCACGGCGCATATGGACTCAGTGGAAGTCCGGCTGCCGGCGGGCGTGGCGGGCGGATCGCGGTTGCGCGTGGCGGTAAATGGCTATGCGGGGCGCATGGGCGGATCGGCGGGCGACCTCTACATTACGGTGCGCGCCGAAGAGCACGCATTCTTCAAGCGCGACGGCGACACGATTGAGATTAAGGTGCCGGTCACGGTGCCGGAAGCAGTGCTGGGCGCAAAGATTGAAGTGCCGACGATTGACGGGCGGGCGATCTTGAAGATTCCGCAGGGAACGCAGAACGGGCAGAAGTTCCGGCTGCGTGAGAAGGGCGTACCGAACTCGCGGAAAGAGACCCGCGGGGATCAGATTGTCGAGGTGGTGCTGCAGGCGCCGCTCGCCAATGACGAACGGACTCGGGAGCTGTTGCGGGAACTAGCGGAGCAGTACCCGCCGGATCCGCGTAGTGAGTTGTGGAGCAAGGTATAACTGTAGAGGGATGCGAGGATGGCGAAACGAAACAAAGCTGCCTACATGATCTCGGCCGTGGCCGAACAGTACAACCTGCACCCGCAAACTCTTCGGATGTACGAGCGGGAGGGCCTGTTGAAGCCCTCGAGGAGCGATGGCAATACGCGGCTCTATACCGACGAGGACATTGAACGCCTCGAAGTGATTCTGCAACTGACGCGTGAGTTGGGCGTCAACTTAGCTGGCGTCGAGATCATCCTCAACATGCGCGAAAAGATGGAAGAGATGCAGCGGCAGATTGAGCAATTTGTCGCTTCGCTGAACTCGGAGATCGCGCAGCGGGTGCGGCATCCAGCGGGGGCGGATTCGCAGGCGCTGGTGCCCGTGATCAGCGTTTCGTCGATGGTCCACGTCGAAACCGAGCAACGTTTTGCCGAGCCCAAGGTACGCCGCAAGAAAGTAGGCGTCTAGCGCCGCTACAATAGTAGTCTTCATGCGGATTGCCCTGGGGCAGATCAATACCACGGTTGGCGACCTCGTCGGGAACGCCAGTCTAATCATGCGTTATGCGCGGCGCGCGGCCGAAGGAGGGGCGGAGGCGATCGTCTTCCCGGAGTTGGCCCTGACAGGATATCCGCCGCAGGACTTGCTCGAGCGGCCGGCGTTTCTCGAAGCGGCCGAGGCGGAGCTGCAACGGCTGGCCGTGGAGTCAGCGCCCTTGCGCATCGCCATCGTCTGCGGTACGGCAGAGGCGGCGGACTTTAACCAGGGAAAACACGTCTGGAATACGGCGGCGATGCTGCAGCGGGGAAAGGTAGTTTTTCGCCAACACAAGATGCTGCTGCCCACCTACGATGTCTTCGATGAGCAGCGCTATTTTCGCGCGGCCGAGAGCCAGTCGATTGCCTGTGTCGGCTCCACGCCGGTGGCCGTTACGATTTGCGAAGATGCGTGGAACGATCAGGATTTTTGGCAGAAGCGCCTGTATGCGCGCGACCCAGTGCACGAGTTAATCGGCGCCGGGGCGAAGGCGATACTTTCGATGAATGCCTCGCCCTATCACATCGGCAAGCGCGCACTGCGGGAACAGATCTTTACAGCCACGGCGCGCCGGCATAAGCTTCCGCTCGTGTACGTGAACCAAGTGGGTGGCAACGATCAGCTTGTTTTCGACGGTTCCAGTTTTGCTATGGACGCGACGGGAAAGGTGATTGCGGCTGCCTCGAGTTTCAGTGAAGATCTCGTTTTTGTGAACTTCCACACGGGCTCTGGCGACCAGCGCGCGAGCCATCCGGAAGAGATCGAGGCGGTCTATGAGGCGCTCGTGCTGGGGACACGGGACTACTTCCGCAAGACTGGTTTCCGGAAGGCGCTGCTGGGCCTGTCCGGTGGTATCGACTCGGCGCTGGTCGCCTGCATTGCCGTCGCAGCGCTGGGAAAGGAGAACGTCACCGGAGTGGCGATGCCTGGGCCTTATTCCTCAGACCATTCGCTAACCGATGCGCAGGCGATGGCGGAGGTTCTTGGCATCCAGTGCCCCACGATTTCGATCAACAGCGCTTACGCCGCAATGATCGACACGCTGCAGCCGGTATTTGCTGGCGCTAAGCCCGACGTTACGGAAGAGAATTTGCAGTCGCGGCTTCGCGGCATGACGTTGATGGCGCTTTCGAACAAGACGGGAGCGTTGGTGCTGTCCACCGGGAACAAAAGCGAGTCTGCTGTGGGCTACACGACGCTGTACGGCGACATGTGCGGCGGGCTTGCCGTGATCAGCGACGTGGCCAAAATGCAGGTCTATGCGCTTTGCCGGGTTGCCAATCGGCGGCTGGGCAACGCGATTCCGGAATCTGTTTTTGTGAAACCTCCGTCGGCCGAACTCCGGCCCGACCAGAAAGACTCTGACTTTCTTCCCGAGTACCCGGTGCTCGATGCCATTCTCGAACTGTATGTCGAGCAGATGGTGGCTCCCGCCCGGATCGCCGAGAAGCTGAACCTGCCGCTGGCGCTGGTGCGCGATGTGGCTCGCAAGGTGGACCGCAATGAGTACAAGCGCCAGCAAGCGGCGCCGGGACTCAAGGTGACAACCAAGGCGTTCGGCTTCGGTCGCCGCCTTCCGATCGCACAAGGTTACCGCGAATGAAAACACTCTTACTGGCCGGCGGCGGAACGCTGCTGGCCGCGGTCCTGCTTGTTTCGCAGGCCGGCATTACCGAACGGGTTGGCCCTCGGCCCGATGGCGCATTTTTGCTCAACAGTGGCGCGCTGCTGACGCCGGCGGGTCGGCAGCAGGGCATGGATACGTTCCCAATGGCCTCGGCGCTGTCGCCCGATAAGCGTTGGCTGCTTGTACTCCACGGTGGGTATAACCCGCCGGCCGTGGTCGTGTTGGATGCCAAGACGCTGGCGGAGAATAGCCGGTTGAATTTGCCCGACGCGTGGTTGGGATTAACGTTCGCGCCGAGCGGCAAGATGGTCTATGTCGGCGGGGGGAGCCAGGCGAACGTCCATGAGCTCAGCTTTGACAATCGAGCAGGCGCCTTGACGTTGGTCCGTTCGATGCCGATCGTGCCGGCGGCGGAACGGAAACACACGGACTTCATCGGCGATGTGGCCGTGTCTCCGGACGGACGATTGGTCTATGCGGCGGGCTTGTTCCACGACGCGGTGCATGTGATCAATCCGCAGTCAGGCCGCGTAATTGAAAAGCTGAAGACGGGCCGCCGGCCGTATCGCATTCTGTTCCATCCTGACGGGAAGAGCTATTTTGTTTCGCACTGGGCGGATGCTTCCGTGGGCCACTATGCCGCTGAGACCGGGAACCGGCTGGGATTGATCCGCGCGGGGCAGCATCCCACGGACATGCTGTGGAGCGACCGGCAACCGGAGACGGGCGAAGGCGACGCGCCGAAGTTCAAGGGGCGCATCTTCGTCACGAACGGCAATACGAACTCGGTTACGGTGATCGGCGTCAGCGAGGCCAATACAGCCACCGCGCTTGAATCGATCAACGTTTCGCTTTCTGCCGAGCAGCCGGCCGGGATGACGCCGAGCGCGCTCGCGCTCAGCCCGGACCAGAAGCGGCTCTATATTGTTTGCTCCGATGCGAACGCCGTCGCCGTCGCCGATATCAGCGAAGCGCGGAGCAAGGTGAATGGGTTCATCCCGACGGGCTGGTACCCGATTGCTGCGCGCGCGCTCGATGCGCAACTGCTCGTCTTCAATGGCCGCGGGCCGCGCAGCTACCCGAACCCGAAGGGCCCGAATCCGACGCAGCGGCCGGCTCCGGTACACGAAGGAAACGCTGCCGTCGAGTATGTGGGCCGGATTCAACGCGGCTCCGTTTCGATTATTGATCCGTTCGATGACGAGCAGCTCGACAAGTGGACGGCGTCCGTGCGCCGCAATACGCCCTACGAAGACAAGCGCCTGTTCTTGGCGCACTCCGATGCCGTCGCTCCAATCATCCCGGTGCGTCCCGGCGAACCGTCGCGGCTCGAGCACGTCATTTATATCGTCAAAGAGAATCGTACTTACGATCAGGTGCTCGGTGACCTCGGCAAGGGTAACGGCGATCCGTCGTTGACGCTGTTCCCGGAGAAGGTGAGCCCGAATCATCACAAGCTGGCGCGCGAGTTCGTGCTGCTCGATAACTTTTATGTCTCGGCGGACGTTTCGGCCGACGGTCACAACTGGACGACGGCCGCCATCGCTCCGGACTACGTGCAGAAGATGTGGCCCAACAGCTACGCGGGACGGCGGAAGCATTACGACTACGAAGGCGGCGAACCGGCCGCGCTGCCGCCTGCGGGTTACATCTGGAACAACGTCCTGGCCAAAGGGCTCTCATTGCGCAACTACGGATACTTTGTCGAGAATGCCCCGATCCGGGAAGTTGTGGGGTCGGCGCCCCATGTGAAGTTGGTTCGGGACCCGGCATTGTTGCCGCATACGAATCGGCAGTACCGCGGGTTCGACATGGACTATCCGGATGTGGAGCGGGCGAAGACGTTCATCGCCGACTTGGCTCGTATGGACGCCGAAGGCAAGTTCCCGAATTTCTCGACGATGCGGCTGGGCAACGATCATACGAGCGGACTGGCTGCGGGCAAGATCTCGCCCCTGGCGGCAATGGCCGACAATGACTATGCGCTCGGCATGATTGTGGAGGCGCTGTCGAAGAGCAAATTCTGGGAGAAGATGGCGATCTTCGTCATTCAAGACGATGCGCAGAACGGGCCCGATCACGTTGACTCTCATCGAGCTCCCGCGTTCGTCATCTCACCGTATTCAAAGCGTGGGGCGATCGACAGCTCGTTCTACAACACTACCTCGATGCTGCGGACGATGGAGTTGATTCTGGGTATCCGGCCCATGACGATGTTCGATGCCGGGGCACGGCCGATGGTGGGCGCCTTCCAGATGACCCCGAATGTCAATGCGTACACCGCCGAGAAGCCGCGCTATCCGCTCGACGAACGAAACCCGGGGCAGGGAGCTCTCGCAGCCCGCTCAGCGCGGATGGCCTTCGAAGAGGCGGATGAGATCGACGATGACGAACTCAACGAAGTCCTCTGGCTGGCCATCAAGAAGACCCCGCCGCCCGTGCCCGTGCGCAGTTACTTCGGAAAATAACATTCATGGCTCGTATTGATCTTTGCTTCGTTTGGCACATGCACCAGCCCTTCTACAAGGACTTGGTGACGG
The DNA here is from genome assembly GCA_038215275.1 of Bryobacterales bacterium. Taxonomy (GTDB): domain Bacteria; phylum Acidobacteriota; class Terriglobia; order Bryobacterales; family Bryobacteraceae. The sequence continues at coordinate 459 of JBBQRA010000199.1, read as the reverse complement.
GCGAATACAAACTGCCTTGGACCAGGCTGCATGGCTTGAAAGACTACTACGGCATGGTGCAGGTGCTGGCGGAGTTTCCCTCAGTACGCCAAACGTTCAACCTGGTGCCATCGATGATAGCGCAGCTGGATGAATACGCCAGCGGGACGGCGCAGGATTTGTTTCTGCGTCTGGCATTAAAGCCAGCTGAGGAACTTACGGAGTTTGAGCAGCAGTTCATCCTGAGGTATTTCTTTCAAGCCAACGTGGGCCGCATGGTTTACCGGTATCCGCGCTACGGGGAGCTGTATGAACTCCACTCGAAAGCGGGCCGCTTCTTCGGAACACAGGACTACCGGGACTTGCAGGTGCTGTCGCAGGTTGCCTGGTTCGATGAGATTTTTCTAGCAACGGACCCGGAGATCAAAGCCTTGGTCGAGAAGGGCCGCGGCTTCACACTGGCCGATCAGAAAACGATGG
>JBBQRA010000198.1:0-11538 GCA_038215275.1 Bryobacterales bacterium | reverse complement strand
CTTCGCTTTGAGAGGACTGGCGCTGGCGGGGAGTCTGCCCTTAGGGCGGGCGGACTGGGTCCGGTGATGCTGGGGCGGGTGTTTGATGCGACGGCGTCGTACACTTTGGTGCTGACCCCGCTTGCCATTCCGACCGCCGTTTCCGCCATGCTGATGTTGTGGATGCCCGCCTACGAATCATGAGGTCACCGAGCACACGACTGGCGGCCGGCGTCGTAGTGACGCTGGCGATCATCCTGGCCTACGCGGGCTACACGCTGAACTCCGTGCGGCGGATGCGCGAAGTGCAGACGGAGATCGTCGACCAGAACCGGAAGGCGGCGCTGCAGTTGATCCGCATCCAAAGCGACCTGAACTCGATGGCGCTGGCGCTGCGGGACATGATGGACCAGACGGACGGGTATCCGCTGACGGCCTGGGCTCCGCAGTTGAGCCGGATCCGCGAGAATTTGGACGATGCGATTCGCGTAGAAGCGGCGCTGGCGGCCGGGCGCCGGGACCCGCAGCAGGCGGCTTATCTGGCGGCGGCGTTCGCGCAGCTTTGGACCGCCGTCGACAAGATGAAGGGGATGGCGGAGACGGGGCCGGCGACGGCGGTGACGGCGTTCATCCGAGAGACGCTGGAGCCGCAGTTGCAGGCGTTGACGTCGCTGACGGCGCGGCTGCTGGTGCAGAACAACGCGGAGGAGCAGCGGGCGGCGGAGCAGATTGCGGACATCTATGGCGAGATTGAGCGGAATGCTTATATCTTTCTAGCCTTTTCGTTGGGATTGGTGCTGGTGGTGAGCTTGGCGTTGATCCGTTCGAACCGGATGCTGTTTGAACGGTTGGCGAATTTGTCGAACCAGCGGCGGGAGCTGGCGCAGCAGTTGATTGCGACGCAGGAGAGCACGTTGCGGACGGTGTCGCGGGACTTGCACGATGAGTTCGGGCAGATTCTGACGGCGGTGGGGGCGATGCTTTCGCGCGCGGGGCGGTCGGCGCCGGTGGCGTTCACGGAAGAGTTGCAAGAGACAAAAGTGGTGGTGCAGGAGACGCTCGAGAAAGTGCGGGCGCTTTCGCAGGCGCTGCAGCCGGTGATTTTGGAAGAGCAGGGCTTGGGGCCGGCGGTGGAGTGGTATCTGCCCGTGTTTGAGCGGCAGACGGGGATTGCGGTGCGGTACGCGGGGCCAGCGGCGGCACCGGCGATGGAGGCGGGGCGGGCGATCCACGTCTTCCGCATTTTGCAGGAGGCTCTGAATAACGTGGCTCGGCATGCGGGCGTGAAGGAGGTTGCGGTGGAACTAGGAAGTGAACCGCTGCGGCTGGTGGTGGCGGATGCGGGGCCGGGGATTGCGGCGGATGCGACGCCGGGCGTGGGACTGGCGGGGATGCGGGAGCGGGCGGAGATTCTGGGCGGGACGCTGAGGGTGGAGAGCACTGGGGGCACTACGATTACATTGGAGGTTCCGCATGGCTAAGATCCGGGTGATGTTGGTGGATGACCATGCGCTGGTGCGGCGGGGTTTTCGCCGATTGTTGGAGGACGACCCGGACGTGGAAGTGGTGGGCGAGGCCAGCGACGGGTTGGAGGCCGAGGAGGTGGCGCGGCGGGCGAAGCCCGACGTCGTGGTGCTGGACTATGCTCTGCCGCTGCAGAACGGGGCGTTGACGGCGCGGAAGCTGCTGGCAGCGCGGCCGGAAGTGAAGATTCTGATGTTGAGCATGCACGCCGAACCGAGCTACGTGACGCTTTGCCGGGAGGCGGGCGTGGCGGGATATTTACTGAAGAACGCTCTGGATCTGGAGCTGGTGGACGCGGTGAAGCAGGTGGCCGCGGGGGAGACGGTGATTGACCCAAGGCTGGCGCAGGCGGCGGCGCCGGTGGGCAAACGGCCGCTGAGCACGCGGGAAATGGAGGTATTGCAGCACATCGCCGCGGGCCGGGCGAACAAAGAGATCGCTGCGATGCTGGGGCTGAGTGCAAACACGATTGCCGTGCACCGGGCGAACATCATGGACGCGCTCGAGGTACACAACACGGCGGACCTGGTGATGCACGCGATCCGGCACGGATTGGTGACGCTGCCATGACTCGGCGGGAGTTGCTGTTCGCATTGGCGGCGCCGGGGCCGCGGCTGCAACTGATGGATGTGACGCGGGCGGCGGGGCTGAACTTCACGCACCATACGGGCGCGTTTGGCTCGCGCTACCTGCCGGAGACGCTGGGGCCCGGGTGCGCGTTTCTGGACTTCGACAACGACGGGTGGCTGGACGTGCTGCTGGTGAACGGGCAGGATTGGCCGGGACATCCGAAGCGGCGGGAGACGTTGCAGTTGTACAAGAACAACCGGAATGGAACCTTTACCGATGTGACGAAGGCGGCGGGGTTGGACATCGCTTTTTATGGCCTGGGCGTGGCGGTGGCGGACTTTGACAACGACGGGTTTCCGGACTTGTATGTGACGGGCGTGGGGCAGAACCGGCTGCTGCGGAATACGGGGAAGGGCCGGTTTGAGGATGTGACGGTGGCGGCGGGGTTGGGGAACCGGACGGGGTTTTCGACGTCGGCGGTGTGGTTCGACTATGACCGGGATGGGCACCTGGATTTGTTCGTGTGCAACTACGTGCGGTGGTCGCCGGAGCAGGACGTGTTCTGCAGTCTGGACGGGAAGGTGAAATCGTACTGCACGCCGGAGGCCTACAGGGGGACGACGTGCTGGCTGTTCCGGAACCGGGGGAACGGAACGTTCGAAGACGTGACGGCGAAGAGCGGGCTGTTCGATGCGTCGTCGAAGTCGCTGGGCGTGGCGATGCTGGACTTTGATCAGGACGGGTGGCCAGACCTGTTTGTGGCGAACGACACGCAGCCGAATAAGCTGTACCGGAACAACCGGGACGGCACGTTTCGCGAGATGGCGGTGCGGGCGGGCGTGGCGTTTGCCGAGGACGGGCGGGCGCGGGCGGGGATGGGCGTGGACGCGGGCGACTTCCGGCGGACGGGGCGGGAGGGGTTGGCGGTGACGAACTTCGACAACGAGATGATCGGGCTGTATGAATCGACGGGAACGGGGTTTGTGGATCGCGCGGCGGAGACGGGGATTGCGGCGGCGTCGCGGACGACGTTGGGGTTTGGGTGTCTGTTCTTTGATGCCGATTTGGACGGGCATTTGGACTTGTTGGCGGTGAACGGGCATATCGACGATTCGGTGCGGAACTTGGCGCGGGGGCCGGCGTATGCGCAGCCGCCGCATCTGTTTTTGAACGATGGCAAGGGGAGGTTTCGGGATATCAGCGGCGAGGTGGGCAGCGGGTTCCGGGAGCCGAAGGTGGGGCGGGGGTTGGCTCTGGGGGACTTTGACCGGGATGGGGACTTGGACGTGCTGCTGACGACGAATGGCGGGCCGGCGTATCTTTACCGGAACGATGTGGGGAATGGGCACAAGTCGATTCGGTTTCGCCTGGAAGGGAGGAAGTCGAACCGGGATGCGATTGGGGCGGTGGTGCAGGTGGAGGACGCGGGGGGTTGGCAGATGCGGCGGATTCGGAGCGGGTCGAGCTATCTGTCGTCGTCGTCGTTGGCGGCGACGTTTGGAGTGGGATTGCAGACGGCGGTGAAGCGGGTGGTGTTGCGCGGGCCGAGCGGGGGGGGGGATGAGTTCAAGGATCTGGCGACGGGGCGAACGTACCATTGTGTGGAAGGGCAGGCGCCGGTGGCGTTGAACTACCGATAGTTGCGCGGAAAATGAGAGCGGCCGCCCCCGGTAGGAGGCGGCTGCTTTTATGTTTCGACAAGAATCAGAACTGCAGACGGAGGCCGACCTGGCCGGTACGGCCACCGCCGAAGTCCACGCCGCGGACGCCAGTGATGCGGCCGAAGTTGTTATTGGCCATGTTCAGTTCGGGGTCGCCGAGGTTGGTAGCGTTGGGCACGTTGGTGAACGAGCCTTCGAGCCGCATGGTGAGGCGTTCGACGAGGTTAAACGTCTTGGCCGTGCCCATGTTCCAGCCGAAGGTTCCGGGGCCGGTGATGATGCCGACGCCGGAGTTGCCGAAGCGGCCGATGGGGTTGGGGTCGCGGCCGGGGACGACGCCGACGGCGCAGTTAAACTGCAGGGCGCCGGGGACGCGGCCGGGGCAGACGAAGGCGCTGCGGTCGAGCCACACGTTGCGATTCGGGTCGGCCACTGATCCGTCGCCGATGCGGTCCGGGCGCTGGGTGCCGCGGGCGGGAGCATCGGTGCCGGAGGGATCGCCACCGTTGAAGGTGGGAGTGAGGAACGGCCCGGACTGGAGGCTGAGGATGGACGAGACCTGCCAGCCGCCGAAGACGGCGTCCACGGCGCGGTTGGTATTGGCCATCCAGCGGCGGCCTTTGCCGAAGGGCAGTTCATACAGCAGTGTGTTGATGCTGCGATGGCGGCGGGTGGCGTAGACATCGCCCCGGTCGGCGCGACGATCAAGCGAGTTGGTCACGCGGCCACCGCCAGTTTCGCCGGCGAAGCTGTTGGGGTTGGGGCCAGCATTGTCGCCGAGGTGCTTGGCGAAGGTGTAGGCGGCGGTGAAGGTGAGTCCGGCGGAGAAGCGCCGGTTGAGCTCGACCTGACCGGCCTGATAGACGGAGTTGGCGCCGGCGTCGCGGCTATAGATCAGGCCCCAGTTCGGGAAGGGCCGGTCTGTAAGCGGACGGTTGCGGAAGAACTCGGTGGAGGGCTGAGCCTGGTTCAGGTCGGGCGCCCAGGGCAGGTTGGTGGACTTGTTGGCGATGTAGGAGACGCGGAGGCCCATGGAGTTGGTGACCTGACGGTCGACCGAGAGGCCCCACTGCATCATGTAAGGCGGCTTGAAGTCGATCTGGTTGGCGGTGCGGAACTGGAAGGTGCCGAGATTGCCCCCGCGGACGCCGCTGGAGGAGCCGGCGGGGCGAGTCTGGGGGAGGTAGAAGAGCGGGCTGCCGTCGGCGCCGACGTTGCTGAATTGGCGGACATCGCTTTGGACGGTGCCAGTGAGCGAAAAGAAGATGGACCCGAGAAGGGCCATGTTGTAGATGCCGTAGCTGCCACGGACGGTGGTCTTGTCACCAAGGCGGTAGGCGAAGCCGAGGCGGGGCAGGAACTGGGTGTTGTAGTTTTTGCGGAGCGCTTCGGGGAGGCCGGCTTCGGCGGCGGTGACGAACGGGGTGCAGGGCACACCGCCGATGGCGGCGCCGGGGCAGGCGTTGACGCTGAGCAACGTGGCCGGGGCGACGAGTTGAATGGCCTTGGGATCGGACATGGTGATGACGCGGCCGGTGACCGGGACCGAGCGATCGAAGTTGGCGATATTCAGGCCGGCGTCGCTGTAGCCGGGCTGATATTCGTAACGGAGACCGAGGTCGAGGGTGAGTCGATTGGTGGCGCGGAAGGTATCCTGCACGTAGGCTTGATAGTGAGTTCCGCGGCCATCGTTATCGGTCTGGACGACCGAGACGCTGGTTTGAAAGGGTGCCCCGAGAAGGAAATCGCCGAACGAGTTGCCGGTGAAGTTCCCTGAGAAGGTGTAGTTTCCGTAGTTGTCTCCGGTGGTGAAGCCGAGGTTGCTCTCAGCCCGGAGTTGGCGAAGGGCGAAGCCGAACTTCAGAGTGTGTTTGCCCTTGATCCAAGTGAGGTTGTCGATGTACTGGGTGTTCCAGCTAGCGCCGCGGCCGGGGCGGCCCTTCTGGAAGCCGGTGAACTGCTGGATGTCAAAGTTGGGCAGGGCGTTGAAGTAGATATCCTTCTGGATGTCCTGCAGGTTGAGGGAGTTCGAGAAGGCGAGGCCGTCGAAATTGAAGATGGCGCCGGACTTAGCGAAGGAGATGCCGCCGCGGAACTCGTTCAGCAGAGTGGGCGTGATGGTCCAGGTGTAGCTGACGACGGCTTGGCGGTGATCGTTGAAGGTTGAGTCGTTGGGCAGCAGGAGGCGATTGACAGCCTGGGAGGGATTTTGCTTTTGGGTCAAGCGGCCGAAGACCAGGTGCTTCGAGGTGAACTGGTGATCGATGCGGACATCGAACTGGTTGCTGCGGGTGGTGGCATCGAGATTGTTGATGTAGTTGGCGTTCGAGACACGGTTGGTGTTGCCCTGGTTGGGATCCGGGTAGAAGGCCAGGACGGCGCGCGCGATGGGGCTGATGCGATTCGAGGGAATCGTGTTTCCGGGGAAGGGCTGGCCGGTAAGGGGGTCCCGGACGATGACCGTTTCGCCGGAGAAGTTTCCGGCTTTCATGGCCGCAGTGGGAACGGTGTTCTGAATGGTGGCTTGACGCGGGAGGCGGAGGCTTTCGAGGGTGAAGAAGAAGAATGTGCGGTTCTTGCCATTGTAGAGTTTGGGCAGGACGACGGGGCCACCGATGGTGAAGCCGAAGACGTTCGAGATCTTCGACGGCAGGGCGGCCTGGCCGAACGAGCGGGCGTCGAGAGCCTTATTCTGGTGATACCAGAAGGCGGCGCCGTGGAGGTCGTTGGAGCCTCCCTTCGAGATGGCGGTGACATCGCCGGGCTGGCCGTATTCGGCGTTGTTGCCGACGCCCTGAACGCGGATTTCGGCGATGGACTCGACGCTGGGGAAGAGGTTGCGATTAGGCGAGTTGCCGGTGGCCTGAGTGATGGAGATGCCATCGACGGAGGATTCGCTTTGGGCGGGTAGGCCGCCCTGGATGGAGTAGCCGCCGCCGTTATCGGCCTGGACGCCGGGGAGGGTGGCGATGAGGGCGTAGGGGCTGGTGGAAACGCCGCGGACGTTGCCGGGCAGGTTGAGAACTTTCGCGGCGGTCAGGGCCGAGGAGATGACGGGGGAATCGGTGGCGATGACGCCGGCAGAGGAGGTGACCTCGACTTGCTGGCTAAGTTCGCCGACTTGCATGGCGGCGTCGACACGAACGGTCTGCCGGGCGGCCAAGCGGATGTCGGAGGCCGCAAACGCCCGGAAGCCGGGGGCGGAAACTTTTACGGCGTAGACGCCGGGTTTTACGTTTTGAAATTCGAAGGTACCCTCTGACGAGGTTTGCCCATCGCGGGTGGTGTTTTCACCGGTGTTGGTCAACTGTACGGCGGCGTTGGCGAGTACGGCGCCACTGGGATCTTTTACGGTTCCCACGACGACACCGAGTGTCGATTGGGCATAAGAAATGCCGGTTGCGCTAAAAAATGCCAGCGCAATACCGGCAAGGATTTTCGGGCAGGTCATAGATCTCTTAGTCTCCCCTAATCGGGTTACACCAGGATGCCATATTTATTTCAAAATGATTACAAAAGCATCGCAGCCAGGAAGAGGCGGCGAAACCGGGCGGCCTCCGCGGCGGTGGCGATGGTGACGTTGGGCTTGAGGGCAGGGACGCGGAGGAGGCGGCCGCGTTCGGCGGCGCGTTTGCGGACGCCGAGGGCGACGTGCTCAAAACGGGCGAGGCCGGGTTCGACGAGAATCGCAGCGGCGAGGGGATCCCAGGCGAAATAGCGGCCGGCAGCGATGGAATCGGCTTCCGTGCGGAGGAGTTCGACGGCGAGCCATGTGGCGGAGTTGAGGCGGAGCGCTTCGAGGCGCTCAAGGTCGGTGAGTGAGACCGGGACCTGGTTGGTGGCGTCGAGGCCGACGAAGCGGAGCGGCCAACCCGTGCTGAGGACGGTTTCGAGAGCACGCGGATCAAGGAAAGCGTTCCATTCGGCGGAGGGGGCAGCGGGAACATTGCCAGGTGCATCGAGCGCGCCACCCATCCAGACAAAGTCGCGGATGGGGTGGCCGAGGCGAGGCTCCTCGCGGAGGGCGAGGGCGAAATTGGTGAGGGGGCCGAGGGCGAGGACGTCGAGGGGTGGGCCCCGGAGGAGCCGGTGTTTGAGGTAGGCCGGGGCAGATTCGGTTTGGGGTGGGGATAGGGAGGCAGGGAGCGAACGGAGGAGTTGGCCGGCGGCGGCGCGCCACTCGGCGGGGAAAGCCGCGGCGTCTTCGAGGGGCCGGGCGGCGCCGAGGTAGATGGGGATACCGGGGCGGCGGCAGTAGGCGAGGAGGCGGGCGACCGATTCGGCGCCGGCGGCGGGTTCGGCGAGACCGTGGACGATGGTAATGGCTTCAATGCGGACGTCGGGGCGCTGGAGCAGGAAAAGGATGGCGAGGAGGTCGTCGGCGCCGGCGTCGGTGTCGACAAGAACGGAATGGGCAGGCTGCGCACAGACCACGACGGCTAAAGTCGCAAGCAGGAACAGCCGATGTAGCGAACGAGGACGCATGAACAGCCTTTCGCTTATTCTCCGCCATTTCGCCGTCGTTTTTATCGCTTGTTTTCCGGCGGCCGCCGGAACATCAACTTGGTATGCAGAACTCGCGTTTGCACGCCTATTGGGGAAGTACGATATTCCCGGCGGGGCGCTGGCGGTGGCGAAGGACGGCCGCGTGCTGGCCTCTCGGGGCTTTGGCAACGTAAAACCGGAATCGGAGTTGCCCATTGCGAGCTGCACGAAAGCAATTACGCGGGCGGCGGTGATGTTGCTGGTGAAAGACGGCCGATTGCGATTGGACCAGCCGGCTTGGGGGATGGTGGCGAAGTTGTTACCGGCGCATCGGGATCCGCGGTTGGACAAAGTGACGATCCGGCAGTTGCTGGAGCATTCGGGCGGGTGGGACCGGTCGGTGGGTCGTGTGGACGTGGTGGCTGCAAACGTGAGGGCCGACGAGCCGTTGCGAAACCTGGCAGGTACGCCGCTGGATTTTGACCCTGGGACGCGGCGGCGGTATTCGAATGCGGGGGCGCTGCTGCTGGGAGCGATTGTGGAGCGGGCGAGCGGGCAGCCGTTTGAGAAATTCGTAGAGGAGCGGGTGTTGCATCCTCTGGGGATGAAGCAAACGCGATGGAGCCGGACGCCAGGAGTGAAGGAGTGGGGCGCGGCAGCGGGCTGGACAGCGTCGATGGAAGATCTGGTGCGGTTTGCCGATGGGATCGACAAGCTGGTGGGGGAGCCGCGGGGAAGTTGGGCGCAGAGCGGGGCTTTGCACGATTGGGGATTGGCGTGGGTGTATCGGGGTTCCGATGGGCTTTCGGTGGCGTGGGCGGTGAACCGGTCTCCGGAACAGGGCGACTTTAGCGCGGAGGCGAAGGAAGCCGTGCTAGCGGCTCTGGGAACGACCGAACGGCCGGAGCGGGAGGAGGTAGGAGAAGGGGAAGGAGCAGGGGCGCGGCGGAAGATGCCACCGAGCCGGACGAAGAATAAGATGCAGGCTCCGGTTTACAATTCGAAGAAGCATCGGGCGCAGGTGTATCGGAAGCCAAAGATTCGGCGGTAGCGCGAATCTAGACCTATTTGATAGAGTTAGACGTGATTCCATGACAGTTCCTTATCCCGAGCCCGGGACATCGCCGTCGGATCTCCTACGCTGGGCGATGGCACAGTTTGGGAACCGGTTTGTGATCTCGACTTCCTTTCAGCGGGAAGGGATGGTGCTGCTGGATATGGCGGCGCGGTTGGACCCGCGGGTCCGCGTGATTACTCTCGATACCGGGCGGTTGCCGGAAGAGACGCACACGATGATTGAGATGGTGCGGGAGCGGTACGGGATAGAGGTGGAGATGGTGTCGCCGGACGCCGCCGAGGTGGAGCGGATGGTGAGGCAGCATGGTCCCAACCTGTTTTACGGGAGCGTGCCGGAGCGGAAGTTATGCTGCCAGATCCGGAAGGTTCGGCCGCTGGCGCGGAAGTTGCAAGAGGTGGATGCCTACGCGGTGGGGCTGCGGCGGGAGCAATCTGAGACGCGGGAGTCGATTTCGGCCGTGAGCGAGGACCGGGGGAAGGTGAAGCTGAGTCCGCTGGCGGATTGGAGCAGTGAGCAGGTTCGGGCGTATATCGCGGAACATGACGTGCCCCAGCATCCGCTTTACGTTAAGGGATACCCTTCGATTGGTTGCGGACCTTGCACGCGGCCGACGTTACCGGGCGAGGGGGAGCGGGCGGGGCGCTGGTGGTGGGAAGAGTCCGCGGATAAGGAATGCGGGCTGCATTTCACACCGTCCGGGAAGGTATTGCGGACGGTGGACGTGTTGCTCGAACAGGTATTGCAACCGAATGCATAAGGGATTTGCACTGTGGTTTACAGGGATGAGCGGAGCCGGCAAGTCGACGCTATCCCAACGGATCTTTGACCGGCTGAAGGCGCAGGGCGCGTGTGTGGAACTGCTTGACGGCGACGAGGTGCGGGAGCATTTGTCGAAGGGCCTGGGCTTTTCGCGGGAGGATCGCGATACCAACGTCCGGCGGATTGGATTTGTGGCGGAGTTGCTGGCGCGGAACGGGGTGATTGCGATTACGGCCGCGATTTCGCCCTACCGGGAGACGCGGGGAGCGGTGCGGAGCCGGATTGAGCATTTCGTCGAAGTGTTTATGGACGCGCCGGTGAGTGTTTTGGCCGAACGGGACGTGAAGGGGCTGTATAAGAAAGCATTGGCGGGTGAGATTCCGCATTTTACGGGGGTTTCTGATCCCTACGAACCGCCAGTGAACCCGGACGTTCGTTGCGATACGGCGAACGAGCCGATTGAAGAGAGTGAAGCGAAGGTCTGGGCGAAACTGCAGGAGCTGGGTCTGATCGATTAAACTAAGAGGTTGATAGATCTTCACAGCCATACGGATGCCTCCGACGGTACAGATTCGCCTCGGGAATTGATTGACCTGGCCCGGACTGCCGGGTTATCGGCCCTTTCGATTACGGATCACGATACGTTTTTTGGATATGAGCAGGCCAAAGAGTATGCAGCCGGGCTCGGGCTGGATTTGATCTGCGGAATTGAACTCTCGACCAAGTTTCATGGCAAGACCGTGCACTTGTTGGCCTACTTTCCGGAGGCGGCGCCCACAGCGGCCTTTAGCGGATGGGTGCAGGAGCAACAGGCGTACAGAAGGGACCGGAACATCCGGCTCATTGCGAAGTTGAACGACATGGGTGTGGCCATGACGTTGGCCGAAGTGGAAGCGATCGGCCGGACGATGACGGGCCGGCCGCATTTTGCACGGGTTCTGCTCAATAAGGGATATGTGAAGACGACGCAGGAAGCGTTTGATTCGTATCTTGCTGAAGAGGGCCGGGCGTTTGTACAGCGGGAAGAGGTGGCGCTGGCTGAGGCATTGCAGCGCGTGGGCGAAGGCGGAGGGGTCTCGGTGCTGGCGCATCCGATCCGGCTGGGCAAGCGGAAGGCGGCGGAGGAAGAGGCGCTGGTGGCCGACGCGGTCGAGTTGGGGCTGGCCGGGATTGAAGTGATCCACTCGGACCATTCGGCGACCGACGTCGAGCGCTACAGGGGCTATGCGGCAAAGTTTGGACTGCTCGAAACCGGTGGCTCGGACCGCCACGGCGGCAATAAGCCGGATATCGCGCTGGGGAGCGGGCGGCGCGGGAACGTTGCGGTGCCGGACGAGTTCCTACTGCGCTTGCGGGGTTACCACGCGGCCGTCAACCGTTAGAGGCGTCTTCAACAGTTCGGCGCGGAGGATCCCGAGGGCGGCGGTCTCGTCGCCGACGGGCGCGGCAGAGGTGATTTCGCCAGCTTCTTTCGCTCCGGCC
>JBBQRA010000197.1:0-11607 GCA_038215275.1 Bryobacterales bacterium | reverse complement strand
ATGGTGCGGTTTTTGACCTTACCGTCTCGGCGGAAGGACTCGCGAATGAGGATGGCCGGAGGGGAATTCCGATTGGGGATCACCGCCACGTACATGGGTTGATTATACAGACACTCTCAATATAATCAATGGTTAAATGAGGTCTTACATGACTACATCAAACCGACGAAAAAGAACAACCCCTATCGGCACAAGCACTTCCGGTTAAATGGGGGGAGGAAGATCCGTCCGATAGAACAACGCGTTCTTTCTGTGCAAAACGGCCCGTTTTAAAGCCCTCTCGACGATGTTGTTGTCTGGCGGCGCCCCAGCAACACGGAGGAAAAGCGTCAATGGTCGCCAGTGATTCAACAGGTACTTGATCGCCTTGCCGAGCCCGGAATTCGGCTCCGTCTTGCGTTCGGCAAACTGCGCTTCCAGCCATACATGGAGTTTCGTCATCACCGGCTCGCTGTGTTCCCTATGAAAATGCAGTCGCTGTTCCGGTGTCATTCGCGTCTCTCTCGCCTCGGCATCGTGGCCATACACCTCGCCCAGCATCTCCAGTACGTAGCGGCATTGTTCGGGAAAGTTCGCGGCCACGTCCACAAACTGCCTTCTTCCATGGGCCATGCAATAGGCCAGCAGGATTTCCGCGCCCGTGTTTAATTTCGGTGCGTTGCGCGACAACGCATCGCACATCTGGATCGGCCCGGGAAGCGTTGCCGCCCGCTGTTTCAATACGTCGGCGAGGTTCTCACCGGCATGCTGGCGCCCGGTAAAGTACAGCGCAATCTGGCCGCCCTCGCGGGTCGACACAATGCCGCTGGTGAACACGCCGGTGCGGTCGTCGCCGGGCTCGCGCTCCATCTTCAGAACCCGCATGCTCGTGTCGTCGTTGTGCATCACCTCGCCCTGGGCTGCTTGCCGGATCAACTCCTCGCACGCCGGTTTGATCACCTCGGCCACCTCTTCGACAATCTCCCACTGCGTCGCCGTCGGCAACGGAATCCCCAGTTGGCTCTCCAGTTTTTCCAGCCGGTAGAACGGCACGCCGCTTCCGTACTTGAGCTGCGCGATCATCGCCCCGGCTGTCTCGTCGTACTTTTCCGGACCCACACCCTCCGGCTCTTGCGCCGTAAACACTTGCCCGCAGGCTCCACAGCGCAGCCGTTCGAGCGAGTAAACAGTGGCCGCTAGCGGTGCCTGTCCAATGATCCGCACCAGTACCTTCGGCTCCTTTTGCTCATATACATTGCCTTTGCCGCAGTCCGGACAGCGCTCGCCATGCTTCAGATTCTGATGCGCAATGGGGACCTTCTTTGCCCCCTCGAACGCTTCGGCGCCATTGCGTCCGTGGCCCGGTTTCTTCGGCGTGTTGGCATCTGACGTGGGCGGCGCTTCCGGTTTTCCAAGCACCGCGCTGGTCTTTTCATTGTTGGGCGAGCGCGCCAGCATCGCCACCAGCGCATGCAATGCGCTCTTGAGCTTATCGTGGTCGTCGTCACTCAACGGGGCTTGTTTGGCTCCGTCGAGCACCCGGTCCAGTTCCGCCAGGTTCACATCGAGGCGACGTTTGGATGTCTTCACTTTTCACTCCCAAGCAATTGGCGAAAGTGCTTTGTCAGCGGGTAGCCCAAGACCTCTTTGATCGACCGGTTTGGCACATAGCTATTGGACTGCTTGCCCCGTCCCGTTGTCTTGCCGAGCACCACCCAGTTTGCCGCCCGGTAACAGGTGCCGCGGAATCGCTCCGTATCCACGAAGGTTTCCGCAAAGTAGATCGGATGCCCATAGACCTGCTCCCAGTCGGCGGAAAGCCGGGCTGCCATCCGTCCCAAAATATGCGACGCCAGATGCGGCACCTTCACCCAGGGCAGAATCAGAAACCGGGTGTTGTAGGCGAGGAATCGAATGTTACGCCGGCGCGCTTGCTGATCCCAGCCGATGTAGCGATCCCGCGCGCCGATATGACGCGGCGCGCTCGACCACGCCACGCATGCCACTGGCCTGCCATTCGTCCAAACCAAATACTTCAGGTGCTCGCCCACAGGCTGTTCGTAGCCCAGATAGTGGTGCTCCTCCATCAGGCTGTTGAACATCGGCTCATCGCCGCTCCGCCGAACCTGCGCGAATTCCAGTGGCTGCAGGTCGCGCAGGGTCACCGCCATCGGCGTCGTATCGATCAATACCGGAGCCGGCCGCACTCGTTTGGCCAGCGGGTTGTGCGGCACGAATTTCACCGGCGGCAATTCAATATGGCCGGCGCGGTGCAGCATGAGCAGCATGCCGCGGCACACCATGTCGCGCAGCGCGCCGTTGGCTTGCCGCCATTGCCAGGCTTCGCACAGTTTGGTGGATAGGGTGCGGCGGCTCTCACCCGGGTGCGCGGCGATTAGCTTCTTTATAAAGAGGATGTCTTCGCTGGTGATTGACCGGCCCCGGTAGGTGATGCGTTCCGTCATCAGCAGCAGTATGAACCGGCTGCTGATGGAACGCAAGGGGAAAATGGTTTTCGCGGTGACTTATTTCAGAGTGTTCACCCGCCGCCACATCGGCGCCGCGCGGACGCGCGCCACATCCCCGGCGGCGAACAGCAACAGCGCTTCGTAGGCTTCCAGTTGTTTGGCGGCGTTGCCGGATTCCGGCCACCAGATGAAACGGCCCTTCGACAATCGCTTCTGCGCCAGCCAGTATCCCTGGCCGTCGTAATTCAAGAGCCGGATCGTGGTTCCGCCGCGGCTGCGAAATACAAACACGCAGCCGGAGAATGGATCTTCGGCGAGCTTGTCCTGGCAGAGCCGGACTAGGCCGTCAATGCCTTTTCGTCCGTCGACAGGCTCGACGGACACCAGCACGCGCATCTGCGCCGAGATCTGAATCATACGTCCGCCTCTCGCCACGCCCGCAGCAATCCCGTCCAATCCGGGGCCACCCTGACCGGCCAATGGATGCGCATCTTGCCGCCGCGCGTTGATTCGAATTCAATCAGGCACTCTTCACATGCCGCCGGCGGCGGCGCGATGAGTTCGACGAAAACAGGCTTGGAATTTCCCGGACGGCGGGATGCCACTTCGCCCAGTCGCTTCTTCAATCCCATATAATCCAGCCGTAGCGCCTGCGCGACCGCATAGACACCATGCTCGCGCGCCAGCTCCGCCGCGGCATCCCAGATCGACTCCGGCAGCTTGGCACGCCTTGACCGCATACGTCGATGCTCCTCCAATTGGCGCTGCAACTGCGCGATTGGCTCCGCGATCGATTCCGTCCCTTTTCGGTTCATTTCCAGTCGCCTCCTCGCGACTCTTTTAACCTAGCGATAGGGCCCGTACTTCGTCACGCAGGCTTGCCGGAAGGACACCGACGATTGGGGCGCGTTTCCCGTCTCTTATCGCGCGCTCCTGCCGCACGCGGCCGAGTGTGGGAACCTCATCACGCCACGTGTTTATCAAGCAGCCACGTCGCGTACGGCGCTATCCGCCTGGAGTGGACCTTCTTCCTCCTCGGCCAAGCCGCAGCTACCGCCGCGGCGCAGGCCCTCGCCACAAAGTCCTCTCTGCAGAACCTCCCCTACGCCCCACTAAGCACCCGCCTCGAGGCCGACGGCGAGGTTCTCGGCATGAACCCGGTTCCGCAGCCGAAAGCACAGGCCGCTAGCATAACCCGCGTCTCAGGTCAGGAGTTGGTCGATACATCTGGATGCAGCCATGCTCAGCGGATTGAAGATGTGGTACTGCAGGTAGCCAGCCCAAGTCTCGCTACTCACAGCCTCAACGATCATGCCCGCAACCGTATAGGCCAGATTTGAGTAATTCCAGCGGGCTGCCGGTGAGAATGCGGCCTAGCGTTCCGGCATCCCGTGGCAAGCCGGAGCCATGCATGAGAAGATCCTCTACCGTGATCGGTGGATCGTCTGGCGACGCCGGCCACCACGCCGGGTAATCCTTTGCTCGTAATCTGCCCTTCCATCCAGGCGCTGACAAGCCGTTGCGCGCCATCCAATTCGGGCTCGGCCGCGGCCGCCGCACTCACGAGCAACAGTCCAGGAAGCAGGCGAGTTAGTAGCATGGTTTACTCCGTAGATTACACTAGGCTCGTGATCCCTCAATTGTCCGATCTTGAGCAGCGCGTGCTCGGCACCATGATCGAAAAGGACATGGCTACCCCCGAGTACTACCCGCTCAGCCTGAATGCCTTGACCAATGCGTGCAACCAGAAGAACAACCGTGAACCGGTGACAGCGTACGATGACGAAACCGTGGAAGCCGGCCACACCGAATTAAGAGGCAAACGCCTGGCCGTGATCATCACGGGCAGCGGCCGCGTACCGAAATTCGGCCACCGCGCGCAAGAGACGCTGAACCTGTCAAATCGCGAACTCGCCCTGCTCGCCGTCCTACTCCTTCGCGGGGCCCAAACCCTGAACGAACTCAAAGACCGCAGTCACCGGCTCCACGCTTTTGAGGACCTGGATAGCGTTGAATCGGCGCTGAAGAAACTGATCGACCGCGAGATGGCAATTTTCATCCCGAAGCAGACCGGTTGGCGCGAACCGCGTTACATGCACCTGCTCGGCGGCCCTATCGACGTCGCCGCACTTGCCGAAGCGCCGGCGGCGAAAGCCGTAACACCGAGCAACGACCGCATCACGCATCTTGAGATTCAAATCGAGTCGCTCCGCGCCGACTTGGAGGCGCTGCGGCAGGAGTTCTCGGCTTTCAGGACCCAATTTCAATGAGGCACTTCCCGATCGCTCTGCTCTGCGCCAGCGCCCTGTTCGCACAGGGTAAAGAGTTCGTCCTTGAGAACTATACGAAGTACGAGTACCGGGTTCCAGTGCGGGATGGCAAGCGCCTGTTCACGAGCATCTATGTGCCGAAAGACCAGTCGCAGAAATGGCCAATCCTGTTGAACCGGACGCCGTACTCGGTCGCGCCCTATGGCCCGGATCAGTATAAGACCGATCTGGGACCATCGACGGTCCTGGGTAAGTTGAAGTACATCTTCGTCTACCAGGACGTGCGAGGCCGGAACATGTCCGAGGGCGAGTTCATCAATATGACTCCGCATAAGGCAGTGAAGGGTCCGAAGGATGTTGACGAGAGCACGGACACCTACGACACCATCGACTGGCTCGTGAAGAGCCTGGCGGGAAACAATGGCAAGGTCTGCACGTACGGCATTTCGTACCCAGGCTTCTACACGGCGGCGGGCATGATTGATGCGCACCCCGCGCATGTCTGCGCCTCACCGCAAGCGCCGATCACGGACTGGTTCTCAGGCGACGACTTTCATCGGAACGGCGCGCTGTACCTGCCGCACGCGTTCAACTTCCTCTATGGCTTTGGGAAGCCGAGACCGGAACCCGTGCAGCAGAAGCGCGACCCGTTCGAGCATGGAACGCCGGACGGGTATCAGTTCTTTTTGAAGATGGGGCCGCTCTACAACGCCAACGAGAAGTACTACAAGAATGCGGTCCCGTTCTGGACCGAGATGATGAAGCACGACGTCTATGACGAGTTTTGGCAGTCGCGGAATCTGCGGCCGCATTTGAAGTCGATCAAGCCGGCCGTAATGACCGTTGGCGGGTGGTTCGACACGGAGAATTTGTTCGGGGCGCTGCAGGTTTTCAAGTCGGTCGAAAAGGCTTCACCGTCGATGCAGAACCTGCTGGTGATGGGACCGTGGTGGCACGGGCAATGGGCGCGCGATAAGGGCGAAGCGATCGGGAACGTGAAGTTTAACGCTAAGACCGGCGAGTACTATCGGGAGAACATCGAAGCCCCGTTCTTTGAGTTCCACCTGAAGGGCAAGGGCAAGATGGAGTTGCCGAAGGCCTCCGTGTTCGAGACGGGCACGAACGTGTGGCGGCAGTTCTCGCAGTGGCCGCCGAAAGAGGCCAAGCCAATGCGGCTTTTGTTCAACCCTGGTGGGATGTTGAGCACGCGCGGGACGCGCGATGGAGGGTTTGAAGAGTGGATCAGCGACCCGGCGAAGCCGGTGCCCTACATTGTGAACATCGCGAACCGGATGACGCGGGAGCACATGATTGACGACCAGCGGTTTGCCACTTCGCGGACGGACGTGGTCGTATACCAGACCGAGCCGCTCGAAGAGGACCTGACGATTGCGGGGCCGATCAAGAACGAGTTGCTCTTCTCGACCGACGGGACGGACGCCGACCTGATTGTGAAGCTGATCGACGTGTATCCGGACGACCTGCCGGAGCACGCCGGGTATCAGCAAATGATCCGCGGCGAAGTGTTCCGTGGCAAGTTCCGCGAGTCGCTGGCGAAGCCCATTCCGTTTGTTCCGGGCGAGCCGGCGAAGGTGGAGTATGAACTGAACGACGTCCTGCACACGTTCCGGCGGGGGCATCGGGTGATGATCCACGTGCAGAGTTCCTGGTTCCCGATTGTGGACCGGAACCCGCAGAAGTTCATGAACATCAATGAGGCCAAAGAGGCCGACTTTGAGAAGCACCGGCACAGGCTGCACCGGGGATCGGGGATTCAGTTTTTGAGCTTGCCTTCGAGTTCGGCCCAGCGCCGATAAAGGCCGTCGACTTCGGCCTGCTTCACCTCGATCTCGGTGAAGTGGGCCGATTCGAGTTCGGCTTCCGCGGCGTGGATGCGGCCCTCGATCGTGTCCCATTCGCGCTGATCAAGATAGCTCAGCTTGACCTTCTTCTTCGGCGCCGCGACTGGCGCGGCGGTGGGCTTGGCCGTATCCTTCTTCGTCGAAGGCTTGGCGCGATCCTGCTCCCATTGGGAGTATTCGGCAAAGAGGCCAGCCGTGCCGTCGCCGTTCAAGGCGAGGACGGTGTTGGCGATACGATCGAGCAGGTAACGGTCGTGGGTGACGAGGACCATGGCGCCGGTGAATTCGAGGAGGTTCTCTTCGAGGACTTCAAGCGTGGGGATGTCGAGGTCGTTGGTGGGCTCGTCGAGGAAAAGGACGTCGGCGGGCTGCAGCATCAGATTGGCGAGTAGGACACGGGCGCGTTCGCCGCCGGAAAGCTGCGCGACGGGCTGGACGAGTTGCTCTTCCAGGAAGAGGAAGCGCTTTGCCCAGGCGACGACGTGGATGGGACGACCCTGGAAGATGACGGTGTCGCCAGCTTCGCAGAGGGCGCGACGGAGGGTGACGGTCTCGTCGGGGAGGCGGCGGTTCTGGTCGAGGACGACGATCTTGAGATGCTCGGCGCGCTCGACGGCGCCGGAGTCGGGGCTGATGTCACCGGCAAGGATCCGGAGGAGGGTCGACTTGCCGCAGCCGTTGCCGCCGACGAGGGCGAGACGCATGCCGGCGGTGAGGGTGACGTCGAGATCCTGGAAGAGCAGGCGGCTGTAGCTCTTGGTGAGCTTTTCGCCGATGATAAGGCGCTTGGTCTGCCGCTTGGACGCGTTCATCGAGAGGCCGGCGGTGGCGCGTTCGGCGTTGCGGTCCGAGACGTCGGCGAGTTCGTCGATGAGGCGGTGGGCTTCGTCGATGCGGGCTTTGGATTTGGTGGTGCGGGCTTTGGCGCCGCGGCGGAGCCATTCGATTTCGCGGCGGACGCGGGAGGCGAGGGACTCCTGATAGCGCTGCTGGGCGATGAGGAAGTCGGCGCGGCGTTCGAGGAACTTGGTGTAGTTGCCTTCGACGAAGTACATTCCGTCGGGGTAGGTCTTGTTGATCTCGCCCATGTGGGTGGCGACCTGTTCGAGGAAGTAGCGGTCGTGGCTGATGAAGAGGGCGGCGCATTCGGCGGTCTTGAGAGCGCCTTGGAGCCAGATGATGCCGTCGATATCGAGGTGGTTGGTGGGCTCGTCGAGGAGGATGACGGCGGGTTCGCGAACAAGGCCGGCGACGATGGAGAGTCGTTTGCGCCAGCCGCCGGAAAGGGAGGCGGCGGGCATATCGAAGTCGTTGAGGCCGGCGCGGCTGGCTTCCATCTCAATGCGGACGGTCTTTTCGCCGGGGGTGAGGGGTGACTCGCGGAGAGCGTGTTCGAGGACCTCGCGGACGGAGATGCCTTCCGGAAAGAAGGAGTCCTGCTCGACGTAGGCGATGACGGCCTGCTTGCGGACGGAACGGGTACCGGAGTCCGTAGGTTCGAGACCGGCGAGGATTTTGACCAGAGTCGACTTGCCGGCGCCATTGGGGCCGGTGAGTCCGATACGTTGGCCATCGTGGATGGCGAGGGTCAGGTTTTCAAAGAGAGGCTGGGCTCCAAAGCGTTTGGAGACCGCCGAGGCGGAGAGGACAACACCCATGTATCTACCAGTATGATGGACCGGATGGTGTTAGAGCCACAAAAGAGGAGAGGGTGAGGCGATGACGACGGGTGTAACGGTGATGCCGGAGTCGATCCAGAACGAAGGGATCGAGGCGATTCTGGACCGGTTGACGGCGGCGGGGGTTACGCAGGTAGCCACTTCTCCTTACGTAATGGAGCCGGCGGACGAGAAGACGGGGAGCCGGGAGCCGCCGATCGACGCGGGCGCGGGGTCCGTACGGCTGCTGGACCGGCCGCTGTGGGGTAAGCGAGAGCTGTTCGTGCGGACGGCGCCGAGCTTTGTGCCGGACAAGCGGCTTTATGCGGGGCTGCGGTATCAGCCGGCGGCGGCGGACGGGCTGACAGAGCGAGAGGGCGGGATCATCACGAAGTTCATCCGGGCGGCGCAGGCGAAGCACATCCAGGTATACCTACAGATTCAGGCGGCGATTCCGCCGGGCTACCGGGTGCAGTTCGGCGGCCCGGTGGACGAGGACAAGCCGCGGCTGCCGGACGGGCGCGTGCCACCGCGCCGGTTTGCGAACAACGGGAGCCTGGCGAGCCCGCACATCACGAACTACACGCTGGCGCTGACGCGGGATCTGCTGCGGGCGTATCCGGAGATCGACGGTATCCGCTACGACTGGCCGGAGTATCCGCCCTACATGCTGGACGACGTGTTTCTGGACTTCAATCCACAGTTGGCGAAGCTGGGGGGATTCGACTTTGAGCGGATGCAGCGGGATGCACAGGCGCTGTACCGGCTGTTGCATGGGGGCCTGACGAACAAGCATCTGGAACGTTGGCTGACGGACGACGGGGGCCGGGGCCCGCTGCTGCAGGCGCTGGTGGACCAGCCGGGATTGGGCGATTGGTTGCGCTGCAAGGCGCGGCTTTCGGGCGAGTTGGCGCAAAAGCTGCGGGAGACGCTGCCGGCAAGGGTGGCGCTGGTTTTCGGAACGTTTCCGCCGCCGTTCACGACGTTGAGCGGGTTCGATTTCCGGACGGTGGCGACGGCGTTCCACGTGAAGCTGTACACAATGCATTGGCCGGTGATCTTCCGGTTTTACGGGGAGCAGTTGAAGCGGAACAACCCGTCGCTGGACGAGGGTCTGCTGGTGCGGGCGTTGAGTAATTGGCTGGGGATTCAGGATCCGCCTTACTTTACGCGGCTGGACCAGTTCAAGTACCCGGAGCCAGAGGAGGAGCATCCGGTGGGCGAACAGGCGCAGGCGTTGAAAATCCGGGATGCGCAACGGATGGCGGGCGAAACGCCGGTGTACTCGTTTGTGCATGGTTATGGCCCGGTTAAGGACTTTTTGCGGCGGCTGCAAGTGGGCCGGGACGCTTCCCAACATGGGGTTTGGATAAACCGGTATGAATATTTACGAAACGAGAAAATTGCCGGGATGAAACCAATCCGTTAGGCCGCCTTCGGATATGGCTTCAGACCGAAGCGATCGAGCAAAATTCCGGGATCGTAAGTAGGGGCGACACGCTGCATTAAGTGACTATTTGTCAACATGTTGAGCACGTATTCCGGCAAAACGAACGTGG
This sequence comes from Bryobacterales bacterium, assembly GCA_038215275.1. Lineage (GTDB taxonomy): Bacteria > Acidobacteriota > Terriglobia > Bryobacterales > Bryobacteraceae. Next base: position 1,811 of record JBBQRA010000197.1, on the reverse strand, counting down.
GTTCGATTTTCGCCCTTTCGGCCAAGGCGATCATCTCTTCGACCACCACGGGATCCGGATCCTGGTCGTGGATCTGACGCGAGTCCGGCGTGATATCGATGGGCTCGGCTGGCTGCATCGGGAAGTGCTTTTGCACTTGGATGAGCGTTTTGAGGAATCCATTGAAGGCCGCTTGGTGCTGCCGTTGGCCCCGTGCGACGAACCGTTGGAGCTCCTTTTCATAGGCGGCCCGTTTGTGACCTTGGAAAAAGTGCTCGGACAGGCCTAGCGACGGGTACTCGCGCACGACTTTGTCGATTTCGCGTTGCATGGCTTCGGCGCCTAAGCTGGTGAGCCGATCGTGTTGAAACAAGGCGATGGTCATGCGCCGGACGAGGCTGAGTTCAAATTCTGAGTTGGGTTTGAATTGGCGGAGTTGGCTTTGATACGAGCGCAGATAGGCCGCCCGATCGTCTGTTGAGAGCAGGAAATAGAAGGACGGCAGGTCTTCTTTGTGCAATTCGACATGTTCGCCGATAGCGATGGCATTCATGGAACTGCGGTATTTGCCTTCGGGTGTGACGGGTCCTTTGCTTCTGGCTCCGTTGCGGCGGGCGGTTTCTGCGCGGCGCTGCTTTTGCTCTTCGGTGAGTTGCTTCTTCGACATGACGAATGCTCCAGGGGAAATAGAAAAGGCGCTCTTTCATCGGCTGGATGAAGAAGAGCGCCTTTGTCAAAAACCGTAGCATGCGGCGCAAGGACAATCGGAGGGCGGGTGGCGGGGCGAAATGAGGAAGTGGTTTGGATTGAGAGAGTTGGCTGGTCAGAAAAATAGTTGAATTGGTTGAACTGGGTGAGCGGCGGGGGGCGTTTTCTGGCGGTGGGCCGGGCCTCGATGGCCCGGGGCGCCGCCTCCGGGATACTGTCGGATGGTAGGCGGATATGGAGGGCTCTTGCCGGGACAGGATATTTCCTGTAATTCACTGCATGACGATAGACGTCTCGAACATCTACTCGTTGAGTGATTTTCAGCGCAACTCTCGTGACCATATCGCCAAGCTCAAGCAGGCCGGCGCACCGGTGGTGTTGACTGTCAACGGCTAGGCGGAGGTGGTGATTCAGAATGTCACTCCTGAAGCCCAGGCCAGCATTCGGGAGTCTTTCGTGTACATTCTTTCGCAATCTCCCCTCAACGCGGATCGGTGGATTCGCAGGCTCTATGCCGAGATCGAGACCCTTGAAACGTTTCCAAAGCGTTGTGCATTCGCACGGGAACGCGAGTACCTCGAAGAGGTGTCCAGCGACAATTAGAACTCCTGGCCGTGTTGCCTCAAATTGAAATGTTACCGAACTGGTAGCTGTCGCGGGGCCGATCTTTTTCCCCCGACAGCATTTTCTCATTGAAGGATGAGCCTAAAGGATTGGGGTGGTGTTTTCGGGCTCCTTTCTTGATTTTGTAAGGACATCGTCGTCGAGGCTGTGGGAATGTGGGAATCGCGGAGCGATTTCCAAAGGCGGTGGAAAGGGAGGGGAACCTGATTTTGGTTCTCCTGGCTTTCCACGGTCCGGCATTTTCACAGCCGCTTTCTCATGCGCTTTTCCGCCCCGGGTTTAGGTCGGCAAACAAGGCGCGTTTGGCTTCCTGCATTTGGCGAGCAGACTCGGTATCGGATTCGGTGCCAGCTTTGAGCTTCAGCGCACGCAAGCTCTGGCCGGGTTTCAGGTAGCGACCAGCGTTGGGCAGTTTGACAAAGACTTCCCAAGGGGTGAGATAGCGGCGATAGACACGCTTCTGTTTGCCCTTGGCGTCGGTGGTCACGTCGGCTTGGCCG
>JBBQRA010000196.1:0-11625 GCA_038215275.1 Bryobacterales bacterium | reverse complement strand
CCCCAATATTGCCGCTTCCCATCGCGCGCACATCCTGGCCGGTCTTCCACCGCACCAGCAAATATCCGAACGGAACCCCACCCAACAGGTAGGCCACCACCAGCAACAGGAAAGTCATCCCAGCGGAAACTCCTTGATCTTTCGATACACCGATCCCTGGGCCTCCGCCCGGCTCGCGTACAGCCAAAACGATTCGGCCCGGAACTTGCCGAAGTCGATCGATTCGAGTTCGCCAATCGCCCGCCGCAGCTCCGCCACCGGAACGCTCGTCCGGATCCGCGCGAGCGTCAAATGCGGCGAATACCGCTTGGTCTCTTTCGGTACGCCCAGCCGCGCGCAAGCCCCGTCGGTCTGTTCATGTAAATCGCCTAGTTCGTCCGCCGCCGCCACCCCGGCAAAGAGCACCCGCGGCTGGTGCGGATTCGGATACCATCCCAGTCCGCGGACCTCGAGCGAAAACGCCGGCACCCGTACCGTGGCAAGCTCTCGTTCGATTCCGGGCAAGTCGGCCCAATCGCCGATGAACTTTGTCGTAATGTGCCAGTTACCAGCCGGGCTCCAGCTAATCGGGGCCGTCGGTTCCAAAACGGCCAGCAATTCTGTCAGCTTCTGGCGGACCTCTTCCGGGACATCAATCGCGGTGAACAAGCGCATCGTGATAACTTTCTAGTCTAACGTTGATTGCTCTTCCCGAAAGCTTCTATGCGCGCGATACGGTCACGGTGGCCCGTGCGCTCCTCGGCAAAATTCTGGTCCACGGCGAGCGTGCCGGCCGCATCGTCGAAGTGGAGGCCTACCTTGGCGCCAACGATCTCGCTGCCCACGCCAGCCGCGGCCTCACCCCCCGCACCCGCGTCACCTTCGGTCCACCAGGACGCGCCTACGTCTATCTCAACTACGGCATTCACGAGTGCCTGAACGTCGTCACCGAACCCGAAGGTGTTCCCGGTTGCGTCTTGATTCGCGCCCTATCGCCCGTTTCCGGACTCATGGGTCGGCTGGACGGCCCCGGCCGACTCACCAAAGCCATGGGAATCGACCGGCGTTTCTATGGCCATTCCTTCTGGGAACCGCCGCTCCTCATTCTCGACGCCCCGCCTCCCGTCGAACCCATTGAGGTCACCCCCCGCATCGGCATTTCCCGCTGCACCGATTGGCCCCTGCGTTTCCTGCTTAGATGCGGCCATCCATGAGTACTGGAATGTGACTCCAATACCAAGGAGGCTAGTTCCGGCTGCCAACCGGCTCCCGACGTCCATGCAGAGGCCGAAAAACTCCGGTACCGCAAACCGCCACGCCAGCCTGTAACATCGCCGAAAGAAGGTTGAACAGCAGGCCGTAGATCACCTGCTCGCTCACATTCTGCCGCCCCGGCAGCTTAAAACCTGTCGGCAGCTCTTTCGCCAGCCGAAGCCGCACGCCTTCGAGCTCCAACTGTCCCCGAGGGCCCCGTTTGTTCCCCACGCTGATCGGCGTCTGCAACACGTTTCCCGTCGCTCCGTCGATATAAAACTGGCAGCGCGAAAACCACCCTAGATTCGCCGGCTCCGCCGCGTCAAACACCAGCAACGGTACCTGCCGCTGCGTCGCCGTCAGATCGAGCGTCAGCGCGAGCGAGGTCTCCTCTATCGACACCTCGAACCCGGCCTGTTGGCACACCTGCGACAACTGGTCCGTATCGTATTCGAGCAAGAGGAGCCGGTGCTTTCCGGCCTGAAGCAGCTGCATGAGCCTCTATTGTAGCTGGAGCACGTGCGCCAGCGCCGCAATCACGATGCAAATCGTCACATGGGCAATCATTCCGTAGTGAAACCAATGGCGCGTGTAGCGGATCACGTCGTGTACTAAGGTCACACTTTACTTTGGCCCGTCCGTCCCCCTTTGAGAATAGCTCTTGGTAGGGTGTTCGTCCTATGACCGCCGGACTTTGGTTCCAGTACTCTACCCTATAGTAAATGCGTCTCGCCTTCCTCGCTCTCGTCCCCCTCGCTCTGCTGGCTCAACCGCACGCTCCCGCTCCTGGCCCCGACCATCGCGGCGACCAGATTTTGAAATCCATCGACAACTACATGTGGCACCTGAAGCTCAGCGACATCGCTGCCGTGGACCAGGTCGCCTACACCTCCACCCCACCGCGCTACGAAGCGAACCCCACCGGCCAAGGCGCCGGGAACGACATGATCGTTTATGCCTATACGTTCATTCCGAAGGCGCTCGACCGCACAAAAAAACATCCTTCGCTCGTGTATGTCCACGGCGGCGTTCACAGCAATCTGCAGAGCGGCGGGGCCTCGAATGGCGCGCACATCATCCGCGAACTGCTCGAACTCGGCTACACCGTGATCGCCCCGGACTACCGCGGCTCCACCGGCTACGGCGCCGGCTACTACAACCGCATCGACTATGGCGGCCGCGAGAACGACGACGTCCACGCCGCCCGAACTTGGCTGCTCGAACGCTATAGCTTCCTCGATCCGGCCAAGGTCGGCATTCTGGGTTGGAGCCACGGCGGCATGATCACCCTGATGACCATCTTCCAGCATCCGAAGGACTACGCCGTCGCCTACGCCGGCGTCCCCGTGAGCGATTTGGTTGCCCGCCTCGGATACAAGTCCGAGTCCTACCGGAAGATCTTTAGCGCCAAGAGTCATGTCGGCAAGAGCGTGGACGAGGACGTGCAGGCTTATCTCAAGCGGAGCCCCTTCACGCACGCCGCCAAGCTCGATACACCCCTCTGGATCGACGGGAACACCATTGACGAGGACGTCAATGTCCTCGAAGTCCGCCGCATGATCGACTCGCTCAAAGCCGCGGGAAAGAAGTTCGAAGCGAAGATCTGGGAGGGAGCCCCCGGCGGCCACCATTTCAACCGCCTCGATACCAAACTGGCCCGTGACTCCCGCGCCGAGATCTGGCAGTTCCTGGGGCAGCATCTGGCGCCTCGTCGTTAAATTTCCTGCATCGGCTCATAGACTTGGAGCGCTGGCCGAAAACCCTTGTAAGCGCGGAAGTGATCGCGCTGATCAGAACTTACAAGGGAAATCATAAACATGAAGCGCTTATTCACCATTGCACTCGGACTCACCTTCGCGTTCGGCACCTTTGCCTTCGCTGACGACCACAAGAAGAAGGAAGAGCCCAAGAAGGACGATCACAACAAGAAGAAGCCCGGCCACTAAACTAGGCTTCCCTTGCGGCCAGCCGCGCGATCGTTACCCGATCAGCGGCCGGCCCCCCAGTGCTCGCAGCAGTAGCCACGCTGTCACCCCGACCCATCCCGCCGCCGCTCCCCACACCACCAGAACGCTTCCCAGCCAGTACCCCAGCAACGGCAGCGCCTGTAGTGCGTGCATCCCCACGAAATGGGCGACCCGCAGGTCGCCGCCTTCCGTGCTCCAATTCAGAAATGGCAGCCCCGGCCCGCCATCCTGTACCCCGACGGCGTGTTGGAGCCGCGACGCCATCAGTCCACCTTCAATTCCAGCGAGCGCGAACACGAGAATGCCAAGTCGGATTCCCCACAGATAAGCGGGCGTCAGTCCCAACGTCGGCGAGGTTTGCCAAACATGCCATCCCCCGGCTAACGCCGCGATCATGTTGATGACGATCATTATCCCCATCGAAGCGAAAACGAACCCATCGAACCCAGTCGCTAAGTTGAAGTGCGACCCGACGCCGCGGGCGGCTTGGCCGAAGAGACAAACGGTCTCGTACATCAGCGTCCCGGCGATCACCCAGCTCACCGCCGCCTTAGCCCCCGCCGAAGCGGCCGCGTGATGGTAGATCCAGCCAAACGTGGCCGTGTACAGCGCGATCGAGACCGCAAACTTCATCGGTTTAACCCAGATGTTGATGCCAGCCAACTGCCGGCTATCCACCTGCGAGAGCACCATTGCCGCGAAGAACAAGATCGCGTGAGCTACCGCCGTCCAGCCCAGGACTTCATTTCTCCGTAGCAACTCCGAAAGCATCGCGGTCTCCATTAAGCAAGAAGAAAAGACCCAGTCCGGCCGGGCCAAATAAGAAGGTCAGCGGCAGACAAGGAATCACTCGCCAAAGGGCAAGGCCCCGTCGTCGGCCTTCCGCCACAATCCAAGAACCGCAAAAAAGGTCGAACGCCAGGTAATGAATCCAGCCTCCGACCAGAACCCAGGGGTTCGCGAACAACTTCGCCACGCTCTCGAGCGTGTCGAAACCGCCCTCTCCCTCGCCCCAGTGTAGCCCCAGCACTGCGGCATAGCACAGGCAGAATCCACAGACTAAGCCCCGTGCCACGGGTACGCTCCAGCGCCACTTCGGCACCAACACTAGCGGCAGCCAGCCGAACAAAGCCACCGTGTTGACGATACTGAAGAGCTCGGACGCTGTCATCTCGCCATTAACTCCTCGAGATGCGCCTTCACCTCCGGCCACTCCTCCCGGATCACCGAGAAGTAGACGGTATCCCGGATCCGGCCGCTCCAAGTGACCATATGTCGCCGCAGCGTCCCCTCTTCTTTGGCTCCAATGCGCTGCATCGCATTCTGGGAGCGAACGTTTAACTTATCGGTCTTCAACTCCACCCGGTTGAGGCCCATCCGTTCAAACGCGTGGGTCATCAGCAGGTACTTGCACTCGGTATTGACCCCGGTCTGTTGATACTCCAGGCCGTACCAAGTGGACCCGATCTCCAACCGGCGATGGGCCAACTCCATGTTCATGTAGCGCGTGGATCCGGCCAAACGACCGGTCGCCCGGTGCCGAACGGCGAACGCTTGCGTCTTTGCATCGGCAATCGCCCGTCCAATGTAAGAGCTCATCTCCTCGGGACTAATAACCCGTTCTATTCCGAGCTCCCAAAGCGACGAGTCCAAGCCGATCACACTGAGCTCCGGCCCGTGATTCAAAGACAAGGGTTCCAGCTGAACGATGTTTCCCGCGAGCATTCCTTGCTACAGTAGCGATTCAGATGAACCGCCGCAACTTTCTACTCGTTCTGGCCGCGCCGAAGCCCCGGCCCAATATCGTATTCCTGTTATCCGACGATCAGCGTTTCGACACCATCCGCGCCCTCGGCAATCCTGACATTCAGACCCCGAATCTCGACCGGCTCTGCGCCCGCGGTGTGGCCTTTACGCAGGCTTCGATCATGGGAGGCAACCAGCCAGCGGTCTGCATGCCGTCCCGTGCAATGCTGATGACCGGGCAGACGCTCTATCACGCCACCGACGCCCTAGCCGGCAAGCGGCCCTATCATCTTTGGCCCGCTGTGTTCGCTCAGGCCGGTTATCAGACCTACGGGGCAGGGAAGTGGCACAACGGCCCCAAACTCTATCACGAAGCATTCTCCGCTGGCGGCCCCATTTTCTTTGGCGGCATGAACGACCACTACGGAACGCCGCTCCACCGCTTCAACCCCTCCGCTCAGTACCCGCTCGCTGCGGCCGAACGGTCACAAAAACAATCTTCTAGTGAATTGTTTACGGACGGGCTCCTCGGATTCTTGAAGAGCCGCGACGAAACGAAGCCATTCTGCGCCTACGTGGCGTTCACCGCGCCCCACGACCCGCGACAGGCTCCGCCCGAGTGGCAGGCGAGATATCCGGTTGAGAAGATCAAGCTGCCGAAGAATTTCCTGCCGGAGCATCCGTTCGACAACGGCGAACTTGAGGTTCGGGATGAGAAGCTGCTGCCGTTCCCGCGGACGCCCGAGGCCGTGAAGAAGGAGATCTCCGACTACTACGCGCTGATTTCGCACCTCGATAGCCAGATCGGCCGAATCCTCGATGCCGTGGATGAGAACACGATCATCGTGTTTGCTGGCGACAACGGGTTGGCGGTCGGCCAGCATGGATTGCTGGGCAAGCAGAATCTGTACGACCACTCGATTCGCGTACCTCTGATTGTGGCGGGTCCTGGGATTAAGAAGAGCCGGAAGAGCCCGGCTCTCGTGCAACTCCAGGATTGCTTTGCAACACTGTGCGATCTCGCCGGGGTGCCGAAACCGGCTACGGTGGAGGGGGAGTCGTTTGCGGCGGCCCTGCGCGGGGAGCCGTTTGCGGGGCGCTCGCACACCTTGCACTACTATCGGGAGTATCAGCAGGCGGTACGGACGCGAACCCACAAACTGATTCGTTATACCGTAAATGGAAAGGTCACCCGCCAGCTCTTCGATCTCCAGCGGGACCCGTGGGAGAGGAACAGCTTGACCGATGAGCGGAAGATTGCCGAACTCGAAGCGCTACTGGGCTGAGGGGCGGACCGCGACGACTGAGACCTGTTCGAGCATGGGCCAGGCGCCATTAGTTCCTTCCTTGCGCAGGATGGGGGCGAGAGGCTGGACAGTGGTCCGTGTAGGCGGGACCTGCGGGAAAAAACTTCCGTAAATCCCGTTCATCTTGCCGAACTCGGCGAGTTCGTCGACGTAGACGTTTGACTGCACGCAGTGGCTGAAATTGAGGCCCGCTTCTTCTAGGCCGTCGAGAAGGTTGCGCATGGTCTGGCGGACCTGGAGTTCGACGGTCGGGGCGTAGATGCCCGAATTCGGGCCAGGGATGAAGCCGGACTTGGCGGAGCAGTAGAGCGTATCGCCCGCCCACACGCAGGGGCTGGCGGTCTGGCTCGGCGCCATGTTTCGGGGGCGGACGACGCGGCGGTCCTTGCGGTCCTTCACGGCGACGCCGGTGATGACGATCTTCGCGCCGTTAGGGAGTTCGTTCACCACCAGCGAGGCGCGCGCCGGGGCATCGCCGGCGGCAAACAAAGGAGCGTAGGCCTTGTTCATTTCGGCCAGGCCGAGGTCGGGCGTGACATAGACGTTCAGGAAAACCAGATTGCCAAAGTCCGGAACGGCCTTTTTTAGCAGGTCGATCGCGGCCGCGGGGGTAGCGGCGTAGAGCCCAGGGATGTAGGTGCGGTCGAGCGTCTTCTTCGTCGCGACGGCGTTGATCTCGACCGGCGTTTCGGTCGGCATCCGCTTCACGCCGAGGACAGCGCGGACGGGACCGGCACCGGGGAAGTACTCCTTCCAAACCTTGTCCATGACGGGGTAAGTCGTCATGTCCGACAGATACACCTGGCTATAAGCGATATCGGCCATCTGCAAGCCGCCGCCCTCAATGATCGCTTTGACGTTTTCGAGGCACTGGCGGGTCTGCCCTTCGAACGTGGGCGCCATTTGGTTGTTGGCGTCGCGCGCTCCCTGTCCGCTCACGTAGAGGACGTCGTTGGCCATAACGCCGGGGGTGTACGGACCCACCGGCTTCGGGCCAACCTTCGGGAAAACGGCCGACTTTTCAGCGGCGGACAGTGTGGATACCAGGAAGGTAAAGGCCAGGAAAAGGGCGGGGAGGAGGCGCATCGGTAGCCTACTTGACGTCGAGCAGTTCTTTTTCTTTCGCTTTCGAAACCTGGTCGAGTTTCGCGATCAGGTTGTCGGTGAGCTTCTGATTCTCTTCGAGGGCGCGACGTTCGTCGTCTTCGCTGATCGCCTTGTCTTTGAGCAGTTTCTTCACGGCGTCGTTGGCGTCGCGGCGAATGTTGCGGATGGCCACGCGATGGTCTTCGGCGATGCCGAGCAGCTTTTTGACGAGTTCTTTGCGCCGTTCCTGGTTGAGCGGCGGGATCGGCAGGCGGATCAGGACGCCATCGTTCGAGGGGTTCAGGCCGAGATCGGAGTTGCGAATGGCGGTTTCGATCGCCTTGATCTGGGACTTATCGAACGGCTGGACGGTGATCATGGCCGGCTCGGGCACGTGGAGCGTCGCCACATGCGAGATGGGCGAGAGCATGCCATAGGCCTCCACCTGGATCGAATCAAGCAGATTGATGGACGCCCGGCCGGTGCGGATCGAAGCCGCATCGTGCTGCATATCGGCGACTACCTTTTCCATGCGCTGCTTAGCGTGCGCTTCTACTTCCTGAACAGTCGTGAAAGGTTGCGACATAAGAAGAATTCCTTCAACAGATCAGAGTGCCGACGGGCTCACCCATCGCCATACGCATTATATTGCCAGCCGTCCGCAGGTTGAAGACGCGGATAGGCATTTTGTTCTCACGGCACATGGCGACAGCTGAGGCGTCCATGACAGCTAGCGAATTTGCGAGCACCTCGTGGAAGGTGACGGTTTCGAACATGATGGCGTCGGGATGCTTGCGCGGATCCTTATCGTAGACGCCATCGACACCGGTGGCCTTGGCGACCACTTCGGCGTGAATTTCGAGGGCGCGGAGGGTCGCGCCGGTATCGGTGGAGAAGTACGGGTTAGAGGTGCCGGCGGCGAATATGACGATGCGCCCCTTTTCGAGGTGGCGGATGGCGCGACGGCGGATGTAGGGCTCGGCTACCGACGGGATGGTGATGGCGGTCATCACGCGGGTCGGAATGCCTTGGCGTTCGAGCGCGTCCTGCAGGGCCAGCGAGTTGATGACGGTGGCGAGCATGCCCATATGGTCCGCCGTGACACGGTCCATTTTCTTAGCTGCGGCTTGCACGCCGCGGAAGAAGTTGCCGCCTCCGACGACCAACCCTACTTGTACGCCCGCTTGGGCGACTTCGGCGACTTCGCGAGCCATCGAGTGCAGACGTTCCTGATCGATGCCGAAGCCGCTCTCTCCGGCGAGGACTTCACCGGAGAGTTTCAGCAGGATTCGCTTGAAGGCGGCCAAGGGTTACTCCGCTTCCGGGGCGTCGGGGCCGGAGGTCTCGCCGACCTTGAACCGGACGAACTTGGCGATGGTGAGCGCGACGCCCATCTTCTTGTTGGACTGTTCGACCATCTGGCCGACGGTAAGGGAGTTTTCCTTGATGAACGGCTGCTCGAGGAGGCAAACCTCTTCGTAGTACTTGGACATGCGGCCTTCGAGCATCTTCTCGACGATGGCCGGGGGTTTGCCTTCGCGGATGGCTCGTTCCCGCTGGATTTCCTTTTCCTTCTCGACGTCGGCCGCGGTGACTTCAGTGCGGGCGATGAATTGGGGGTCAGCGGCGGCGATCTGCATGGCGACGTCGCGAACGAGTTCCTGGATTTCGTCGGAAGAGGTGGAGAGCCCCGTAGCCTGGATCAGCACGCCGAGCTGGGCGCCCGGGTGGATGTAGGCGCCGAGGACGCCGCCCGAGAGCTTCTCGAGGCGGGCGAGCTTCATATTTTCACCGATCTTGGCGACCTTGGCGGTGATGAGCGCCTCGATGGTGATCGAGGGATCCTTGGCGTAGGCTTCCTTGAGAAGGTCAGCCGGGGACGTGACCGCAGCGGAGGCCAAAGCCTGCTCGGCGAGGTCGGCCACCAGGCCCTGGAAGTCGTCGGTGCGGGCGACGAAGTCGGATTCGCAATTGAACTCAACGATGACGCCGGAGGTTTTGTCGTCGGACAGCTTGATGACGATGGCGCCTTGTTTGGCGGAGCGGCCGGTTTTCTTGGCCGCGGAAGCGATGCCGCGCTTGCGGAGCTCTTCGATGCCCTTCTCGATATCGCCGCCGGCCGTTTCGAGGGCCTTCTTGCATTCCATCATGCCCGCGCCGGTACGGTCGCGGAGCGCTTTCACCATTTGTGCGGTGATCTCAGCCATAAAACCTCGTCAGATGTGTTGGGGTAGGGGGAGGGGTAGGAAGCGGCGCCGGGAATCCAGCGCCGCCAAGTTACTGATTTAATGGACCTAGTCTTCTTCGACGAGCGTCTTGCTGCCGCGCGGCATGATCAGGGCCAGATCCTCTTCGGAGGTTTCCGAATTGGTTTCAGACATCAGCTGGGCGGAGAACTGCGGGTCGAGATACTGTTCGGCGGAGCCGAGGTCCATGGTGTCGTCATCACTGCTGGTGGCAGCGAGTTCGGATTCGGAAACCTGCTGGCGGCCTTCGAGGCACGCTTCGGCGATCTTATTCGTGAAAAGGCGGATGGCGCGGAGGGCGTCATCATTGCCGGGGATCACGTAGTCGACCTGGTCGGGGTCGCAATTAGTATCGACGACGGCCACGACGGGGATACCGAGGCGGCGGGCTTCCATGACCGCGATCGCTTCCTTGTTCGAGTCGACGACGAACAGGACGTCGGGGAGACGGCCCATGTCGCGAATACCCGACAGGTTGGCGCTGAGGTGTTTGCGCTCGCGTTCGAGCTGGATGATTTCTTTCTTGGTCCGGCCACCGTAGTTGCCGGTTTCGGCGAGATCCTCAAGCATTTTTAAGCGCTCGATGGACTTTTTCACCGTGGTGTAGTTGGTGAGCAGGCCGCCCAGCCAGCGATTGTTGATGTAGAACATCTGGCAACGCGTGGCTTCTTCGGCGATCGCTTCCTGCGCCTGGCGCTTGGTCCCAACGAAAAGTACGTTTTTACCCTGGGAAGCCATGTCGCCTACGTAGGCCATCGCATCCTTAAACAGCTTCAGGGTCTTTTGCAAATCTACGATGTAGATCCCGTTTCGTTCGCCAAAGATGTATTCCTTCATCTTTGGATTCCAGCGCTTGGTCTGGTGCCCGAAGTGAACGCCTGCTTCGAGCAATTCTTTCATGGAAATAGACGGCAATGTAGCTCCTTAGTTGGGGATTGAACACACGGACCGGCAGGACTTTCCGAGCGGTATTTGTCCTGCCGGCAGGGTGGTGTGGAATCCTGGTTGGTGGTTTAGCGCTTCGAGAACTGGAAGCGCTTACGAGCGCCCTTCTGGCCGTATTTTTTGCGCTCACGGGAGCGCGGGTCGCGGGTCAGATAGCCCATTCCTTTCAGCTTGCCGCGGAGTTCGAGATTGAACTCACACAGAGCGCGAGCGATGCCCAAACGGACGGCGCCAGCCTGACCGTTGATGCCGCCGCCATCGGCGAGCACGAGCACGTCGAACTTGTCGGACGTTTCGGTAGCGAGCAACGACTGCTTGACGGCCGAACGGGCCGAGTCGCTGGTGAAATACTGTTCGAACGGCTTGCCGTTCACAACGATATTGCCGCTTCCATTGCGCAAAAATACACGGGCCACGGCGGTCTTACGCCGACCGGTACCGAGCCACTGAGTCAAAACAGCCACTTCGGATTCCTCTCTTCTTTACCGTACGATTGCTTCCAGAGCCACTGGCTTCTGGGCCTGATGCGGATGTTGACCGCCCGCGTAAACTTTCAATTTGGTGGCCATCTGCTTGCCGAGTTTGCTCTTGGGGAGCATTCCCTTGATAGCTTCTTCCACCATTTTCATCGGACGAGTGGCGCGCATCTTTTTGGCGCTGATCTCGGTCAAACCGCCCGGGTAGCCGGAGTGATAGCGATAAAACTTCTGCTCTTCCTTCTTACCGGTCAGACGGACCTTTTCAGCGTTGACGATGACGACATGGTCGCCCATATCAATGTACGGCGTGTACAGCGCCTTGGCCTTACCCATCAAAATATGGGCAGCCTGCGAGGCGATGCGCCCGAGCGCCGCGCCCGAAGCGTCAATAACATGCCAATTTCTCTGGATATCTTTGCCAGAGGGAACTACGGTATTCATAGACAGACGATCTCCCTGCGATCCTTCCAACCAACCAAGATAGCGCAACTATTTGGGTTGCGTCAAATCCACGGGTCGCCCGACGCGGTCCGGAGAGCGGACCGAATGGCGCCCTGGATGAGCTCTGCCACGGGGCTGCTGGGGGAAAGCAACAGTTTAGGTAATTGTAGCGCGG
>JBBQRA010000195.1:0-11630 GCA_038215275.1 Bryobacterales bacterium | reverse complement strand
GATGAGCTTTGCGAGTGAGACGGAGAGCTTCCGCCAGTTGCAGCAGTTGCTGGGCGAAGGCACCATCTACCTGATCGACAGCTACGACACGCTGGAGGGTGCGCGGAAAGCGATTACGCTGGGGCGGCCGATGGCGGGGGTGCGCCTTGATAGTGGGAACTTGTTCGAGTTGTCGCGCGGCGTGCGCGCGATGCTGAACGAAGCCGGTTTTGGCGACGTAAAGATCATGGCGACGAGCGACCTGAACGAATACCGGATTCTGGAGTTGACCGCGGCCTCCGCGCCGATTGATCTGTACGGCGTCGGTACCGACCTGGCTACTTCAGCCGACAGCCCGAGTCTGGGCGCAGTGTATAAGCTCGTGGAACTCGAAACCGACGGCGTGAAGCGGTACACGGCGAAATATAGCGAAGAGAAGCATACACGCCCCGGCGCAAAGCAGGTATTCCGCTATCGAAATCGCGACCTGATCGGTTGCGAATGGGAGTGTCCGCTGGGCGGTGAACCCGTGGAGGCGCTACTGCGGCCAGTGATGATGAAGGGGCAACTGCTCGAACCGCTACCGGACGCGCATGAGGCGCGAAAGACCGCTCAGGAGAGTATCAAGCGTTTGCCGCACGCGCTGCGGAGCCTCTATGCGCCGGAAGAGCATCCTTGGCGCGTCGAATACTCAGCGGAGTTGCTGGCGCTGGACGCGCGCGTGAAGCAGAGTTTGCAGGGAGCGGCCCGATGAACACCGTATTCTTTGATGTCGACACGCAATTGGATTTTCTATATCCCGCAGGCGCACTCTACGTGCCGGGATCCGAGGCGATCGTGCCGGTTCTCGGCCGGCTGACGACCTATGCGGCCACCCACGGCATCCCAATCGTTTCGACGATGGATGCGCACACCGGGGCAGACCGGGAGTTCGCTGTGTGGCCGCACCATTGCGTGGTTGGCTGCCTGGGGCAGCGGAAGCCGGAAGCCACGCTAGCCGGTAGTCGGGGGCGGCAGCATTTCATCACCAAGCAGCACGTGGACTGCTTCACGAGCGCGGCTCTCCTTCCGCTGCTGGCGGAGTTGCAGGCCGAGCACTATGTGGTCTATGGCGTGGTTACCGAGGTCTGTGTCCGCCACGCATTGCGCGGACTGCTGGCGACCGGCAAGCGGGTGACCGTGCTTGCCGATGCCATCAAAGAGTTAAACGGAGAGGCCTCACGGACGACCTTGGCAGAGTTGACCGCCGCCGGCGGCGCCATTGGCGCCAGCACGGACTATTGAGCGGGCTGCGGATCCACTGGAAGCTCCAATTTTTTGGCTTCCCGGTAGAGACGGTCGAGGTCGTAATAGGTGCGCGCCTTTTCTGAGAAGACGTGGACGACGAGATCGCCGTAGTCCATCAGAACCCATTCGCCGGTCTGATAGCCTTCGATGTTTACCGGACGCTCCCCGGCTTCCTTCTTCAGAATGCTTTCGATTTCGTCGGCGATCGCCTGATTTTGACGGTTGTTCCGGCCATGGCAGATGAGAAAGGTATCGGCCATGGTGGTGACGCCCCGCAAATCGAGGGCCACTAAATCTACGGCTTGTTTGGCCTGCGCCGCCTGCGCTGCCAAGAACCAAGTGGGACTTAGATCCGCCGTTTCCTCCTGAACCAAAGCCACTTCTGCTTCGGTGTCCACGCTCACGGGTGGTTTCCGCGTTACTTTTGCCTGCAAATCGACTCCTGTCGGTATCGTACTACACTACTAGTATCGTGTATTTCGTCCGAATAGTGGCCATCGGTTTGGCTCTCGGGATCAGTTTGCTTGCGGCGGAGCCCGCGGCAGTGGAACGCGCCCGTGCGCGGCTGACCAATTTGAAGGATTTATACGCGGCGGGAGCGGTTTCTGCCCGGCAGGTGGAACAGGCGGAAGTGGCCGTGACACAGGCAATGGAAGACGTGACGATCGATGCGGCGGTCTACGGCGAGCTGGGAGTTGAAGAGTTGACCGAAGAGCAGGCCGCCGCTATGACGGCTGCCGCACAGCGCCGGTTGGCGCGCGAACAAGGGAAGTTGGCCGAAGCGGCAAAACTCGTGAGCGCAGGCGTGGCGCCCCGGTCGTCGCTGTTGCCCTACGAGGATGACGTTGAAAGCGCGCGGCGGATGCTCTCCTCGGCTGAGGAGCGGGCGCGGAGCTTAAACGAGTTGATCGCGCAGATCCGAGTGGAAGAGGCCGACTCCGGCCAGCCGGTGGAAGGACCCATCCAGGGGCCGATGCCGGTAGTGACGCGATTCACGGGCGGCATGAAGTTCAGCGTCACCAGCGACTTCAAGAAAATCTTATTGGCCTACGAGAAGCAGTTCGACCGGAAGCTGCCGGTGAGCGCTAAAGGGCAGACCGCACTGCACCGGACGATGGGCTTTGATCATCACGACCGGGTGGATATCGCCTTGAACCCGGACGACCCGGAGGGCCGGTGGCTGACTGCCTTTCTCGAAAAAGCGATGATCCCGTTCTTTGCCTTCCGCTCATCGATTCGCGGCCAGGCTACGGCGCCGCACATCCATATCGGTCCCCCCAGTATGCGCCTCCGCCGCTTCAACTAGCATGAAGAACCCGCAGACTATGGTCCTCTACTCGGATGAACAGATCCAAGCTCGCATCCGGGAAATCGGCGCCGCGATTACGAAAGACTATCCCTCGGGCGACCTGATCGTAGTTGGGATTTTGAAAGGCGCCTTCCTGTTCGTCGCCGATCTCGTGCGGACGATCGAACGGCCGCTGAAGATCGATTTCATGGGCATCTCAAGCTACGGCCGGGGCACGATTTCGTCGGGCGAAGTGAAGGTGACGAAAGATCTCGATATGCAGGTCGAAGGGGCGCATGTGCTGATCGTCGAAGATATTGTCGACACCGGCGTAACGCTTAGCTATCTGGTGGAATTACTGAAACAGCGAAAGCCGCAATCCATTCAGATTGCGGCTTTGCTGGATAAACCGGAGCGGCGACGCCGCGAGGTTCCGGTGGCCTATCGGGGATTTTCGATTCCCGATGCGTTCGTGGTGGGTTATGGCCTCGACTTTGATGAAAACTATCGAGGCCTGAAGGACATTTGCGTCTTGAGCGAGGGCGCTTAGACCTTCGGCTTCGGCGGCGGCAGGTCGCGCGCTTCGCATAGGCTGGAGAAGCCGCCTTTGCCGTGGGTACCGTCACAGAACGGCTTGTTCTCGCTTAAACCGCAGCGGCACAGGCCGATGGCCGTGCGTCCGCCGAGTCCGAACTCATTCCCCGCTGCGTCGACGATCGTGATATCGCCTTCGATCCGAATCGGACCATTGTTGAAGATAATGACTTTGGTTGCCATGCGTTGCTTACAATGATGCCATGGGTCGTAGTCTGTTTGCGCTGTGCGTGGCTGCCGGTCTGGCGGCGCAACCGCTGACCCCCGAGACGATCCTGCTCGGCCGGACCCGATATCACATGGTGGAGACGCTACGGCGGATCCCGAACTACACATGCCTCGAAACGATTGAACGGTCCATTCGAGAACCCCGGTCGAAACGGGCGACGCTGGTGGACGCGTTGCGGCTGGAGGTGGCGGTCGTGGACGGCAAAGAACTCTTCTCCTGGCCCGGCGAACGGCAGTTCAAGGAGCGGGACCTGCGGGAGTTGGCCCCCGGCGGCGCCATTGGCAATGGCAACTTCGCGCTACATGCCAAGTCGGTCTTCGGCGGGAACTACGTTACGTTCACTTTTCGCGGTAAGGAGCAGCGGGAGGGCAGGGAGGTGGCGCGGTTCGATTACAACGTGCCGCAGCAGTTCAGCGGATACCAGATTCGGGTGGGCGATGCGTCGGCGGTGGTGCCGTATCACGGGCAGGTTGTTGTGGACGCAACGACGCTGGACGTGATTGACCTCGAAGTGATTGCCGACGATCTGCCTCCGCACTTAAAGCTGCAGCGTGCCAGCGACTTTATGCACTACGGGAGGCAGCGGATTGGAGAAGCCGACTATCTCTTGCCCATTTCCTCCGAGATGACGATGGTGGGGCTCGAAGGGGGCGAGAGCCGGAACAAGGTGACCTTCTCGGGCTGCCGGCAGTACTCGGGCGAGTCCGTCGTGCGGTTCGATGATCCGGAGCCGACTGCGGCCGACGCAGCACCACCGGCGCCGGTGACGCCGCGCGTCGCCACGGACCTTCCGGTCGATCTGCTTATTGAGGCATCGCTCGACGAAACCTTCGCAATGGACAAGGCTGCGACAGGAGATCTGCTTTCCTTAACCGTACGGCGAGACGCCCGCCGCCGCAAAGTTATTTTGGTGCCGAAGGGCGCTCGCATTCGGGCACGCGTGGCCGATGTTGACCGTCGGCCTTTGCGGGGCTACTCGATGGGTATGGGTATTCAACTCGTAGAGATTGAGCACGAGGGTCAGATTGTCCCGCTGAAGGCTGAGGTGGTCGAAGGCGGTTCCGTCTCTCTGCGGACCAGTTTTTATGCCTTGATGCCAGCCACCGCCAGCCGGCCGTCGATGATCTATGTGAAGAGCACGCCGCCCCGGATACCGAAGGGTCTCCTTCTGCAACTCCGGGTGATACCCTGAAGTTGGAAACGATCGTGATTCAATTTCAACTTGAGACCGACAAAGCCTTGTTCGAAGGCGCCATGCGTTTTGGCCAGAAGCAGGTCAAGAAACTGATCGACAAGTCGCCCGGCTTTTCTCCCATGTATACCCAGAAAGGGAAATGGAAGCATGAAGGCGCCACTTGGACTCACTGGTGCGACGGCTTTCTGCCGGGCATGATGTGGGTTTTCCGCCGCTTCGATGCGGATCGAAAAGGTAAGGACGCGGAGTTCTGGAAAGAGCAAGCCATCAAGTACTCGAAGCCGTTGGAAATTCGAAAGACGGATCGCGACGTGCACGACTTGGGCTTTATCTTCCTTTCGACGTACTACCGCTGGTATCAGGTTGACCGGAACCCGGACCACGAAGCCGTGCTGGTTGAAGCGGGCAAGACGCTGGCGCTGCGCTTCCGGGAGAAGGGACAGTATCTGCGTTCGTTCGTCAGTGAAGAGTCGCTGTTCATCGACATCATGATGAACGTCGGGATTATTTTTTACGCCGCCCGGGCGACCGGTGATAAGCGGCTCCGGGAAGTCGCTCTGCGCCATGCGTTGACGACGCGGCGCGTGCTTGTGCGGGGAGACGGTTCTACCGCTCATGAGGGTTTGTTCGACACCGCCACCGGCGAGTTTCTGCGGCAGACGACGCATCAGGGACACCGGGGGGACTCCTGCTGGTCGCGCGGACTGGCCTGGGCGCTGTATGGGTTCGGCACCTGTTACGAGTACAGCCGCGACCCGCATTTCCTGGAGACTGCCGAAAGCTGCGCGGACTACTACATCACCCATTCGCCGGCCGATGGCGTTGCGCCGTGGGACTTTAACGCAACGGGCGAAAGCCGCAAGCAACTGGACACGTCGGCCGCGGCGATTGCCGCTTCCGGCCTGCTTCGTCTGTCGCGGCTACTGCAGGATCCTGTAAAGGGCCACTTCTACTGGAACACCGGTCTGCGGATCCTGCGAACGCTTTCAGAGAAGCATCTCGCCGACAAGGAGAAGGGCTGGGAGGGAGTTTTGAAGGGCGGCGTCTATCACATTCACAAAGGTTTGGGCGTGAATGAGAGCGTCATCTGGGGCGACCACTTTTTCATCGAAGCTCTCGAACACGCCCTGCGTAACCTATAGGACTAATTGCTGCCCGGCGCTTTGCTGGTCAGCTTGCTGCCGATAATCTCGCCGCTCACCACCATCTCGACGCGCCGGTTTTTCTGCCGGTTCGCTGCGCTGGTGTTGGGCACGGCAGGCATGGTTTTGCCCAGGCCAACGGCAGTGATCATATCGCCGTTTAAACCCTGTTCGGTCAGATAAGACCGGACCGTATCGGCGCGCTGCTCAGAGAGCTTTTGATTGAACTCTTCGCTGCCGATGTCATCGGTGTGGCCTTCGACTTCAAGCTTCAAGCCGGGGTGAGCCAGCACAATGCCCGAGATCTTCGCCAGCTTCTCGCGCGTAGGCGGGCGGAGCGTGTACTTGCCGAAGTCGAAGAGGACATCGGAGAGGTTCACGATAAGACCGCGAGCGGAGTCGCGAGTTTCGAGAATCAGGTTGAACTGATCGAGCAGCTGCTGACGTAAAGCAGTCTTTTCTTCCTCGGCGCGCAGACGTCCCTTCTCTGCCTCCGCCGTAGCAGCCTTGGCACGTTCCAGGTCCGCCAGCGCGGCTTGCTGCTGCGCCAGTGCGGCTTGACGAGCGACCTCCGCTTCCGCCCGGGCCTTTTCCGCTTCCAAGCGGGCCAGGTCGGCTTCCGCTTTCATCTTCCGGGCTTCCGCTGTGGCCGTTTCGGCTTCCGCTTTCGCCTTCTCGGCGGCCATTCGCTCGGTGTCGGCCTGCTTCCGGCGCTCGGTCTCTAGCCGGGCATTCTCCGCTTCCTGCTTCGCTCGATCGTTGGCCAGGCGGGCGCGCTCGGTTTCGGCGGCGGCCTCGGCTTGGGCCTTAGCTTCCCGCTCCGCGCCGGCGGCGCGCTCGTTCATCAGCGCTTCTTCCTCGCGGCGCTTGATGGTGATGACCCGGGCGTCTTCCGCGGTCTGCACCGCTTCGCGGGAGATCATCGCGACAGGCTTCATGCCGGCTTTCCGGGCGAGATAGCCTTCGGCTTGGGCCAGCAGATCGGTCGATTTCTTGAACGTATCGTTGGCGTACTTGGCGGCGCCCGTGGCGCGGGCAATCTGGATGGCTTGGCGCGCTTCGTAGAGTTCGAGCGGCACTTTAGGATCGATGACCATCTTCTGCGTGATCATATTCGCGTAGTTCCCGCGCTGGAGAAGTTCAAACTTGGCATCGATGACGTCCACCTTGCCGAGCGTATCCTGGCGGACTACGTTCTCGATCACTACCACGTCGCTTGGCTGCGTGACGGAAAAGTACGGCTCAGCCGTGACGATCAAGCCGAAGGCCTGGTTCTCGCTGGTGACGTTAAGTTTGCTGCGCGTGCCGTTCAACAGCACTTCGCCCAGGTTCGTCGCCCGTCCTTCCGGGGTGATGGCCCACATGACGTAGGTTAAGTACTCCGGGCCGAATTTCGTGGCGGGTACTAGATTAGCGAATTCTACTTCGATTTCAATGTAGCCCTGCTTCGATTCCACCTTGGCTTCACCTTTTGCTTCGGGAAGGATTGCAGTTCCAGCAAAGTTAACCTTGGTGGCCCCGCTACGGTGGCGGTAGTTAATTGCCTTGGCCGTCTTGGCGACGACATCAACTTTGAAATTGGTTAGCGGTCCGTCCGGGTCCGGCACCTGCGCCACCAAAATTCCAGTGACGGCGAACAAAAACCAGCTTTTCTGCATAGATCAATTTCCTCCCAATTTAGATACATGAACTCGGACCACAGTTTCCAGTATGGTGCCGGACCAAATCTAGGGCTGGCGTGTGGCGCCGGCCGACGGAATACACCGATAGACGGACGGCTCCACCCCAAAGGCCGCTCGATAGCTTTCCTTGATTCTTGCTTCAAACGCGGGAACCGCCGCCGGGTGAACTAGATTGACGGTGCAATCGCCGAATCCGCCGCCGGTCATCCGTGCACCGTAGACGCCTTCGATTCCGCGGGCGAGGTCAACCAGTGAATCCAGTTCCAGACAGCTCACGGCATAGTCATCGCGCAAGCTGGCGTGGCTCGCGTAGAAGAGTTCCCCTCGTTTAGCGGGGCTACCGGCCGCAAGGAACGCGTGCACGCGGGCATTCTCGCTCACTACATGGCGCGTGCGGCGGCGTAGATCGCCGGACAGTGTTTCCGCCTGCTCCAGCGTTGCGTCCCGCAGCGACCGTACACCGAGAATCTCCCGCGCCTCGGCACATTCGGCGACGCGGGTGCGATAGGCGCTCTGCCTCAGTTCGTGCCGTACCATCGAATTCACGGCGAGTATTGCGACGTCTTCCGGCCAAGCCGCCGAGCGGCTCTCCAGCGTCCGGCAATCGATCTCAAGCATCGATCCTGCCTCCGCCTTCACGCAGACATACTGGTCCATTACGCCGCACGGCGTTCCGGCAAACCGGTTCTCGGCACGCCGGCACAGTTGAATCAGCTCGAGTGCGGGGATCGTTCGGCCATCAAGCAGCGCCAGCGCGGTAGACACCTCAATCGCTGCTGAAGAGCCTAACCCCGCGCCGATGGGCACCGTAGAATAAACCCGGAGATTCGCCGGCTCCACCGGATAACCAGCGCGGAAAAGCTCCTTGGCTACACCGACAACGTAGTCGCTCCAATCGTGCATCGGCTGCACCACCGGAAGCGCCGAGGTGGGCCAACGCCGCTCCTGCCCGTTGTTTTCGGAAATCACCCTCAGCTCGCCGCTCGCGTTCTTGCTCCGCGTCACATAGCAAGCCAGGTCCAGTGCGATCGGCAGCACAAAGCCTTCGGTATAGTCCGTATGCTCGCCCATCAGATTGACGCGACCTGGCGCGCGATACAGCTTCACGTCCGCGCTATTGCCGCCCCACTTCCGGCGGTGCGCGTCGCTCAGGCTCTCCGTTGTGAAAACCAAAGTGGAACCCCTCCAAAACTCAACAGCATCGCTCCGGCCCGAAGGTTCACCTTGGTCCGCGCCAAGGGCGCCCGCGCATCCGGAGCCCTGGCCCCAGCGCCGACCAGCAACAATCCCATCAGCCCGAAGAACACTCCTATGATCGCTCGAAAGTCTGTCATCCCGCTCCAGTCTCTCCAACTCGTCCTGCGCCCCTGAATATCCTGGGCCATCGTCGCGGGGAATCTGTGCGGCACGCCGGACGTGCCGGGCAGGAACTTCGCAAATAGTGGCGCGTTCACAAAGTCGAAGACGAGTTGGAGCAGGTCCTTAATGACGTCGTAAGTGAACACCCTATTGAGCGTCGTCACGTAGCCCTTCACCGGCCGCGGGTAGCCATTGCGCCCTGGACGGCAGAGAAGTCCGTACCCCAGCAGCCAAAGCCCAAACCATTCGATAGAACGTGTAGGCCGACAAATTCCTGCGCTCCGAGAGTCGCCGCCACGAAGACGACGTCGACCGCTAGGACGCCGTAGTCAAGCAGCGCGATCGTCAAGCCAAGCAGGGCACCGCGATCCGCGCATACAATGACTGAGGTCAATTCATGTGGCAACAAAACTACCTCCCCGTTGGCGATAACCTCGCCGCCTCCGCGCTTGTCGCGGGCCTTCCGATCTTTACGCTCCTGCTGATGCTGGGCGTTTTGCGCAAACCGGCCTGGATGGCCGGACTCTGCGGCTTGGCCACCGCGATGATTGTGGCCTTGTTCGCCTATGGCATGCCGGCCTCCGCCGTCATCGGCGCAGTCACATACGGCGCCGCGTTTGGCCTGCTGCCGATCGGATGGATCGTCTTCTCTGCGATCCTGCTCTATCGCATCACGCTCGAAACCGGCAACTTTGAAGTTGTTAAAGATTCAGTTGGCAATCTCACGCCGGACCGCCGCCTGCAAGCTCTTTTGATCGCCTTCGCCTTCGGCGCATTCATCGAAGGCGCGGCCGGCTTCGGCAGTCCCGTCGCCGTCGCCGCCGCGATGCTCACCGGACTGGGCTTCTCGCCCTTCTACGCCGCCGGCATCTGCCTGCTCGCCAATACGGCGCCCGTCGCCTTCGGCTCCATCGGCATTCCAGTCACCACGCTCGCCTTGACCACCGGCCTGCCGGTACGCGAGCTCAGCGCCCAGGTGGGCCGCCTCTGCGCGCCGCTGTCCTTCTTCATACCGTCATATCTCATACTCGTGATGGGAGGCTGGCGGGCCCTCCGCGGTGTGCTGCCGGCCGCGCTGATCTGCGGTGGCTCCTTCGCCGGTCTGCAGTTCCTTGTATCGAACTATCTGGGCGCGGAATTGGTCGACATCGTCAGTTCGCTTGCCGCGATCGGTTCGCTAGTGGTCCTGTTCAAAGTCTGGAAGCCGAAGGATACCTTCCACCTCGAAGGCGAAGTCACGGCCGCACCGGAGAAGAAGCACCATACAGGCAGGCAGTTGTTCCGCGCCTGGCTGCCGTATCTCTTGCTCATCGCCTTCGTCCTGCTCTGGGGTGAGAAGGACATCAAAGCTTACCTGAACACGTTCACGATTAACGTGCCCTGGCCCGGCCTTCACAATCTGGTGGAACGCGTGGCTCCCACTGTGCCACAACCGACGCCTTACGCCGCCGTCTACGCCTTCAGTTGGCTGTCGGCCTCGGGCACGGCCTGCATGTTTGCCGCCATCGTAGCCTCTATCTTCCTCGGCGTAAGTCCGAAGCAGTTCGGCGGCATGCTGGTGACCACCTCCCGCCAACTCGCCTTGTCCCTGCTGACCATCGCCAGCGTCCTCGGCCTGGCTTTCCTGATGAACTACTCCGGCGCAACCGCCACGCTCGGCCTCGCCTTCGCCTCCACGGGCCCGACGTTCCCCTTCTTCAGCGCCATGCTGGGTTGGCTGGGAGTCTTCCTCACCGGCTCGGACACGTCCGCGAACGCACTCTTCGGCAATCTGCAGGTCGTCACTGCCAACAGCCTCGGCCTTGACCCCGTGCTGATGGCCTCGTCCAATTCGAGCGGTGGCGTGATGGGCAAGATGATCAGCCTGCAGAGCATCGCCGTCGCGGCGGCGGCCACCGGCATGAAGGCTGCCGACGAAGCGAAGCTGTTCCGCTTCACCCTGCGGCACAGCGTCTTCCTCGCCACCCTGATTGGCTTGCTGACCGTCTTCTACGCCTATGGCCTTTGACCGCCGTTGAGGATCTCGCGCGGGGCCAGCAGGCCCCCGCAGAATTCAAGGCCTGTGTAATAAATTCCCTTTCGGTCTTCCTGATACCGGACCACCGCGGTTCCGACCAGTTGCATGTCCTTCTCGCGCAGATGCACGAAGCTGCCGGGCGCCAAACGCTCCCGCAGGAGTACACCCATACCCCGCCTGCCCAGGTTCTGCAACTGCGCCAAGGTTGAGTATTCGCGGCCGGACGGCTCCAGCCAACGAAGCCTTACAGACCGGTTTAGAGCGCATCGAGGGGCGAATCGTTTCTCGGTTGCCATGGTTGCTGTTTCTCCGACTTCATCCTCGCAAACAGGGTCCTTAGACGCCATAGCCCAAATGGGGGAAGATGACTTTAGTACGAAGGTTCCGATTAAAACATTTTTGCTTGTATTTGTTTCACGAAGCCTTATACTGGTCGGGAATTCTCTCCTCAGAGAGTGATCTGGACGCCGCACCCATTCCCGCGTGGCGTGTGGCGTCCAGAGAAGCTACCGGAGCCTGGTAGCTAACACTGCCGACTGCGGGTCCAGTGTCATCTTCACCACCGGCGCCGCAAGGTTCCACTGGAACGGTGTCGACGTCCCATCCGTGCGAACCCACCGCGTTTCGGTTTTCCCTCCGCGGTACTGGATCTCAACCGGCACGTCCACCGAGAAATCTTCGTCTACTTCGGCCTGTTCAATTGTGCCTTGCCCCGCTATTTTGCCCGGCACCAGGCGCAGCGCCGGAATGCCGGTGCCTTGAATCCACGTGCTTGCAAAATTCTCCAGCTTCGGGTCTGGATCCGACTTCGGAAGCAGCTTGGCCGCTTCCTCCAGAAACAGAGCCGCGCTCAGCCGG
>JBBQRA010000194.1:0-11666 GCA_038215275.1 Bryobacterales bacterium | reverse complement strand
GCTTGCGCCTCCGTCCGAGAAACTCTCGTCATCGGCAACGACCCGTCAGCCCATCCCGCGTTGAAACGGGGCGCCTCCGCCGGCAGCGCTCGCTGAGACGCCGCGGCAAACTTGCGGTACGCACCCACTGTGACCTCGGTGGTGTTCATCCAAAACCCTCGCGAAACCGTCACCGGGTGCGCCGGACGCTCGTCGGGGGAACATTGCGAATCCCCCTCCGAACAACCCATTCGGAACGTGCCTGCGGTTAGCCAAGCCAATTTCAATCCATCTTTGGTGTTCTCGCGGACCTCGCCCGGCTTTCCGGCCGCGGCCGACGGTAACAGTGGCTCCTCTGCCGCGGGTGCCGATGCGCCGCTGGAAACTGGTCGCGGCGCCGGGTCTTTCTCGCCCAGATTCGCCACCTTCGTCAGCGTCGTTCCCGTGCGGATCAGGAAAGCGCCGTCCAGAGGCGTCACGGCATAGACGGTCGAATCCACCGTAAGCTCCGCTTCTCCGAGCTTTTCCATGGAGTCGGCATCCCGGAAAATGTGCGTCGCGCCCTCTCCAGTGAAAAAATATACCCGGTCGCCCGAGGCAATTGCCGATGCCCACGCCGTCGTTCCCAGCCGCGTGGACCACAGATCCTTTCCGGTCGCCAAATCCACCGCAAATAAGGCCCCCACAGCGTTCACGAAGTATCCACGGCGCTCCGTCAACAAGGGCGAACTATAGGCGTTCGTCGCTGCCTTTGCCGTCCAGAGCGGTGCCTTCGGTTGACTCAGACGGATCGCCCACGTTCCCCCCTTGGTCTGCGACGGGACCACGGCAATGTCACCCCGAACCGTGATCGATGGAATCACGCTGTCCCGCGAAAAGGTCCGTAGATCTTCCCAAACCAACGCCCCGTCAGCCGGACTGTACGCCGCTACCCCGCCCGATCGTTGAATCAACAACAGCGGCTGCTCGGCCCGGTCCACCAGGACCGGCGTGTTCCACCCTCCCTCCTTGGGAAATTCGACCCGCCAGAGCTTCTCGCCCGTCGCCTTGCTCACCGCCATCAGGTACGATGGCCCAAAATGGTTCACATGGACGAACAGCCGATCCGTCCCCTGCCGCAAGGAACTGCCAAAATCGTGGCCGTTCTCGATCTTGCCATATAGCTTGTTCAAGTCCTGTTGCCAGCGCACCTCTCCGTCGTGCGTCAACCGGATCAGGTCTCCAGAGTCGAACATCGCATATAACCCACCAGCGTCAACGGCAGGAGTGGGCGCGGCCCGCGCCACCCGATCCCCCACCTCCTGTGGGCGCGAGGAGGCAATGGTCTTCTGCCACAGAATCTTCCCCGTCCCCGCCGCCAAGGCTAGAATATGCAGCTTCTCTTTCTTCGGCCCCTCAATCGCGGTCAGAAAAACCCGCTCTCCCCAAACAACCGGCGTCGACTGGCCGAATCCCGGCAGGGTCAATTTCCACGCCACATTGTGGCGGTCCGACCAATTGAGAGGCAGGTTTCGGGCCGAGGTGATGGAATCGCCCCGGCCTCGAAATCCCGTCCATTCAGCGTGCAGCGCTATGGCTGCAAGCAAGCAGAGTGACGAACGAACCAGCATTCCATAATGATAATGATAACTCGACTATCATGTAAAGCTGGCCCGTCAGATTTATTTCACTGCCTAGTCGTAATACTCCAACCCCAAGTGCGTGATCAGTTCCTCGCCCTTCAGCCAGCGCAGAGTGTTTTTCAGCTTCATCAACTGGATAAACACGTCATGTTCCGGGTAGAGCCCGGGAGCCGTCATCGGCGCTTTGAAGTAGAAGCTCAGCCACTCCTGTATACCTTTCATGCCCGCGCGCTGAGCCAGATCGAGGAACAGCACCAGGTCGAGCACCAACGGCGCCGCTAGAATCGAGTCGCGGCAGAGGAAGTCGATCTTGATCTGCATCGGATAGCCAAGCCAGCCGAAGATGTCGATGTTGTCCCAGCCCTCTTTCTCGTCGCCCCGCGGCGGATAGTAGTTGATCTTCACCGAATGGAACAGATCCTTGTACAACTCGGGGTATAGGCCCGGCTGCAGGATCTGATCCAGCACGCTCAGCTTCGTCTCTTCCTTCGTCTTGAACGAACCCGGATCGTCGAGCACCTCGCCGTCGCGATTGCCCAGAATGTTCGTCGAGAACCAACCCGAACAGCCCAGCATTCGAGCCTTCAGGCCCGGAGCCAGCAACGTCTTCATGTAGGTCTGGCCCGTCTTGAAGTCTTTGCCGCAAACGGGAACATTATTGTCCCGCGCCAGTGCGAGCAAGGCGGGAATATCGTGCGTCAGGTTCGGCGCGCCATTGGCGAACGGCACCCCGGACTTCAACGCCGCATAAGCATACACCTGGCTCGGTGCAATGCCTGGATCATTCTTGGCCAAGCCCTTTTCGAAGGATTCGAGCGTCTGGTGTACCGGAGCCGCCCGATGAAATACCTCGGTCGACCCGCACCAGATCATCACGAGCCGGTCGCAGCCGTTGTCTTTCTTGAACGTCTTCATGTCGTCCATCAACGCTTCGGCCTTGTCTTTCAGGGAACCCTTCGTCTTCACGTTCGGTCCGTCGATGCGCTTGACGTAGTTCTTGTCGAACACCGCCTTCATCGGCTTGATCTTCTGCAGCGAAGGCTTCAGCTTCTTGAGTAATTCCGGCTTCAACACGGCGGCGTGCGTGGCCGCGTCATAGGCGTTGTCTTCGAAGATGTCCCAACCGCCGAAGACGAGTTGGTTCAGGCCGGCGAGCGGCACGAAATCCTTGATCTTTGGCGAACGGTTGTCCGTGCGCTTGCCGAGCCGGACGGTGCCTAACTGCGTGAGCGAGCCGACGGGATCGCCAAGATTTTTCTTCACCGCCTCCACGCCGGCCATGAACGTCGTGGAGACCGCACCCATGCCGGGGGTCAGGATGCCGAGTTTGCCCTTTGCAGGGGCGATTTTGGGAGTCATAGTGCACCTTCAGCGTAGGGGCCCTGCTGCAAGCGGGACAAGGACTCCGGGCACGGATCCGGGGTCCCAGCGATTCTCGCGTATGCAATTACATTTTTATAAAATGAAATAACATGCTTCTGCGGGCGCTAGCCATCCCCCTCCATCGCGCGGCGCAACTCGCCGAACCCGTGCTGGTGCAGGGTCCGCGCTCCGCCGGCAAGACCACCCTCCTCCGCCGCGAGTTCCCGGCCCACACCTATCTCCCCCTCGACGATCCCTCCCTTCGCGCGCGCGCCCGTCAAGATCCAGCTAGTTTCCTCGCCCGCCTCCGTGGCCCAGCCTTCATCGACGATCTCCACCGCGCCCCCGAACTTATCGCCCACCTAGCTGCCGATCCCGCGGCGGGCCGCTTGGTCCTGGCCAGTTCCCGTCGGCTTGCGCTGCCCATCGTGACGTTCGAGCTCCATCCCCCCACTCGCGCCGAACTCGAACGCCGCGCTCCGCTCTCGCTTGCCATGCTCGGCCATTTCGTCCCCGCCGCGGTCGCCCCCTCCCCGGCCTTCAGCGCCTGGCCGGCCGTCCGCTCGTTCCTCGACCACGACCTCGCCGACCTCATCCAGGTCCGCGACCGCGACCGCTTCGAGCGATTCTCTCATCTGGCCGCCGCACGGTCCGGCCAGATTCTGGATCAGCAGGCACTAGCCCGCGAATCCGAAGTGTCCCATCGCACCGCGGTCCGTTGGCTCGCGGTTCTCGATGCCTGCTTTCAGACGCTCCGGCTCCCGCCCGCCCTCCTGCCCTTCCGCCGCCGCCTCCTTCGTTCCCCCAAGCTCCACTTCTTCTCGAGCGAAAACTTCGAAAGCCAGGTGATTACCGCGCTACACCGCAATGCCCACCACGCGGGCCTCCCTGCCGACCTGTTCTACTGGCGAGACTCGAACGGCCTCGAAGTTCCGCTGCTCATTCTGTCCGCAACGGCCCCCCCGCTCCCGGTCGGCCTCGCTTTCGACCCCCACCCGGCCGTTGACGCCGGTCTCCGCCGTTGGATGCAATTGGCGGGCGTCGCCCACGCCGCCCTAATCACGAACAGCCCCGGCCCCACCCGCCGAGGGGGCGTTCTGCGCTACTCCGTCAGCCAACTTTAAGCCTTAGTTCGGGCTGCAGTTAGCGAGTAGGACGTGTTGGCTTCTAGAGCGGGCGCCTTCGCGATTGAACTGGTGAAGTCCCTGATCTACACTGGCCGGAGGACGGTAACTCCATGAACATTTGCCGGCTGGTTCATTCTGGCTATCTCCTGTCTAAGCGAGTCGCACTTGGCCTTATTATGATCTCTGCGTGCGTCGGCCAGGAATGGCCTACGTTTCGCGGGCCGAACAGCTCCGGAATATCCGATTCCGATGCGCTGCCCTCACGATTTGATGCGTCTCAATCCGGCGCATGGAGCGTGGAGGCGCCATTCGGCCGATCCTCTCCGATCGTCATTAATGGTCAACTCGTCCTGACCGCGTCTGACGACACCCATTTGATCGTCCTCGGACTGGACGCGCGGACGGGAAAGCAGCGTTGGCGCTACTCACGGCCTCGGCCGCGCCGGAACGAACTTGATGCGATACGTAACGATCCGGCTTCAGCCAGCCCGGCGGCGGACAATGCCGGTGTCTACGCGTTTTTTCCAGACTTCGGCTTAATCGCGCTGACTCCGGGTGGCGCTCTACGCTGGAGTTTGCCTTTAGGCCCGTTCGTCAACAACTATGGAATGGCCTCTTCTCCTGTCGTCTACGGTGATTCCGTCTTCCTGCAAGTGGATCAAACTCACGATTCCTATTTGCTTTGTGTGAACAAACTCACCGGAGCGGTACGTTGGAAAAGGATGCGACCATCCACGGCTGAGGGCTGGTCCACGCCCATCCTTACCCCCCGGGGTGAGATTGTAACGCTGTCATCAAGCGGCCTCGAAGCCTTCGACTCGAGAACCGGGAAGTCGTTATGGGCTGTGGACGCGCCGAATGCCTTAATGATCCCGGTGCCTCTGATTGATGAAGACCGTATTGTCGCGACATTTCGCGGCAGTGACAAAGCCTTGTTCCCGAACTGGAAAGATACACTAGCGGCACTGGATGCTGACGGGGACGGACGACTTGTGCCCGATGAGCTTGACAAGCGGTATAAGCGGGAGGACTTCGGCATTGCCGACCCGAACCGCGACGGGTACATCACTGAAGGGGAATGGATCGCCTTTATCAGTCGCGGGGTTGGAAAATTCGGGATCACCTCCATCCAACTGGCAGACCGCCGCGTACTTTGGCGTCACAAACGCGGCTTGCCCTACGTTCCTTCTCCGCTGGTCTACCGGAAAACGCTCTATAGCGTCAGATCCGGGGGGATCCTGACCGCTCTCGACAGCCAGACGGGAGAGCTCAAAAAAGAGGCGCGGCTCGGGGACGCGGGGGGCGATTACTTCGCATCTCTCGTTGCCGGAGCGGGAAAAGTATTTGCGGTGAGTGCGAACGGCCGGATAACGGTCATTAATGCGACGGAACCATGGGAGATCCTATCGAGCAGCGATCTCGGCGAATCGGTAGGGGCCACTCCAGCTATCGCCGCAGGGGCGATCTTTATACGGACGGATAAACGAGTGTTTTGCTTTCGCAGTTCCGACTGAATGCTGCCGACGAATGCCGCGTACCGCCGAGCGTTCCTGTCAGGGGCAGTGCACAAACAGCAAATCTGAAATTTTGAGGCATTTTGTCTCAACTGCGGCCCGAATGGTGAGCAACGAGTCACGCGGCCTGCGAGCCCTGGTAGCCGCCGCGGGGTCTCCGAGAACCTGCCACGAGTGCGCGCAGCGTTCGTTCATGCCGACGCCCAGCCGTCCCCTCCTCCGGTCCGCAAAGGCCCACGCGAGACCATTGTCAAATCAGACTTTACGGCCTCGTCGCAGTCGTTCGGGAAGTCGGCGGAGTGCAACCACACCGGACCTCCGTTCGCCCGCAATTGCGAAACGAGCCGACTGAGTATCAATATCAGGGCGGCCTGCCGCATCCCTCTTCTTACGAAGCACAACCGCCCCTCCTCCGTGTAAACTCCGGACAACACCTGTGCCCAGCCCAACTCTTAGCTATGTTCTTCTCTTCGTCGGTGGAGGCATCCTTGTTTGGAATGAGATCCGTTCCGCCTTCGCTGCCGCCGACCTGAATAACGAGCCGCCCCAGATCGTCACCGTCGATCCCGCCCGGCCCAACCCCGCCCATGACGGCCAGATTGTTCACGTCACTGGCGAGCTTACCGCCCAACGCTTCGCCACCGACCCTCGCTTCCCCCTGCCGGGCAAGTTCCTTCTACTCCGTCGCTTCGTGGAGATGCAGCAGTGGCGGAAATTGTCCCGCCGCGGCGCCGCCTCCACCACGGGCTTCGCCGCCAATGGCTTCGACCTCTACTGGGCGGGAGAGGAGATCGACACCCGCGCTGACGACGCACCTCCCGAACAGCAAAACGCTCCGATGCCCCTCAAGGGCGAAGGCTTCCTCGCCGAAGGTCTCCACGTCGGCGGCTTCACCCTTCCTCCAGACGTGCTACCCACCCTAGGCAAGCCTCAACAACTGGATCCCGACCGGCAACTGGCCGCTACTCTCGCCGCCGCCGTCTCCGGCGCCGAAGGCATTCTGGACGGCAATTGGATCATCCTCGCCACCGAACCAGCGCGCCACCCTCCCCTCCGGCCCAGCGCAGAACCAGTCTGGGCGCCCGGCACATTGCGGGTTCGTTTCGAGCACGTTTCGGCCGGCCCGTATTCCTTGATCGCCCGCCAGACTCAGAACGCGCTCTTCCCCTTTTCTGCTCCCAGCGGCGGAACCCACTTCCTGGCGCGAGCCGGTACTCACGCTCCGTCGGAGATCTACCGCGAGGCCCGCAGCAAGAACAACTTCCTGACATGGGCCCTTCGCATGCTGGGTCTCGGCGCCACGGTCTATGGTCTGCTCAGCGTCCTCCAGCTCCGCTCCCAGGTTCGCCGCTAGCGCTGCAACTCGCGGACGTACTGCACCAACAGCGTCACCTGCTCCGCCGATACGCCCTTCCGCTCATAGGAGTGCGCGGAGCTCTGCTTCTTGCCACCCTTCGCGATGGCTTCAGTTAGCTCGGCATCGGTTCGCTGCTTGGCCACCGTCGTCAACAGGCTGCTGTTCTTAATCACCGCCCGGCCCTCTCCCTTCGCTCCATGGCAGCTCGCGCACTTGGTGCGGTAGAGCGAAGCCCCGGTCTGTCCGATCGCTATCGCCGGCAGCAGCCCGGCCAGTATCGTCCATCGTGCGAATTTCATACGTCCTCCTAAGCCCCTCGTGTTATCAGGGCGAAAAGTAAACAAAGAAATAGAATCATGCCACTCATGATTCCGACCATCCGGTTTATGATCGTTTTCCGCATCTCTACACTGTCACAAATCGTTCCGTGTGAATCCGGTCCACGGGAACGCCCAACTCCACCAGCATCTGCTCGGCGGCATCCATCATCGCCCCCGGTCCGCAAACGAAATACTGGAATCGCTCGAACTGCGCTGGTAGATGGCGCCGCAGCATGTCGATGGTCAGATAGCCCCGCTCGCCCGTCCACTCCGCCGGGGCCTCCTCCAGAACCGGGATTATCTGCAGGTTCATTTTCCCATCCAACTCCCGCAATTGGCCCCGCAGCGCCATCCGGCTCTCATTCCTGGCCCCGTAGAACAGCAGCACCGGCCGGCCATCGCCTCGCAATGCGATCGTTGCGCAGATTGAAACCAGCGGGCTCATCCCGGACCCGCCTCCGATCAACACATAGCCCGGACCCTGCTCCCGGTCCGCGGTGAATACCCCATGCGGCCCGTTTACCCAGACCCGGTGCCCAGGCTCCAGCCGCGGCACCACCTCGCCGGACCAATCACCGTGAGCCTTGATGGTAAACGCCACGTCCTGCCCTTCCTCGTCGCTGGCCGCAGACGACATTGAGATCGGGTGCCGGTCCCAATGAAATGGCGTCTTCCCCGTATTCAACCAGGCAAACTGCCCCGGCTCAAACCGGAATCCGGCGTGGCCCACCGGCCGCAGCACCAGCGTATTGGTATTATCGTTGTCCGCAATGTTCCGAACTAGTTCCCACGGCTGCGCCCAGAGACGCAACGGCCGCACCACCTTGAACCAGATCCGTAGCGCCGCGGCGCAGCATCCATATGCCGTCAACACGCCAAGCATCGGCCGCTCCGCGGAAAAGCCGCTGGTGAGCACGATGTGCGTCAGGCCACCCGCAATCGCCACATCGGCCATCAGCCCATGGGTGAACTGCCACCACTCGTACGCCAGCCTAAATCGCCGTCGGCTTAGCGAAAGAGCCACCAGCAGTGCAAGCGTCGCCATCGCGATCACGCCCCACCGTATCGTCCACGGGCTCTCGGCCGAAAACGGATTCAACCATGCGAGCGGGTACGGACCCTGCATGACCAGGATCACATGAAGAACGATAAGAACGGTCCCCACCATGCCCATCTGCTTATGAAACTGGAACAGCGCGTCCTGGCCGAACAAGCTCGAAACCGCCTGAATCTCCGAGATCAACGCCACTTGGAGAATCAGAATCGTCAGGCCCGCGAAACCGCACGCCACCCCGAACTGCGTCTCGAACGCCCGTCCGCCCATCGACCCCGGCCAGATCGCTCCTACCAATAGGGGCAGCGCAACCAGCCAGACATACAGTCCCAGCCAAAGCGCGCCACGCGCCATCACCCTCACCGGTGCCCCTCCGCCTCGGCGATCACTGCCGCTGTTCGAATCGCCGTATCCGGATTCAACGAGATGGAATGAATTCCGATCGAGACCAGCCAGGCCGCGAAATCCGGATAGTCCGATGGCGCCTGCCCGCAGATTCCGATTGGCTTGCCGGCGCGGTGTGCCGCCTCCACCGCCTGGCGGATCATCGACTTCACCGCCTCGTTCCGCTCATCAAACAGATGGGCGATGGTTCCGGAGTCGCGGTCGATCCCCAGCACCAGTTGGGTCAAATCATTCGAACCGATCGAGTAGCCATCGAACAGTTTCAGAAATTCGTCCGCCAAGACGACGTTGGCCGGAATCTCGCACATCGCGTAGACTTCCAACCCGTTCTCGCCCTGCCGCAATCCGTTCTCCGCCATCACCCGCAGCACCTGTTCAGCCTCGGGCACCGTCCGGCAGAAGGGGATCATCACCTTCACATTCGTCAGCCCCATCCCGTCCCTCACCCGCCGTAGCGCCTGGCATTCCAGTGCGAAACCCTCGGCGTAGCGCGGATCGTAGTAGCGCGAGGCGCCGCGGAAGCCCAGCATCGGGTTCTCCTCGGCGGGTTCGAACTCGCCACCGCCCAGCAGTTGGGCGTACTCGTTCGTTTTGAAGTCGCTCGTTCGCACAATCACCGGTTTTGGATAAAACGCTGCCGCAATCCGGCCCACCCCTTCGCTTAGCCGGCTGATGAAATACTCCCGCGGATCCTCTCCGCCCAACAGCGTTTCAATCTTCGCCACCGCCGTCGCATCGGCCAACGCCGGATAGCGCACCAGCGCCATCGGGTGTACGCCAATCGAATTCGTAATCACAAACTCGATCCGCGCCAGCCCCACCCCCGCGTTCGGAATCGCCGCCAACCGGAACGCCTGCGACGGATCAGCGACATTCAGCATCACGTGCGTCCGCGTTGCCGCCCCCGCCTCGGCGCTCACTTCCCGCTTCTCAAAGGGAACGAGCCCCGCGTAGACCCGCCCCTCCGAACCTTCCGAGCAGCAGACCGTCACCTCCTGCCCATCCTGCAGCACCGCGCTCGCATTCCCCGCCCCGACGATACACGGCAGCCCCAGCTCCCGCGATACGATCGCCGCGTGCGCCGTCCTGCCCCCCTGGTCGGTCACAATCGCCGCAATCCGCTTCATCACCGGTTCCCAATCGGGATCCGTCATCGTCGTCACCAGGACGTCGCCCGGCCGCACCGCCCCCAGTTGCGCCGCCGAATGCACCACCCGCACTTTCCCCGATCCAATCCGGTCCCCTACCGCCTGCCCCGTCGCTAAAGTCTCACCGGGCTTGCCCGTCAACCGGTAAACCGACAAGGTCGCAGTACGGCTCTTGCTCGAATGCACCGTCTCCGGCCGTGCCTGCAAGATGAACAGCTCACCCGTGATGCCGTCTTTCGCCCATTCAATATCCATGGGCTGCGGCCGGCCCAACACGCTCGAATAGTGCGACTCAATGGCACAAGCCCAACGGGCGAGCTGCAATACATCCTCATCGCTCACGCAGTAGCGCTGCCTATCCCCTGCCGGCGTTGCCTCGCTCCGCGTCGCCCGCGCTCCGCCGGAATACACCAGCTTCACTTCCTTGCTGCCCTTCTGCCGGCTCACAATCGGCCGCTTTCCTGCGGCCAGCGTCGGTTTGAACACCACCCACTCATCCGGCGTCACCACCCCCTGCACCACATACTCGCCCAAGCCATACGAGCCGGTGACATAGACCACATCGCGGAAGCCCGATTCCGTATCGAGAGTGAAAATCACGCCCGCGCTGCCCACATCGCTCCGGACCATCGGCTGTACACCCACTGACAGCGCCACCGCCATATGGTCATAGCCGCGCTTCGCCCGGTAGCTGATGGCCCGGTCGGTAAACAGCGATGCATAGCAGGCATGAACGGCCTGCAACAGCCCCTCTCTGCCGCGGACGTTCAAATACGTCTCCTGCTGCCCCGCGAACGAAGCATCCGGCAAGTCCTCCGCCGTTGCCGACGACCGCACCGCCAACTCCGGCTCCCGGCCCAACCGCGCGCACAGCCGCTCCCAGGCCCGCGTCACCGCCGCCCGGATCTCGCCCGGCAGGGGCGTCGACAAAATCGCGTCCCGCGCTGCCCCTCCGCAGCTCCGTAGCTGGGTGACGTCTTCCACATCCAGCCCGGCCAGCAGGCTGTCCAGCCGCTCGCGTAGCCCAAACTCGCCCAGTAGCAGGCGGTACGCAGCCGCCGTCGTGGCGAAACCATCCAGCACGCTCACGCCCTCGCTGCGCAGACTGTTGAACATCTGTCCCAGCGAGGCGTTCTTGCCGCCCACTTTGCCGACGTCGCCGATCCCTATCTCGGCGAAGTCCAGCGTCCATTCGGGAGCCATCAGCCCCCCAGTTGTCTCCGGCTGCTGCTGCTCAAGATTCACAACCCTCACCCCGGGCATTTGAGTTTGCCCGATTCCAGACAATGGAACCCTTGTCGTCTGCCGTGCGCTGACTACCGGCGGTCACGCCCACGCGGGCAGCTCCCCGGCGTTGGATCGCGCGACCACCGCCAGCGGTCGTCCTGCCAGCAGACCGCCATTGGTCATCCGCTTCACCCGCAGGCCCCTGCCCCGTCCGCCGTCATCCTCTGGCCGCTCATCCCATCCCCATATTACGAGCACCGCGAAAAGAAACAACAGATTGCTGGTCATCATGACCCACCTCTTTGCAATTCGACGACCATCCAATTTCCGGTGGATATTGCCCGATCCATCGGGTCTATGCACCCACCGTGCGTCATCCGGCTCAGCCAAGACCCACGACTAATACACCCGGATCCGATGGTCCGTAAACCGCAGGTTTGTCATAGGGCTCGTCACCCGCATGTGGCACCCCAGGCAGTTCTCTCCTCGCCCGCGCCCGCACGCGCCACTCGCCGGCGCCATGGCCATTGGATGGCAACCCTGGCAAACCT
>JBBQRA010000193.1:0-11678 GCA_038215275.1 Bryobacterales bacterium | reverse complement strand
AATAGTGACAGACACAGGCAAAAGCAAGCCCCTTCTGAAATTTGCAGGAATGACCGGAAAGCTCAGCGGGGCATTACTTGTTCGGATTCAACGCCTTGCACCGGCCACCCAAGTGGCGTTACGAAATCGCTGATACCGCATCGATGAACATACTCGACGACTCCCTCCCGCAAACCCAAACCCGCCCTCTCCAGCGTCCGGAAGCAGCCAGTTCTCTTGCAACTGCCGGGCGAAGGCTGCTTAACGGTCTTCCTTGCGGGAGAGCGGATAGCGCTGGGCTTCTATGTCGTCGGACTTCTCCTGGGCCAGAAGTTGGCGAAGGCGGGTGCTGAGGCGGTTGGCATCGGCGGTACGGCCCGATTTACGGTAGAGCGTAAGGAGCTGAAATACAGCGGTGCGGTCGGTGGGATCGAGGCGGAGAGCGGCCTCCAGTTGCTGTACCGCCGGTGCGTTCTCGCCGTCCTGGGCATGAACTTTGCCGAGTAGACTGCGCGCGGCGGCGAGCGAGGGCTCTCGTGAGATAACGCGGGCGAGAAGTTGCTTGGCTTCGGCGCGTTCAGCGGCGGTGGCGTTCTTGAGGACCAGCGCCCGAGCGAGTGTGAGCGCCACCATCGGCTGATTGAGAGGAAGGGAGCGAAGCAGCTTGACCGCATCCTCAGCCAGGCCCATTTGCATCAACGTCGAGGCGGTGGCCACCTGTCCCATCCCGGTGCCGGGGGCTAGACGGATGGCAGCCTGAAAACTGGCGTCGCCTTGCTCAAACCGGCCGGCTCGAACATGGAAGACTCCGAGCGCCGTGTGCAGGCGGACGGAGCTTGGCAGACGGGCGACGGCAGCCTCAAGGACAGAGATGCCGAGTTCGATGGCGCTCTGATCGAGGCAGAGCAGCCCGAGGTCCAGGAGCAGGCGTTCGTCTCGCGGATAGCGCTCGATGGCTGATTGAAGGAGTTCAAGTGCTTGGGGTACCTGCTTGGTCGCGCGAAGGGCCGCGGCGCGGAGACTGAGGGAATCCGGGTCATCAAGGTTTCCCAGGACTTCGAGTGTGGCGGCGGGATTGCCAGCGCGCCAGTGGGTGATCGCGAGGTTGAAACGGGTGGGGCCGTGTTCTCGAAGGGCGAGCAGGGCCGCAAACTCGACGGCAGCCGCAGGCCATTGTTCCAGCAGGAAGGAGCAAACGCCAACGCGCCAGCGGACATCCGTGGCCTTGGCGGAATTGGCATAATGCTGCAGGACGGCGGGGCAATCCTGGCGTTCAAAGGCGAGTTCGCCAAGCAATGCGTGGGCGGTGGCATTGGCTGGGTCGAGTAGGAGACTCGTCTCCAATGTCGAACGCGCGCGAGGGTGCCGAGAGTCGAACTCAAGCTGAGCGGCTGCTTGGAGGGCAGGAGGGTAGCGAGGGTCGAACTTGAGGGCGGATCGGAAGGCGGCGAGACTCTGCGGGCCGTCGCCAGCGCCCCGCAGAGCAAGCCCTTTCAGGGTCCAAAGCGCGGGGCTGGCCGGAGCCGATATCAGTTCTCGGTCACAAACGGCGGCCGCTTCGGCAAAGCGGCCGCCACGAATGAGTTCCCGAATGGCGGCGACGTCGGCGTGGGCCGTAGCGACCGCCAAGGTAAAAAGGACCAACCACCTAGAAGGCAATCCTCGCTCCGATTTGAACTGTACGGGGACCGGCGTTTCCATTTTGGCCGAGGATCGTTCCAAAGTTTGGATCCGCGACGTTGCTATTAATGTTCCCGAGGTTGACCCGATTGATGGCGTTAAAGAACTCGAACTTTAATTGCAGATTCGCGGCCTCGCCGAGAAACGGAAGGCGGTTGTTCTTGATCACGCTGCCGTCAATAGCAAGAACGCCCTGCTGGCGGAATGCATTGCGTGGGCTGTTGCCGACGGTACCGACGGCCGGCGCCGTGATGGCGTTGATGTCATACGCCGACCGACCGGCGTTGGCGCCAAGGAATTGTGCGCGATCGGGCTTGGTGACAAAGCTGGAAGGAACGTTGGGCAAATCAAAGTTTAATCCGTCGGCGTTGTAGTCGCCACTAAGAGGACGGAAGCCGGTGACGTTACCGTTCGTATCACGGATCGGATTGAACCCCGCGTTGTTGGTGATCCAATACGGCGTACCGGTTTGGGCAATCAGCGTCGAGCCGATCTCCCAGCCGCCAAAGATGTGCTTGGCCACTACGTTCCCCTTAAACGGCGAACCGAAGCGGTAGACTCCGGAGGCCGAGATCCGGTGGCGAACGTCGAACGCGGAATTAGCCCGGAAATCGCGAAGGCGGGCCGGGTCGGGAATGTTGCCGACGCCGGTAGAGCGGGAACCTCCTTGGTAGTAGTCGTTCGTGACGCTGGTCGTGTAAGAGCCTTGAATCGTGCCGCGGTCACCGAAACGACGGCGGGCCGAGACAATCATCGCGTTGTAGTTAATGGTGTTGGAGTTGAGGATGTAAGTCATGGCTCCGAAGCTGGGGTTGATGCGGTCCAGGCGGCCATCGACGAGGTCGCCGGCGATGCGGTTGTGATCGGTGCCAACGATACCGTTGGTGGCGTAGGAACCGCTGTAGTTGACGCCGACGACGGTGCCACGGAGTTCTCGTTCGACTCCGAGAAGGTAGTTGAGGGTGCGGGGCGCCTTCAGGTTCGGGTCGATGCCACCGACGGCGGACTGAACGCCGGCGAGGCCGCCGCGCTCATCAAGGCCGACGGAGGGGATGACTGGAAGCGTGAAGCCGTAAGGGAAGGTATCGGAATTGCCTACGTTGAAGATAGGTTTGATGGGCAGAAGTTGCCCAACGTTGGGGAAGAGGAAATTGGGCGGATTGATGTTCACGCGGTCGATGGACTCGCCGAGCGTAATCCAGTCATAGTACATCCCGATGCCGCCACGGACACTCCACTTCCGGGACTTTCCGGGAGCCCAGGCAAAGCCGAAGCGGGGGCTCCAGTTGTTCTTGAGGCGGCCGGGGAATTGAGCTTCGGTCCTTCGGATGGAGGCGGTGCGGAACTGGTCAACATAGTTGTTGCCGCTGCCGACAAAGAGGTTGGTGTAGAGGAAGCCCTGGATGCCGCTCGGATTCCCGAAATCATCATAGCGAAGGCTTAAAGTGAGAGTAAGGTTAGGGCGGACTTTCCATTCATCCTGGACGAAGAGGCCGACTGTGTTCGCTTTGGCGCCGAATCGATAACGCCTCAACTCGCCGCTGAGGGGATCGCGGGAGGCTCCGGTGCCGGAGAAGGGTTGATCGCGGACGAGATCGAGGAGGTTGTTGAAGTTGAAGGTGGGGCGGCTGTTGCCTTGAGGGAAGTCGGCCCAGTCGTTGCCCCAGAAGTAAGTGCCGCCAAACTTGATGGAGTGAGAACCTTTGACCCAGGTGAGGACTTCGCGCCAATTCCAGTTGTTCTGAACGAACAAGCCTCCCCCAACGCCCAGGCCTTGGGAGCCGGAGATGTTGATGACGGGGATACGAAGCTTGGCGTCAAAGCCGTTAAAGCCTTGAACGCGGTTGCCAGAGACGGAAAACTCGTTGATGAGGGCGGGGCGGAACGTGCGGGTGTAGTTGGCCTGGAAGGCGTTGACGAAGCGGTCGCTGTTGTTGTCGAAGAACGGCCGGGGCGTAAGGTTGTTGTTATCAGATTCTGTGCGGATGAAGCTGCCGAAGACGCGGTCCTTACCCTCTCGGAAGTAGCGGTCGCCGCGGATGCTGTACTGGAGCCCATTGCGGCTCGGCGCGCGATTCCAGGTCCCTTGCGCGAGTACGGGGAGATTGCAGGGGATGTTCGCCGTGGCGGCATTGCCGCAATCATTGCCGATCACCTGCTGGGCGGTGCGGAACGCGGGATTGGTAATGGAGAGCGCCGATGCTGGATAGTCAGTGAGGAGTTTCGTGCCGAGGGAGTTCGGGAATGCGGTTCGGGCCCACGAGACAAATTCCGGGCTTTCCGCGGTGACGACGCTGGCCGCGGCGTCCGTCTGCCGGAGCATCTCCGCGGCGGCGAAGAAAAAGGTCTTGTTCTTCTGGATTGGGCCGCCGAAGGCGCCGCTGAGATTGTTGCGCCGGAAGGGGGCGTAAGCGGCGATGAAAGGGAGGCTGGTCCGGGCGCGCATGTCCTGGTTGGTGAACCAGTAGTTGGCCGCGCCGTGAAATTGGTTTGTGCCGGCCTTGCTGGTGATGGAGACAACGATGGAACTGCCAAGGCCTTGCTCGGCCTTGAATGTGTTGGTTTCAACCGTAAACTCTTCGACGGCCTCCGGGTTCACGCCGAGGTTGGCCGTGCCATTGGTGATGTTGGAGGTGATGCTGAGACCGTCCACGTTGTAAGTGTTGCCGCGGGGGCTGGCTCCGTTGGCGCTCATGCCGGAAAAGTACTCGGGATTGAAGTTATCGGATGCACCGTTTAGCCCGGTGACGCCGGGTGCGAGCGTGAGCAGGGCAAAGATGCTGTTGTTGAGCAATGGGAGGTCGCGCATCTTCTTCTGGTCCATCGTCAGCTGCTGGCGCGACTCGGAGGTGTCGAGCACTGGCGCTTCCGCGGTGACGCTGACCGTATCGCCGGTGGTTCTGAGTTCGAGGGTGAAATTGAGATCGCGGGTTTGGCCCGTGGTGAGATTGACGATGGTGGTGGATTCTCGGAAGCCGGCAGTCTCGACTTTGAGTTCGTATTCGCCTGGGGCAAGGGCGCTGAAGCGGTAGAAACCGGAGGAATTGGTTTGGAGGGAAGACGCAATCCCGGTACGTCCGTTTTTCAAGGTGATGGCCGCGTTCGGAACCGCGGCCGCGGAGGGATCGAAAACGGTGCCTTGGACGGCGGCCGAAAATTGCGCAGCCAGCGGCGCGGCTAAGCAAAAGAGTGAGAGAAGCAGAAAGGGTTTCATAGGGCCTCCGGCAGATACTATGCGAGTTAGTTCTGCAATGCAAGCTACTGCTGCGTTTTCTACTGCTGCGTTTCCTGCTGCTACGGTTCCTCGAGAGTCAGGATTCGGTTCGCAGCCACATCCTGCAATCGCAACACGCCACCCCCCGGCCACTGGACTTCCACGGAAGCGGCCTTCGCCTCCGCGCCCAACCCGAAATGCACCCGCGGATCGCTCGACGAGAGAAATCCCACACTCGGGCTCTTCCAGTCATGCAGCGTCCGTCCCGCCGGCGTGGTCACCGTAATCCGAGCTCCAATCGAATCCCGATTCGCTTTCCGCCCCACCAACCGCAACTGCAGCCAGTGCCCGCCTCCCGCCCCCGAATTCATCAATATCGAAGGCTTCCGGCCCAACGACGTCACCACGACATCCAGGAACCCATCGTTATTCAGATCCGCGAAAGCCACCCCCCGTTGATACCCCTTCCGCTCGAAGTGCGGCCCCGCCGCCCCCGACACATTCACGAACCGCTTCCCCTCCACATTCCGAAACAAAGTATCCTGCTGCGCCGCCCCCACCCGCAGCGAATCCACGTCCCCATTCGCCGAGTACAAGTCCCGCCAACCATCGTTGTCAAAATCGATAAAACCAGCACCCCATCCGGAAAACGGCATACTCAATGGCCCCAGCCCCGTCGCCGCCGAAACATACCGGAACGACTTCCCGCGCAAGTTCCGGAACAGCCCCCAAACCTGTTCCGTCAAGTCGTTATAGAACACATCCGGCCACCCGTCATTATCAAAGTCCCGGACATCCGCCCCCATCGCCGACACCGTCGCAGCATCATCGTTGTAGGCCACTCCCAGCGCCAACCCCTGCTCCACAAACTTGCCATTCTTTTGGTTCACGAAAAGGAAGTTCGGCTCCGTATCGTTGGCGATGAAGATGTCCTCCCAGCCATCCCCATTCACATCCGCAATTGCGATTCCCATCCCTTTGCCCCGCGCCGTCGCGAACCCAGCCGCTTCCGTCACATCCTCAAACGTGCCATCTCCCCTGCTCCGGTACAAACGATGCGGAACACTCGGATACGTCTTCGGGTGGCAGTAGTAATCCACCCCATCCTCACGCACACACCGTTGATCCGTCGCCGGCGTCCACACAGTGTAGTTTGAAAGCACTAGATCCAAATAGCCGTCATGGTCGTAGTCAACCCAGGCGCCCTGCACGCTCAGCGTCCCGGCCGGCTTCGTGCCGAGCCCAGACTTCGCCGTCACTTCTTGAAACGTCCCGTCCCCCGCGTTCCGGTAAAGGGTATTCGCCCCCGCGCCAGCCACAAACAGATCAGCGAACCCATCGTTGTCGAAGTCACCCGCCGCCGCACCCAAGCTATAGCCAACACCGGCCAAACCAGCCCGCGCCGTAACATCCTCGAACACCCCGCCCCCCTTGTTCCGCAACAAGGCGTTGTGGAACTTCGGGCCGGTCTTCTTCATCTCGGGAAACTGCGCCCCGTTCGTAAAGTACAAGTCCATAAGCCCGTCATTGTCGAAATCCAGCACCGCCACCCCGCCGCACAAGGTCTGCGGAAAATACTTCCGCCCCGCAGCGAAGCCGTTGTTCGTCACATAGGCAAAGTCGCTTCGCGACGCAATGTCGGTGAACAACGGAGCCGCAGGAGCAAACAACAGCAACCACGCCAGTGCTGCCTTCACTTCCCGCCCTCCAGGCATGCCGCCCGCAACCAGTCCTCCAACCGCCCGCAGTCCCCCGTCCCCACTCCTCCCTTTTGCTGCGCCACCACCAGCGAATGGAACTTTCGCAGGCGCTCCCAATCCGGCCGCTCCCTGATCATCCCCACCAACTCCCGTTCCGCTTCCGCCAACCGTCCACTCAGCGCCATCTTCACGATCTCTTCAAGCCGCCCATCCGCCAACAGTAGCTTGTCCAAATGCAGTCGCAACACCGAATCGTCCGGTCGCGCTTTCACGAGCGCCGTCAACCTGGTCAACTCCCGCTGCCGCGCCTCCGCCGCCGGCAAGGTCGCCAGTTCAATCATCCCCGCCTCGCTCCGCGCGTTCCGCTGCCGCGCCGGCCGCAACTTCTCATAGGCCTCCAGCCAAGTCCGCGCCTCCGCCTCCCGCCCTTGTTCCATCAGCACGCGCCCCAGGTGCAGCCGCGCCTCCCAATCCGCCAGACCCAACTCCACCGCCTTCCGAAACGCCGCCTCCGCCTCCTCGCCCCGATCGAGCGCCTGCAACACCAGCCCGTACTGATCCCAAACCCGAACCGCCAGCGGCGATATCATACGGGCCGCCTCCAGATGCGGCAACGCCTCCTCATCCCGTCCCAACCGGTGCAGCAGCCAACCCCGCGCCGTATGTGCCGCCGCCATCTTAGGATCCAGCCGAACCGCTTCCGCCAACAGCGTAAGCGACCGTTCCGGCTCCGCCTTCCAACACAACTGAGCTAACTCAAAATGCCCTGCCGCGTCCTCAGGCAGCCTCTTCACGTACGCCTCCAGTTCCCGGACTCCCTCTTCCCGCCGCCCGGTCGTGTTGGCCAATGCCCGCGCCCGGTCTCGCCTTGATCCCTCATCGGCGGGCCGCAGCACCAGGTAGCGGTCATAAGCCAGTGCCGCATCCCCGTAGTAGCCCGCGCCCTCCGCCGCCCGTGCCAACGCCAGAGCAACTCCAGTATCGTACGGCGCCGCCTTTTGCGCCTGTGCCAACAGGTACACGGCACGGGGAAACTCCCCCGATGCCGCATGCGCTGCACCTAGCTCAAACAGAGCGCCCGCATCCTCCGGCCGCAACCGCATCGCCGCTTCGAGGGCCCCCCGTGCCACCACCAAGTCCCCCGTCCGCGCCGCAGCCCGTCCCAGATTCCACAG
This sequence comes from Bryobacterales bacterium, assembly GCA_038215275.1. Classification (GTDB taxonomy): domain Bacteria; phylum Acidobacteriota; class Terriglobia; order Bryobacterales; family Bryobacteraceae. Next base: position 3,930 of record JBBQRA010000193.1, on the reverse strand, counting down.
CGCCCCGAAATCACCCGGCCGCAATGCGGCCACCCGTTCGAACCGCTCCTGCGCTCGCCGGAAGTCACCCATCCGCGCGTACAACGTTCCGGCCTCGGCCATCACTTCAGCCTCCCCGTTCGCCCCCAACGCAGCCAGATACCGCTCCGCTTCCCTAGGTCGCTTCGCCTCAATGGCCATCTTCGCCAACTGCAGATTCGCATTCACGTGCGCAGGCGCTACCCGCCTCAGCGCTTCGTAGTGCTCCCGTGCCTTCGCCCCATTCCCGCACGCCAAGTAGTGATTGCCCGCATTATTCAGGAGCGCCGGCGAAGGCGTTCCCGCCCCGAGTGCCCGCCGGTAAATCAACTCCGCCTCCCCGCACTTCCCATCCCGGTCCAAGCGGGCCGCCTCCCGCAGGTCCGGCGGAGCCTGAGCCCGAAGAGCCCCGGCCGCCGCAACCCACAGGAGGACCGCCCATCTAACCATCCAACCGCTTCCCTAAAACTCCACGCGCAAACCAAGCTGCGCGCGCCGCCCGAACGTGCCGGACAACTGATTGTTAGTCACCCCGAACAGAGCGCTTTGTACGTTCGTGTTCGGGTTCGCCCACGTCATGTTGTTCGCCGCGTTGAAAACGTCCATCCGCAGTTCCCCGCGAACGCGTTCGGTAATCGGCATCCGCTTCACAATCGACGCATCCAGATTGAACAACCCTGGATTGGTTACCCCGTCATACTGCCAGGGGTTCGTCCGCGGCGTAAAGTTAGGTAGCCGCGCGAACGCCGCGGTGTTGAACCATTTGCCCGGCGTTGGATTGTCCACTCGCGGGTCGCCATCCGCCAGCATGCCGCCGAACCGCACATAGAACCCCGACCTCCACGTCATCAGGCCCGTGACGTCCCAGCCTCCTAAGGCCAGATCCACCACCTTTGGCATTCCGCCCATGAACTGCCGGCCCCGGCCTACCGGCACCTCCCAGGTGCCCGCCAGAGACACGCGACTCCTCGGACGATCGCTCTCCTGCCACGTGAAGTCCTGCAGGTAGCTCGATATATCGTTGAAGAAGACCTCGTCCTGCTGCCGGCTGTAGTTATAACCCAGCAGCACGCTGTACCCATTCGCGAAACGCCGGTTTAAACGAAGCTGGAACGATTGATACCGCGAATCGCCGCCCCGAATGCCGTCCACCACGTTCAAGTTCCCGTACTGCGGATATTGCCGGGCCAATGTCGTCAGGGCAACATTGCGCTGGAAACGCAACGATCCCGGGAACTTCTCGAGAGTGGAAAACCCAAAGAACGGATTCGGCACTGCGATGTTCGTCGCGTCCTTGAACTCATACGCTACCCGCGGATCCACCTGATTGATGTTGTAGATGCCGACGTTTTGCTGGGAGAAGTTGAGATAGTAAGTGACGTCCAGCACCATGTTCTGCACCAACTGGCGTTGGAACGAAAAGTTAATGCGGTCGCTGTAAGCCCGAGGCCGGTTCTGGTTCACGAAGTTGAACGAGTCTCCCAGGGCAGTATACCGCCCCAATCGCTGTTCATAGGCCGGAACCACCGGCGTTGCCGCCGGGAAGGGATCTCGCAACCGCGTTTGCGGAACACCCTGCACCGCCGGATACGCACCGGTCACATTCTTGTATCCGACATAGTAGGTTCCAAAAATATCCAGCGTACCGCCGGTCCACGGAGTCAGGTATCGTCCGTACCCCACCCGAAACGACGTGTTGTCATTGATGCGGTAAGCCATGCCGATACGAGGCGAAAGCCCGCCTCGCCCGGCGTCCCACTGGCCACGGTTGTTCGAATCGGCGAATTGAAATGCTCCGTTGAAAACGGTTGGCCCTTTGTAGAACTGGCTGAGTTCCGGCGGCATCACCGGCGCGCCAGCCCCCTGCATCTCTGGAATCGGTGACGTCAAATCGAGCGGCCGCGTCAGGCGGTTCTCCGGATCGGTATACGCCGTCTCGTACTCGTAACGCAGGCCCATGTTGATCGTCAGATTGCGGTTGACCTTCCAGTCATCGTTGATGAACATGCCGTAGAACCGATTCTGCCCCTGCGGAAGAATCGTCGCCGTCATCGAAGTCGCTCCGCTGTCCCAGCTATCGGCGCCGCCACCGGCCGGCTGCACCGCGCCCAGCAGGAACGTCGCAAAGCCGTCGCCAGAGGTCCGCAGATCCGGATTCACGAATGTCGCCGCGCTCCCGTCCGCCTGAAACCCGAACCCGGGCGTGTTGTTGACGAGCAGGCTGGTCGTCCGAGTACCCCGCGTGTCAGCGCCCATCTTCAAGTAGTGCTTGCCCTGTTGCCGGGCAACTTTCAAACTCACGCTATCCGCCGTTGGCCGCTGATCCCAAATGCCGCCCCGGGGGCCGAGGGCCGTCCAGTATTCCCCGGTCCCCGTGCCCATGATCGACATTCGGGGAATCAACTCCGGCACCGCCTTGTTGCCAAAAACAGTGCTCGGGAAACTCGCGTTCGGCCAGATCTTCCCCCATCCACCCTCGTTGGTCGAAGCAAACCGGGACGCATCAACGAAGCTATGGTACGTCCCGTTGATGTTGATGATCGTCGTCGGACTCGCCACAAAAACCGCATCGCCCGAAATCGACGTCGCATCCCGTTGGCTGCCCCGGTCGTTCACGTAGAAATCCGATCCGGTCGGATTCGACGTCGTCACCGGCGTCCACAGCTTGCTGTACCGTCCGTAGAATCGCAGCTTGTCGTTCATCGCATAGTCCGTCCGGTTCGACAGATTGTGATAGTCATACCGAATCGGCAGCGGCACGTAATAGTTGTTGACATTATAAGGTCCCTGGCCGGGCCGGTTCGGCTTCCATAACTGGTCCATGAACATCCGCGCCACCGGATCCTGCATCGATGGAGGAATGACGTTTCCCGGTAAAGGCATCCGCGTCACTGTTCGCCCGTCAGCCGAAGTCTGCGTCGTAAAAGGATCATAGATCGCCCGCAGTCCACCCAACGCGTTCAGCGACTGCGAAAAATTCCCTGCCCGCTCCAGATCCGTTGGCAGCGTCTGAATCAAATCGTTCGGATCCGTCTTCCGCCACTGCTCGTACGAAAAGAAGTTGAACAGCTTGTTCTTCTTAATTGGACCTCCTACCGTCCCGCCCCACATGTGCGTCCGCCCCAGGTTAGTCGTCCGGAACACCCGGTTCTCAAGTGCGTTTGCCCAGGGATACTGGCCCTGATAAAAGGTGTTCCCGTGCCAGGCATTGGTCCCCGCCTTCATCGTGAGGGTAATCGCCGATCCCGACGAATGCCCGTACTCGGCGTCCACCGCGTTCTGTTGCACCGCCACCTCCTGCACCGCGTCCGGCGACGGCATGTAGCTCGTCTTATAGCCAATCCCAATCGGGCTGCCGTCAATCTGCAGATCGTTCGAGAAGTTCCGGCCACCTCCAATTTCCTGCCGGTTCCCCGACCACGTGAAGTACGGCTCCACTTCCCGCGCCGTATCGCTCTGTACCACCGCGGGATCCAAACGCGCCAACAGCAGTGGATTCCGCGACATCTGCGGGAGATTCGCGACCAAGGCGCTGTCCACCGTAGTTTCCAACTTACTTGTGTTGAACTGCACTGTACTCGCCTGGGCTTCCACCGTCACCGTCTCTCGCACATCGCCCGGCCGCAGTGTAGCATCCACTGTCATATCGGAACGCGACTGCAGCACGACGTTCTCCTGCACAAACTTATTAAACCCCTGCATCTGTACCGAAACACGGTACTTTCCGGGCAACACTAAATCAAACAGATAGCGGCCCTGCTCATTGGTCTGCCGGGTACTGGAAACCCCGGTGTTCACGTCCGTAAGGACGACGGAAGCGCCCGCCACAACGGCCTGTGACGAATCCGTAACCGAGCCCTGTACACGGCCGCGATACTCCTGCGCGGTGAGGGAGAGGCATGAAACCAACGC
>JBBQRA010000192.1:0-11743 GCA_038215275.1 Bryobacterales bacterium | reverse complement strand
ACGGGGGCGGAGCTTCGCTATCTTCCGCCCTATTCGCCAGATTTCAATCCGATTGAGGCCTGCTGGTCAGTGGTCAAATCGCGTTTACGGCAACTCAAAGCCCGATCGGTGGAGGCCCTCGACACCGCTATCCCACAGGCGGTCGCCGCGATCTCAGCCGAGACGGCGAGAAACTGCTTCAAACATTGCGGATATGCCCTTGGTTAAGTCAAGAATTGCTCTAATACTTGGGAACGGACGGGTCGACCTGGTCGGACCACGCGAGGATGCCGCCCGTCATATTGCGGACGTTCTTGAATCCGGCTTGGCGTAGGACGTCGCAACCCTTGGCGCTGCGCCCGCCCATTTTGCAATGGAGGACGTAGTTGGCGTCAGGATCGAGCTCCGCCACTTTCTTCGGTAGATCACCCAGCGGGATCAGGGTGGACGTGGGGATCCGGCCGATCTGGAACTCGTGCGTCTCGCGGACGTCAATCAGGATGAAGGTCTCGTTGGAATCGATCATAGACTTGACTTCTTTGGGGCTGATTTCGGAAGACATGGGTGGGGGCTCCGGTTGCTTGGGGATGCCGCAGAACTGGTCGTAGTCGATCAACTTCACGTCGCCAGTGGCGCAGATGCACTCTGGATTCTTGCGAAGCTTTAACTCGCGGAACTTCATGGCGAGGGCGTCGTACAAAATCAGGCGGCCGATGAGCGGCTCGCCGGCGCCGAGAATGAGTTTGACGACTTCGGTCGCCTGCAGCAGGCCCACAACGCCGGGGAGGATGCCGAGCACTCCGCCTTCGGCGCAGCTCGGGACGAGGCCCGGGGGCGGCGGTTCCGGATAGAGGCAGCGGTAGCATGGTCCGCCTTCAGCGGCGAAGATGGTGGCCTGCCCTTCGAAGCGGAAGATCGATGCGTAGACGTTTGGCTTGCCGAGCATCACGCAGGCGTCGTTGATTAAAAAGCGGGTGGGGAAATTGTCGGTGCCATCGGCGATGATGTCGTAATCTTTAAGGATTTCGAGAGCATTGGCGCTGGTGAGGGCAACCTCGTGCTTGATGATCTTGACGAGCGGGTTGATGTCCCGCATGGTCTCTTCGGCGGAGTCGATCTTCTTCTTGCCGATGTCCTTGGTGCCGTGAATGACTTGGCGCTGCAGGTTCGAAACATCGACGACGTCGAAATCGACGAGGCCGATGGTGCCGACGCCCGCCGCGGCGAGATACATGGCCGCGGGCGCGCCGAGGCCGCCGGTGCCGATGAGGAGCACCTTCGCCGCCTTAAGCTTCTCCTGCCCTTCGACGCCAACCTCCGGCATGATGAGATGCCGACTATAACGGGATACCTCTTCCTGCGTCAGCATAAGCCGCCGGCGATGGAGGGAACGATAGAAATGGTGTCGCCGTCGGCGACCGCGGTGGCATCTTTCTGCAGGTAGCGGATGTCTTCATCGTTGACGTAGACATTGACGAAGCTGCGGAGCTTGCCTTCGTCGTTGAACAGATTCTTCCGGAGGTCCGGGAACTGCGTGGTGAGGTCGGCGAGGGCTTCGCCGACGGTCGCGCCGGAGACGTCGACGGAATTGTTCTTTTCGGCGTATTGCCGCAAGGGGGTGGGAATGAGAATCTTGGCCATTGGGTCTTTTCTTAATATTCTAAGGGCTCTTGCTCGGCTTTCGTTTGCTCGGCGTTGGGGAGCCAGCTATTGGCGTGATGGAATTTTCCTTTTTGGATGCTCAGAACGATGAAACTGTACCAAGGGCAGGAGTTTTCAAGGTCAGTTTTTGAAAAATAAGCGTCGCAGTCCGGGTGGGAGTGGAAGATGCCGATGACGTCGAGACCGCGCTGACGGGCTTCGCGATCGACGCGGAGAAGATCTTCGGGGCGGATCTCATAGCGATCCGCCTGTCCGCCGGTGTAGGCGTTCTCGAGGGGGAGGGCGAAGGAGACGGTCTTGTCATCGCCGTCGGTGGTGCCGAGCATCGCGCCGCAACATTCGTTGGGGAAGGTGGATTCGGAGTGGGCGACCATGGTGGCCCAGGGTTCAGGGTGTACGCGGATCATGAGTATTGGGGATCGTTCCAGAAAGGTTCGGAGAGGTATTTTTCGGCGCCGTCGCAGAGGATGGTGACGATGACACCTTCTTTGATGCGTTCCGCGAGCTTCAGGGCTCCGTGGACGTTGGCGCCGGCGGAGATGCCGACGAGGAGGCCTTCCTCGCGGGCGAGGCGGCGGACCATGCGGTAAGCGTCTTCGGTTTCGAGCCAGAGGTTTTCGTCGGCCAACGACTCTTCATAGATGCCCGGGACGATGGCCGTGGGCATGTGCTTCAAGCCTTCGAGGCCGTGGAAGCCGGAGGAGGGTTGGGCAGAGAGGCACTGGATGTGCGGGTTAAATTCTTTGAGGCACCGGGTGGCGCCCATGAAAGTGCCGGATGTGCCCATCGCCGCGACGAAGTGGGTGATGCGGTTTTCGGTCTGGGCGAGAATTTCGGGGCCGGTGGTCTCGTAGTGGGCCTGCCAGTTGGCGGGGTTGTTGTACTGGTCGGGGTAGAAGTAGCGGTCCGGGTCGGCGGCGTAGATCTTCTTGCACTCGCGGATCGCGCCGTCGGAGCCGGTATCGGGATCGGTGAGGATGAGTTCGGCGCCGTAGGCCTTGAGGATGTGCTTCCGTTCCGGGGAGGCGTTCGAGGGCAGGCAGAGCTTGACTTGGTAGCCGCGGGCGGCGGCGACCATCGCGTAGGCGATACCGGTATTGCCGGACGTGGAATCGAGGATGACTTTGTCCCCGGTGAGGAGGCCGCGGCGTTCGCCGTCGAGGATCATGTAGAGCGCCGGACGGTCCTTCACGCTGCCGCCGGGGTTGGCGAACTCGGCTTTGCCATAGAGTTCGATGCCGGGGAGGTGAGAGGTGAGGCGGTCGAGCCGGAAGAGCGGCGTGTTGCCGATGGCTTCGATCAGGTGCATCTTCACAGGGTAACCCGAGGGCTGACATCGACGCGTCATTTAACCCTGATAGGCTGAGGGCCATGACCTTTCGGAATACGGCTTTCCTGGTGGCGGCGGTGGCCGCGGTGGGGGCGGCGTCGGCGCCGCTCATTTCGACAACCTTGCTGGGGAAGCAAGTGGACGGAAGCTTCTTGCTCGTGAACCACCAGCTGGTAAAGCCTTGGGGGACGCAATTGTTCTTCAAGGGCCGACCGGTGGATATGGCGTTCGATCCGGCCAAGCGGTGGCTCGCCGTGCTGAGCGGAACCGAAGTGGCGATTCTCGATGGGACGAACGGGAGTGTCGTCGACCGGGCGAAGGCGAAGACAACCTCGTACGCCGGCATCGCGTTTTCTCCCGATGGCAAAGAGATCTGGGCGTCGGAGACGACGCGGACGGGTCCGGACAGCCTGCTGCTGATCGGCGTTGGCACAAACGGCAAGGTGACCGGGACAGACCGGCTGAACCTGCCTGGGCATTCGGTGCCGACGGGGATCGCGTTTTCGGCCGATGGGAAGACGGTGTATGTTGCAATGCACCGGGATAACGTCTTGGTGGCCTATGACCGGGCGACGCGGAAAGAGATGAAGCGCTGGCCGACGGGGCTCGCACCGTTTGGCGTCGTAGTGCGGGACGGGATGGCGTATGTGACGAACCGGGCGGGGTCGTCCATTCCGCCGGGTGCGGCGACGGCGCCGAGCGGCGGCGTGGATGTCCCGGTGGATGCGAACGGCTCGGTGCTGCCGGGTAGCTTGACGGTGTTGTCGCTGGTGGATGGGAAGAGAGAGGACGTGCCGGTGGACCGTGCGCCGTCGGGGATCGCGATGCGGCCGGATGGCGGAGAGGTGGCCGTGGCGAATGGGCATTCGGACACCGTGACACTGGTGGACACCAAAACGCGGAAGACGAAGACGGTGGTGGCGGGCGGCCAGCCGATTGGAGTGCTCTATAGCGGTGACGGGAGCCGGCTCTATGTGGCGTGCGCGGGAGAGAACGCAGTGTCTGTCGTGGAAGGCGGGAAGGTGGTGGGCGCGCTGCCGACGGGATGGTTCCCTTCGGCGCTGGCGCTGGACGGCAAGGGAGACTTGCGCGTGGTGAACATCAAAGGCGTGGGGAATACCGAGCAGGAGCCCGGCAAGTTCAACACCCGGGCGTTCGAGGGGAGCCTGTTGACGATTCCGGCGCCAAGCCGCGCGCAGTTGGCGGCGGGGCAGCGCGAGGTGAAGTTGGCGAATGCACCGCGATTCACACCGCAGGGCGGCGTGAAGGACTTGGATCGGTTGGGCATCGAACATGTGTTCCTGCTGATCAAAGAGAACCGGACGTATGACCAGGTGTTCGGCGATATGCCGGTGGGGAATGGAAAGAAGGAGTTTGCGATTTATCCGCGGGAGATTACGCCGAATCATCATGCGTTGGCGGAGGAGTTTGTGTTGCTCGACAACTTCTACGCGACGGGGGCGATCAGCTTTGAGGGGCACCAGTGGCTGATGATGGGCTTTGTGAGCGACCACGTGGAGCGGGCGCTGCAAGCCGCGCCGCGGGGCTATGCGTGGAACATGGCGGATGGGTTGGCCGTTTCGCCGCAGGGCTTCTTCTGGCAAGGCGCGAGGCGACCGTTGAAGGTGCAGTTACTGGGACCCTTGTCTCTGCCGGCGATCTTTGATGCGAAGACGGGACTGGTGAAGGACGTGAACGAGAGCGGCCTGCCGCCGTGGACGTACTACTGGGATCACTATCAGAAGGGCACTTGGCGCGAAGTGATTGCGTCGACGTGCGGCGTGCCGGCGCTGAAAGGGATCTATGATGAACGGTTTCCCCCGAGTGAGATGAAGATCCCGGACGTGATCCGGGCCGAGGCGTTTTTGGAGCGTTTGGGCAAGTGGGAGAAGGACGGGACGACGCCGAATCTCACGATTGTGACGATGACGAGCGACCACACAGTGGGGAAGAATCCTGGGGCGCCGACGCCGCGGGCGATGGTGGCGGACAACGATCTGGCGCTGGGCCGGATGGTGGAAGGAATTAGCAAGAGCAAGGTGTGGGCGAAGTCGCTGATTCTCGTTGTTGAGGATGATGCGCAGGACGGCGTGGACCACGTGGCTGGGAACCGGACGGTGGCGCTGGCGATTGGACCGCATATCAAACGGAAGTCGCTGAACTCGAATTTCTTTACGCAGACGAGTTTGGTGCGTACGATTCAGGATGTGTTCCGGATTGAGCCGAAGACTCGGTTCTTGAAGGCGTCGCGGGCGATGAACAGCCTATTCGTAAAGGATGCGGACCTGAAGCCGTATACCCACCTGCCGGCGCGGGTGAAGTTGGACGAGTTGAACCCGCCGCTGCAAGCACTCAAGGGTCGGGAACGATGGGCGGCGGAGGAGTCCGCCAAGATGAACTGGAGCGAGGTGGACGACGTGCCGACGGATACTTTGAATCGCATCTTATGGGGCGATGCGAAAGGATTTTCGACGCCGTATCCCGGTGTCACGGCTCTGAAACAGTAGTTGTTATATATTAAGGCGCATGAATCGCGCGGTAAGAATATTTTCAGGGATCATTCTGAGTTTGGCGACATTGGCCGCTCAGGAAACAACGGGAAGCGTAACAGGCACGGTGAAAGACCCAACTGGCGCCGTGATTGTGGGCGCCGCGATTACGGCGAACAACACGGAGACCGGTGGCGAATTTCGGACGGTGACGGACGAATCGGGAAACTACTTGTTCCCGCTGCTGCGGGCAGGAACTTACCGGATATCGGTGGAGAGCAAGGGTTTCCAGCGGGTCCAGCAAACGGGTGTGATCGTCAACACCAGCGAACGGTCGCGCATTGACGTGACGTTGAGCGTGGGTCAATTGACGGATACGGTGAATGTGACGGCGGAGACGCCTCTGCTGCAGAGCGAACGGGTGACGATCGGCCAGGTAGTGGAACAGCGGACGATTCAGTCGATTCCGCTGGCAACGCGGAACTTCACGCAGATTCTCGGGACTTCGGCTGGCGTGGTGGGATCGATCTTCAATGCCGATAACCCAGGGACGGGCAGTGACAGCGTGAGCGTGAACGGAGCGCGCCGCGGCAGCAACAACCTGCTGGTGGATGGCGTGCCGACGACGAACCCGCTGAACAATGCCCCCGATGGCGACGGTACGCCGTCAATCGAATTCCTGAGCGAGTTCAAAGTGATGACTAGCATGTTCAGCGCTGAGTATGGCCGGAACCTGGGCTCAACGATCAATGTGACGACCCGGAGTGGCACGAATCAATTCCATGGCGCGGCGTACGAGTTTCTTCGGAACACGAAGTTGAATGCTCGTCCGTTCTTCAACCCGACGCGGGGGCAGAACAACCAGAACCAATTCGGGGCGAACTTTGGCGGTCCGGTGCTGTTGCCGAAGATTTACAACGGGAAGGACCGGACGTTCTTTTTTGTGGGCTGGGAAAGTTCGCGGCAGTTGAACGCCAATTCGGGCGCGGCTGCGATTCAGCGGATCGTGCCGACCACGGCACAGAGGAATGGAGACTTCTCGGGGCGGCGGATTATCAACGATCCGGTGACCGGGCAGCCCTTTCCGGGTAATGTGATTCCGCCATCGCGGATCAATCCGATTTCGAAAGCGATTCAGGACCGGTACATTCCGGTGCCGAACTTCTCATCGGGGGCGAACAACTTCTTCGCGGCGCAGTCCATTGCGACCGATATCGATATGTGGACGGTGAAGTTCGATCACCGTTTCTCGGACAAAGACAATATCTCGGGCCGGTGGTTTGTCAGCCGTCAAGGCGACTTAACCCCGTTTGGATCGGGTCTGCCTGGACTGGGCCGGACTGCGAACCGGAAGAAGGACTCAGGGAACGTGACGCACACGCATCTGTTCAGCGCCAATCAGGTGCTGGAGGCGCGATTCGGGTTTGACGATTCTTCGCAGTTCCTGGCCATGCAGAACAACGACAATCCGACAACGGTGGGATTGCGGCCGCTGGCGGTGACGAATCTGGATGGTCCGCCGCGGATCAACATCACGAACTATGTACAGTTTGGCAATGAGGCGAACTGGTCGGACTTCATTAAGCGCTACACGGGCGGCGCGACGATGACCTGGATCCGGGGCAAGCATAACTTCAAGTACGGGGTGGAGAGTCAGGTGTCGGACTACAACCCGAAGAATGCTCAGGTGAGCCGCGGGTTGTGGCAGTTTAACGGGCAGGCGAGCGGCGACGAGTATGCCGACTTCCTGCTGAGCCACGCCCGGCTGAAGCAGTTCAGCGCGCCGGGTACGGGCGGCGAGTTGAAGATGCGGGACAACCTGATGGCGGGCTTTTTCAGCGATGACTGGAAGGTGAGCCAGAAGCTAACCGTGAACTGGGGTGTGCGGTACGAGTATCACTTCCAGCCTTATGCTTACAACTTGGGCATGTTGAACTGGTGGCCGGAGAACTACACGGGCGTGGGTACGCTGGAGGGTTCGGGCATTGTGCAGGGCGGTGTGAACGGGGTGCCCAAGAGCACGGTGTTCAACGATGGGAACAATTTTGCGCCACGGTTGGGCTTGGCATACCGCGTCACCGACACTTGGGTGGTCCGCGCTGGGGCGGGTCTTTTCTACGACACGCGGACAGGGCAGATTGCCCAGCAGGCGTTCAACAACCCCCCGACGTCGACTCGCGTGGAGGCTGATTGCAACGCTCCGAATACGCCGTGTCGTCTGAACACGCCGGACAACTGGACCTATCTCGATCCGCAGCATGACCCGACGCGGATTCCGTTCCCGACCTCGGCGACGCAGCAGTTGCAGGTTTGGGGTACGGAGCGGAACACGAAGATGGACCACGCTTGGCAGTACAACTTCAGCATCCAGAAGCAACTGCCCGGGAATGTGTTGGTGGAGAGCGCCTACGTCGGCACGAAGGGGACGAACCTGATGGCGCGTCGGAACTTCAATCCGATTATTCCGCAGGCCAATGGGACCGCGGCCCGGCTTTATCCCGGATTTGGCACCATGTTGATTACGGCACAGAATGGCTCTTCGACCTACCATTCGTTCCAGACGACGGTGAAGAAGCGTACGAAGATGACTACGCTGCAAGGCGCCTACACGTGGGGCAAAACCCTCGGCAACGGCGACGAGGGCTCCCGGTTCTTCACGAGTCTGTTCCCCACGCCGTGGAATGACTTCAGCCGCGCGAAGGGACCGGCGAACTTTGACCGGACGCATCGGTTTACCTTGGTGATGAACCAGGATTTGCCGAATCTGTTCACGGGCGGAGCCGGCAAGTTCTTGCTGAACAACTGGAGCCTGAACGGGTTTTTCGTGACACAGACCGGCAACCCAGTGACGGTGTTCAACCGGGATAGCGGTCAGGGCTTGGGCGGCATTGCGACCGACCCGGCAGGAGCGTTCTTCTCGAACGTGATTGCCGGCCAGCCCCTTGTCAATCCGGGCAGCACGAAGGACAAGCTGCTGAACTACATCAACCGGGCGGCTTGGAGTCCGGCACCGCGCGGCACCTACGGCAACTCAGGCCGCGGGATGTTCCGCGGGCCGGGCCAGACCTCAGTGGACTTCTCGGTGTTCAAAGACTTCCGGTTCGGCGAGCGGTTCAACATGCAGTTCCGGACGGAGATGTTCAACTTGCTGAATCAGGCCAATTTTGGTAATCCTGGCAATACCATGGATAACGCCAATTTCGGCCAGATCAACTCGACTTCGGTGAACGCGCGACTGGTGCAGATGGCGTTGAAGCTGACGTTCTAATGAAGTTGCTGGTTTGGTTACTCCCGGGGCTGCTGCTGGCGCAAGGCATGGGCAGCGGTCCCCGGGCGGGTAAGAAAGCGGGCGGGCCGAAGGTGGCCGCGCCCGCTTTTTCTTTGCGGGAAGTGCCGTCGGGGTTAACGGCGAAGCACCGGTATGGGGACGGGACTTCGAGGTACATCCTGAGCATGACGGGGAACGGGGTGGCGGCCTTCGATTTTGACAACGACGGGGCGGTGGACCTGCTGTTTGCCGATGGAGTGGCTCCGGTGCTGTACCGGAACACGGGGGCGGGGCAGTTCGAGGATGTGTCGGCGGGGAGCGGGTTCGCGCCCCGCGCTTGGGGGCAGGGCGTTTGCGCGGGGGACTTCGATAACGACGGCTGGACAGATGTCCTGATGACGTACTACGGGGCGAGCCGGCTATACCGGAATATCGAGGGCAAGTTCCGCGACGTGACCGCTGCGGCGGGGATGCCGACGGAGGGGCAGCGATTCTCGACGGGCTGCGCGTTTGTGGACTATGACCGGGACGGGCGGCTGGATTTGGTAGTGGCGAACTACGTGGGGTTCGACTTGGCGTCGGCCGGGAAGCCGGGCGCGACGAAGTACTGCACGTGGCTGGGACTGGAGGTGTTTTGCGGGCCGCGGGGGTTTCCCACGGACCGGCCGATTCTGTACCGGAACGAAGGGGACGGGAAGTTTCGGGATGTGACGGGGACGGCGCTGAAGAGCGTGGAGGGGTTGCACTACGGATTGGGCGTGGTGGTGTCGGACTTCGACGGGGACGGCTGGACGGACATCTACATCGCTTGCGATTCGACGCCGGGGATTCTGCTGCGGAACAACCGGGACGGCACGTTGACCGACGTCGCGGTGGAGGCGGGGGCGGCCTACGGGGCGAACGGGGAAGAGTTGGGCAGCATGGGCGTGGCCGCGGTGGACGTGGATGGGGACGGGCGGATGGACCTGGTGAAGACCAACTTCATTGACGAGACGCCGAGCCTGTACCGGAACCTGGGGGATTGGCTCTTCGTGGACGCGACGGAGGAGACGGGGCTGGGCAGCGATGCGACGGCGGTGGGATGGGGGCTGGGCGTGGTGGACTGGGATCGGGATGGGCGGCCGGATCTGGTGATGGCGAATGGCCACATCTATCCCGAGTTGGGGGCGGCGCAGAGGCAGGCGAAATCGTTGTATTGGAACGGCGGCGGGGTGTTTGCGACGGCGCGCGCGGGGACGCCGATGGCATCGAGAGGACTGGCCGTCGGCGACTTGGATGGGGATGGCGTCGAAGAGATTGTAGTGACCAATCTGGGAGCGGGGCCGGCGGTGTACCGGGTGGAGGCAAGGCGGGGGAATGGGTTAGGATTGCGGCTAGAGGGGACGAAGTCGAACCGGAGCGCGATTGGGGCGCGGGTGCGGGTGACGGTGGGCGGGAAGACGTTGACGGAGGAGGTGCGGAGCGGGGGGAGCTATGCTTCGCAGCATGACTTTGCGGTGTACTTCGGACTGGGGACGGCGACGGGGGCGGAGCGGGTGGAGATCCGGTGGCCGAATGGGGAGACGGAGGTGGTGGGCAAGCTGGCCGCAGGGGCGCTGTATCGGGTGAAAGAGGGGTCGGGCGTGGTGGGTAAGAAGGTATGGTGATGTTGCTGGCGCTGCTTCTGCAGATCGGCGCGGAGGAGTGGTTGGCGAAAGGATTGGAGGCGCTGAAGGCAGGGCACGCGAGCGAGGCGAGGATAGCCCTGGAGGAGGCCGTGCGGCAGGCACCGGGCCAGCCGGTGATGTGGCTGGCGGTGGCGGAGGCGCGACTGCGGACTGGGCAGGCGGTGGAGGCGGTTTCGGCAATGGAGCAGGCGGGACGGTTGGCGCCGGGGTCGGCGATGGTGCAGAGGGGGCGGGCGATGTTCGCGCGGCGGATGGGAGAGACGGGGCAGGGGTTGTTGGACGCGCGGCAGGAGAAGCGGGCGGAGGCGGTGCTACGGGAGGCGGTAAGGGCCTATCCCGGGGAGGCGGAGCTATGGCGGCTGCTGGGGTTGGCGGTGTACGCGCAGGGGCGGAACGAGGATGCGGTGGCGGCGTTTGTGAAGGCGATCGATTTGGCTCCGGAGGAGGAGACGCTGTACGCGGGATTGGAGACGCTGCTGCCGGCGGGGAAGGAGGTGGAGCGTCGGTTGGCGGGGTATGCGGCGGGCCATGGGGGGTCGGCTATGGCGTGGTACTTGTTGGGGCTGGAGCGGGGGGAAGCGGCGCTGTTTGAGAAGGCCTGGGCATTGGACGCCAAGTTCTGGCCGGCGGCGTTTGCACTGCATCGAAGCGTGGCGCCGGGGCGGGCGGTGGCGTTGCTGGAGCGGGTGGTGGAATTGAATCCCGAGTTTGGCCCGGCGTACTACGCGCTGGCGCAGCTTTATGCTAAAGCGGGCGAGCGAGAGAAGGCGCTAGCGGCGCGGAAGCGGCATCACGAGCTGACGCGGGGGCAATGAGTCGCTCTGTTTCGGGCTTGGGTTGTGGGGGTCGGGAGTGAATGGGAGCGCCGGGCTCGTGAGGCGGCTTGGATCGGAAAGGAGCGAGTGGAAACGGTACTCGCAGCGGCTCCGGGTGGACACACTATGGACGAACCGGTGGGGTACAGATCGTAAATTGGGACGGGTCCGACGCGCTACGCTGGCCTCTTTCCGGTGCTATTCATAGCCGGAGGCTCCTGCGGCCCGGGTGAGCGGCGGATTCGGGAGGCGCAGCGGCCACGGCGCGAGGTTCTTCGGGGCTTTCCAGCCGGTTAGGACTTGGCTTTGGTTGTCGGTCTCTGGCTTTGTTTCTTCAATGAAATCAGCAGGTTGGATGATTTCATTTTTTGGTTTCGGTGGTGGTTCGAGCACGGTGGGCGATTGAGTCGGGCCGATGATTTGCGCCGAGCGGGTGAGCGGCGTTTTGGGCAACGGGTCCAGTTTCCGGAACAGGGTGAGTTCCTTCAGCGTGGCACTGATGCCGCGATGGAGGGCCGCCTCGTCCCGGCGGA
>JBBQRA010000191.1:0-11877 GCA_038215275.1 Bryobacterales bacterium | reverse complement strand
ATACTGAGGACGTTGGCAACGGCAAGGCGTCGATCGAAGTGGCGATCTTCAGCTAGCAGTGGCGCTTCGGCATGAAGCTGAGGCCGGCAAGGTGTCCGCTGGAGGCCGGGCGAGTGGAGGATTGGGACGAAACCCTGTTAGACGCAAAAGATCAGAAAACGAGAGCAACCATCTTCGCTTTTTAATCATCTATAATTCAAACTGATACATGCGGCCGAATTTAATGGCCACCACTGTCAGGGGTATCTAAATCTATGACACACAGCACCATCGCACGGTTGCTGCTTGCGTTGGCAAGCTTCGCCGTGCCTTCTCTGGCTCAGATCACCGGTGATCTCGTCATTCGCGTTAGCGACTCTTCGGACGCCGCCATCGTCGGCGCCAAGGTCTCTATTCGCAGTTTGACTCAGGGGTTTACTCGCGACGCCGTCACCGACGCCGCAGGCGCTGCCCGTTTCTCGCTCCTCACGATCGGCGACTATTCCGTTCGCGTTGAAAACACTGGCTTCTCTAGCTTGGTGACCACGGCATTGATCAACTCCGGCGCCACCAAAGAGTTGAGCGTGACGCTTGAAGTCTCGTCGACCAAGTCCGAGGTCGTGATCGAAGAATCCGCGCTCACCATTTCCACTGCGTCGGCGCAGATGCAGAACAGCGTAGAAGCGAAAGCGATCACCCAACTCCCCTTGCAAGGCGGTCCCCTCGCTCTTGCAGGTACAACCCCGGGCGTGACCCCGGTCAGCGTGCGGAACCCCTTCTTGGGTCTCGGCAGCTACAACTCAAACGGTGGACGTGGCCGCGCGAACAACATCACGATCGACAACGCCAACGCCTCCGATGTCTCGACAACGGGCGGTGCTGGTATTGGCACTGTGCCGATTGACGCGATCAAGGAAGTGAACATCATTTCGAACAATTTCAGCGCCGAGTACGGCCGGAATGGCAGTTCGCAGTACCAGATCATTACCAAGAGCGGCTCCAACGAATTCCACGGCCGCTTGTTTGAGTTCTTCCGCAACGACAAGCTGAACGCGCGCGACTACTTCGACCGCACGGGTAAGGCGCCGATCCTGCGCGACAACACGTGGGGTGGCGCGATCGGTGGCCGGATTCTTCGCGATAAGCTCTTCTACTTTGGGACCTACGAGCAGCAGAAGATCCGCGGCTCCGGCGGTACCCGAATCGCTATCGTGCCGACGAACGCCCAGGTAGCCGGCATCACCAACCCCGCTGCACGTACTCTCTGGCAGGCCACCCAAGGCGTTGCTTCTGATTCCGGTACCGTCTCGAACCCGGCGCCGCTGGGTACGAACTCTGTCGCGTACTCGGGCAAGATTGACTATAACATCAGTCAGAACGACGCCCTTTGGGGCCGCTACGCCTACCAGGAGTCGGAATCTCGCAGCCCTGGCTTGACCTTCATCTCGTCGAACCTTCCGACAAACGGAGCCAGTTCCACCAACACGCCGCAGACGATCACGGTGGGCTACACCCGCATCTTCTCGCCCACCTTGGTTCTCAACCAACTTGGTGGATTTCTGCGTAGCAATCCGAACTTCACGCCGCTCGTCGCGATCGGAGCCGCTTCAGTCGCCTTTCAGAACGGCATTGCCGAACTCGGCAGCTGGGCGGGTCTGCCACAGGGCCGTACGCAAAACGTATACAACTCTTTGACGACTTTGACGAAGACCTCGGGCAACCACACCTTCAAGGGTGGTTACAACTTTGAGCGCATTCAAGCGAATTCGGTTTTTGATTCAAACAAGCGCGGTTCGTACACGTTCGCCAACTTTGAGCAATTCCAGTTGGGGATCCCGGTCATCTACAGTCAGCGTTTCGGTGGCTCAATCCGCGGTAACCGGGTCAGCAACCAGGGAGCATTCCTGCAGGATGACTGGCGCATCCGCCGGAATCTGACGCTCAACCTGGGCGTTCGGCTCGAAATCGCCGGTGGCGTCTCGGAGGTTAACGGACTTCTTTCCAACCTGAACCTGGATCGCCAAGCTGCTCTCGGCGGCGCCGGCACCGGTGCTTTGGGTTCGATTGAAGTGACGCCGACTGCGTTCAACACGAACTACAACTGGGCGCCCCGCTTCGGTTTCGCCTGGAGCCCGGGCAACTCCGGCAAGTGGAGCGTGCGTGGCGGGTACGGCTGGGCGTATGACTTTATCTTCTTGAATCCCATCACGAACCTCCGTTTCTCCCCGCCGTTCATGTACAACTTCTCGACGACGGACTTCACCGGCGCCAATACGCTCGCCAACCTCGTGGCAGGAACTTCCGCCTTCCAGCAGACGGGTATCTCCACGGTTGGAAACTTTGGCACCACCGTGCGCAATTTTGGTGGTCTATCGCCAGTTGACTACGCGATGAGGAACCCGCAGACCCAGCAATGGAGCCTGAACATTGAGCGGCAGATCGGCAACGGCTTTATTGGCCGCATCGGCTACGTGGGCACGAAGAGCAACTTCTTGCAGCGCGGCCGCCCAATCAATACCGTTCGCCCCGGCTTGGTTGTCCCGGCGACCTCGCTGGCTGACGAAACCGCCCGCATTGCCGACTTCCGCGCCATCAACGCCGGTCTGAATGCGCCGCCTACCGGCACGACCAACCGCATTGATCCGCGTTTTACCGGGGTCACTCTGAATGAGTCGTCCGCCAACTCCAATTACCACTCGTTCCAGACCTACTTGGCCCGCACCTTCCGGAGCGGCTTTGGGTTTACCGCGGCTTACACGTGGTCGAAGTCGATCGATGACGTCAGCGACGTGCTGAACGTGATCGCGACGGACACTCCCAGCCAGCAGAACCCGTTTAACAACCGCGACAACCGCGGGGTCTCGGGCTTCGACGTCCCTCACCGGTTCGTCTTCACTCACTCGTATGACCTGCCGAAGTTTGCCAACACGAACCGGTTTGTTCGGACCATGATCGGTGGATGGAACCTCTCCGGCATCTTTCAGATGCAGAGCGGGAACCCTATCAATATTCTCAGCGGCGCCCGGCTCGCGTTGCCGGATCCGCTCCTGCTGGGCGGTGGCGGCGCGGTTCGTCCGAACCTGGATGGTCCCTTGAACCTGACGTTTGCGCCTAACCCGGGAACGGTGACCGCGGCGCAGTTCAAGACCACCGGTTCCGGGCTCTCTCAGCCGCTGATCGGCAATTTCGGCACTCTCGGCCGGAATGTCATCCGCCTGAATGGCTTGACGCAGTATGACGCCACTCTCCAGAAGGATTTCGTTCTGACGGAGCGTGTTCGCATTCAGGCGCAGAGCCAGTTCTTCAACTTATTCAATAACACCCAGTTCAGCCGTCCTGGCGT
This sequence comes from Bryobacterales bacterium, assembly GCA_038215275.1. Classification (GTDB taxonomy): domain Bacteria; phylum Acidobacteriota; class Terriglobia; order Bryobacterales; family Bryobacteraceae. Next base: position 8,555 of record JBBQRA010000191.1, on the reverse strand, counting down.
TTCGCTGGCTGCTCCGGCCGCCTTCGGCTACTACCAGGACACCGATACCAACTCGCGGAACATCACTTTGGTTCTCCGCCTGATCTGGTAACGAAACGAACTCACCATAACTCTAACCAAAGGCCGCCCCCAACGGGGCGGCCTTTTTCTTTGCTAGTTTAAGAACTCATGCCTACCCGTCGCGAACTCCTTCGGACCATTGCCCTTGCTACGCCCGCGCTCGCCCACCCCCCCCTTCCGAGTGCAATCACGCGCCCTTGGATTGGACCCGATTACTGGGCCAACCCGCTTCAGGATTGGCAACTCCACGACGGGCGCATGGAATGCATCGTTTCCGGCGGCGACCGGTCCGTAGCGCTGCTCACCCAACAGATTCTGCCGTCTCCGGGTACGGTGCTGGTGGAAGTGGAGATGGGCCCGCTGGAACCCGGAACGAAGATGGAAGAGGGCTGGGCGGGGTTGCGAATTGGAATGCGCGGCAACTTCAACGATTATCGCGATGACGCGATCTTCGGGCGAGGAGTGAACTGCGGCGTGACCACCGACGGCCGGCTATTTATCGCCGATCTGTCGAACTCCACCGCGACTCTCGACCCGGCCAAGCCGGTCCGGTTGCGGCTCATGGCTGAGCCCGGCACCTTGACATTGACAGCGTTTGACCCGACGGGACCCGTGCTGTCGGAGTATAAGCGGGAACGGGTGCCGGCGGACTGGATTCCGGGGCTAGTAGCGGTGGTCTGCTCGAACGGGCCGGTGCGGCGTTCGCCGGAGCGGTCGACGGCGGCCGATTTCGGCTTCGCGGCGCGTCCTTTTACCGAACGCGGGGGGAATGTCCGGTACTGGTTCCGCAACCTGAAGGTTTCGGGGACGCAAGTGGCGGCCCGGCCAGAGCGGGCTTGGGGGCCGTTGCTGTTCAACCAGTTCACGGTTTCGAACAAAGTGTTGAAGATGACCGTGCAACTGGCGCCGCTGGACGAGCCGAAGGCGACAGCGGAGCTATTCGCGGGGGGGCGGAAGCTGGCGGCGGCGGCCGTGGATCGGGATTCGGCGACGGCGACGTTCCGGGTGGCTTGGGATGCGGCGGCCGAGACGCCATACGAAGTCCGGTATGGCGCAGCACGGCTATCGGGGACGATTCCGCAAGAACCGAATGATAAGGCCAAGCTAACGATTGGCGCGTTGACCTGTCAGGGGGACTACGGGTATCCGCACACGCCGATCTTTGAGAATTTGAAGACGGTGGGGCCGGATATTCTGTTCTTCACCGGCGACCAGATCTACGAGCGAAACGGGGACTATGGGATTCAGCGGACGCCAGCGCCGGCGGCGCGACTCGACTATCTGCGGAAGTGGTATCTGTTTGGCTGGGCGTGGGGCGAGTTGACACGGAATACGCCGTGTGTGTGCCTGCCGGACGATCATGATGTGTTTCATGGGAACGTGTGGGGCGCGGGTGGACGGAGGGCGGAAGGCCAAGGGCAACCGGGCCAGGACTCGGGCGGGTATACGATGCCGGCTCCGTGGGTGAATATCGTCCAGCGGACGCAATCGAGCCATCTGCCGGATCCGCCAGAGAAGACGCCGGTGGAACAGGGCATCGCGGTGCTGTATAGCCATTTGGTGTGGGGCGGAATCAGTTTTGCGCTAATCGAGGACCGGAAGTGGAAGACAGCACCGAAGACGGTGTTGCCGGATGCCCGCATCGTGAATGGTTTTCCCCAGAATCCGGACTGGAAGGGGCTCGATTCGCCGACGGCTCAATTGCTGGGTTCGCGGCAGGAGCAGTTTCTGGCGGACTGGGCGATGGACTGGTCGAACGGGATTTGGCTGAAGTGCGCGGTGAGCGCGACGATTTTCTGTACGTTAGCAACGCTGCCGGCGCCGGCGATGACGGACGCGGTGACGACCAAACTGCCCGTGTTGAAACCCGGCGAGTATGGCGAAGGCGAGATCCCGACGATGGATCACGATTCGAACGGGTGGCCCCAGCATGGGCGCAACCAGGCGCTGCGGCTGATCCGGCAGGCAAGCGCATTTCACATTGCAGGGGACCAGCATTTGGGCAGCACTGTGCAGTATGGCGTTGACGATTGGAATGATGGGCCGTTCGCGCTGTGTACCCCGGCGATTTCGAATATTTTCCCGCGGCGGTGGTTTCCGCCGAAGCCGGGCCGCAATCCCCTGCCCTACAGCCCGCGAAATACGGGCGAGTTTGTGGATGGGTTCGGCAATAAGATTACCGTTCACGCGGTGGCGAACCCGATGCAGTTCGGGGTGCTGCCGACGGCGCTGAACAATCGGGCGCCGGGGTTCGGCGTGGTGGAGATCGCACGGACGGACCACAAGATTACGTTGACCAATTGGCCGCGGTGGGCGAGCATTGCCAAGGCTGACAAGCCGTATCCAGGCTGGCCGATTACGATTACTGATATGCCGCGTTCGGCCTATCGGCTGCCGGAGTTGACGGGTCGGACGCGGTGCGTGGCCGAGGTGCAGGATGCTGAGGGACGGGTTCTTTATAGTTTGCGGCTGACGGGCAACAAGTTCGCGGCACCGGTGGCTGGGCCGGGGGACTATACGGTGCGGTTCCACGATCCGGCGGCGCGGTATGAGGAGTTCCACCGCCGGCTGGAGGCGCAGCCGGTGTAAATGAAAGTGTACAAGAGCGGCGAGTTCAAGGTGCCGAGAGCGATGCCGTCAGTCCGAGAGGAGCCGGCCAAAGGCTGCGTGGAGAGCGAAGATGGCTTACGCGGTGGAGATGCGGTAGCGGGGAATGGGTGAGGCGGCACTGGGGCAAAGAAAGGAGCAGAAGCGCATGAGTGAAGACGGACAGTAGGCGGTTGTGCGAACTGGCCGGCTTCCAATAAGCGGTGGGCCGAATCATGAGCCAGCGCGGTCTCGGCGGTCTTCGTGCGGGGTGGCGCGAAGGTTTTGCTTTCTAAGTCATCGACATTGCCGGCGGCACTGATACGAACGTTTTGCCAGAGCGTCGATGGATCGTGTCCTTTCGGCAAGCATGCCAGGCGATATTGCTCGGGAGTGGGGCAGCGGCCTTCGGGATTGGTGTCGAGATCCTCACTGCAAGGCGGTGATCCACTGAGCGCCAAGCGCACTGACGGTAGCTGGAGCGGAATCGGAGCGCCAGGAAATCCCATAAAACTTTCCGCGCAGCATTCTTGGAGGGCTTGCGGGGCGAGGGAGAGTGAGAGAAACCGGCTGGCCCGAAGGCAATTCCCCGCAAAGGGCGGTCCGGGCGTGTCGCGGCGCCAGGAGTTACCGTTGACGTGCTTACCCCGTTTGGGCCGTGAAGTGTCGTCCAGGAGTGCGACCACCAATCCGGAGGAGGGAAGTTCATCGAAGAACTGATGACGCACCGCGCTCCATAGCAGCTCTCAAGCGAGCCGTTCTGTCGAAGAGCCGGTACTGTTGCCCCGAAGGTGCACCGGAGTCCCGACACGGTGGAGGCGATCCCTGGCAATCGAGTGCCCACATGCCGCTGCTCGCTGCTTTGGCGTTTCATGAGGTGGACTCGCGAGAAGCGCCCTGATGTAGAAGACGGTCAAACACGAGAGAGCCTCCCGCCCACTAAGGCGGGAGGCTCGTGAAACTGCAAATCAGAACTGCAGCATCACGGTGATGTTCATCAGCGGTTGGCCGCCCAGGGATGCCGTCCGGGGATCAGACGACACCTTGCCAAAGGTCCGTGGATTCTGGAAGTCCACGGCCGTCGTTGGCGGGTTGAAGTTATAGGTTTTCAGCGCGTTTTGGAAGTCCCAGCGCAATTGCGCCTTGATTCGCTCACGAATCTGGAAGTTCTTTTGCGCCGAGACCTGTGACCAAACCAGAGGCAGGCCGGTCGTGATATTCCGGCCTGCATTGCCGACGCGGAAACTGCAAGCGTTGATGAGGTCCGTGCGGGCCTGGGTTCCGGCGGCGGGTAGGGTTTGGGGACAGCCACCAGGCAGAGCGAAGTGGCTCATCTCAATTACGGCGTTGCTGTTTTGCACGTTGAAGCGGTCACCGCCGATGTCTCGCCAGTCATCCCGGATAGTGGGTGTGCTGACTACATCGGGACGCCGATTGCCGGCGAAGCCAGGATAGTAGTTATACGGCGAGTTCTGGAAGGTGAAGTTGAGCGGGTTGCCGGATTCAAAGGTCTGGATCCAGGAGAGTTCAAAACCGCTAAGCATCCAGTTCACCGCTCGGTTCGATGGAGAGAACTTCTTGTTCTTGCCCATGGGCAGTTCCCAGTTGATGGTTGAAATCCAACGGTGGTTCCGGTCGTAGCCGGCGCGTCCTTTTTCGAGGCTCCGGTTCTGAATCGGGGCCACGCCGGAACCGGCGTTGTCCGTATCCTGGCTGTTGATCGCCTTTGAAAACGTGTAGAAGGTGCTAAAGAACATGCCGCGGGCATAGCGGCGCTCCAACTTCGCCGTTCCGGAATGGAAGGTGGAATGGCCAAAGTTTGAGCGCATCATTATATTGCCGAAGTGGGGGAACGGGCGAAAATTCTGGGAGGCCGCCAATACCTGGTTCTGCAAGGTGGCATTGTTGCGAGCGAAATCGATTGGGAAGGTGTTGATGTTCCAGTTCTCGATCAGGCCGACGCCAGCCGAACCCTGGTAGCTTACCTCCAGAAGGTAGTTCTGCGCGAGTTCCCGCTGAACCGTTCCGTTCCAATTCATAGAATAGGCGTTGCGGAGGTTCGGGTCCCAATAAGAGACGTTGCGCGCGCTAAAGTTCTGTCCGCGGAAGGGCGAGGTACCGTTCGAACGGATGTTGAACTGAATCGGGTCTGGTCCGCGGCTGAGGCCCCAGACGGGAGTCGGGTTGCCGGGAGCAGCTTGCTGGTTGGTTTGGGCGACCAATTCGTCGAACTGAATGCGAGCGCCGGGGAACTTGGTATCGATCGTGTACATACCGAAGCCGCCGCGGAGCACCCACTTATCGCGAATCTGCCATGCCGCGCCGACGCGGGGGTTGAAGTTGTTGTTGTCCCGCTGGCTAAGACCGGAACCGAAGACCAGACCACCCGGACGGCCGGTGACATCGTCGGTGGCCGTGGGGCTAAAGTTGGAAAGGCCGCCGTACTTTGCACTAAACGGCGATTCATTGGAGTAGCGGAGGCCGATGTTGAGCGTTAGGCGGGAGGTTACCTTCCAGTCATCCTGCAAGTAGAAGCTATGGATGGAGGAGCGGGGAAGCCAACTGGTCAACTCCGAGAAGAACTCGGCATTGGAGACTTGACCGGTGAGGAAGCCGGCGAAGTAGTTGCCCGTATTGGGTTGCAGAGCGCCGCTGGGCAACACGCCGGAGGTGACACCGTCAAAGGACAAGATGGAAGGGCGAGCCAAGTTGGCGGAGTTCAGCCGGAAGCGGAGGAGTTCATAGCCGAACTTGAGGGCATGGCGACCGCGGATGACCGTAGTGTCGTTGCGGAACGACAACGTTTCGCCCAGGAGACGGCTCGGGGTAGCGCCGGTTATGCCGTAGAGCGCGCCGGGCGTATCACGACCGCCCGATCCGAATGCTGGCATGACGGCCCCATCCAGATTCGGGATACCCAGTCGCTGGGCCCAGCCTCCGCCGAAACTGGGGACCTCAGTCTTGTTTTCACGACGATAGTAGCCAACACGGGCGTCGTTGACAATGGTGGGCGAGACAATCCACGTTTTCCCCAAGGAATAGTTGGCGTTAGAAAACGGGGCGAAGTTGCCCTGCTGATGATCGAACTCGGCGCGGTCTTCCCGGATGTTGATAGGCCGCTGGAAGCCGGACTGGCCATTGTAGGTGTAGGAGCCGTAGATCTTAAAGGCGGAACTGAACTGATGATCAAGACGGAGGTTGTAGTCGTTGAAGAACACGCGGGCGAATTCGTCGGCCATCAGGTTGCCCACGGGGCCGAGGGCGTTGAAGGTTCCAGGCTGGTTGGGGGCCACCCAGGGGTCGAGTTCGAGGACCCTGCGCGCGACGGGGTCGATGCGGTCGAGGGGAATGCGGTTGCCGGGGAAGGGATCTCGCACCCATTGCCCATTCACGAGACGGGTGGTGGCGGGATCGAAGATCGGATTCGGATTAGCCACACCGGGGAAATTGAAGTCTCCCTGCTTCATAGCGAGGGTGGGAGTGGTGGCCTGCACCTGAGCAACTTTCTTTTCATGGAGGCGCTGGTAGCCGAAGAAGAAGAAGGTTTTGTTCCGGCCATCGTAAACCTTCGGAATGACAATGGGTCCGGAGAGGGTGGCATCGGGCATCATGAAGAATGCGGGGAAGCCGTCGGGACGGCCGGGGCGGGCTTGGCTATCGCGGAGCCGATCGAAGTAGAGCCGGTGCTGCATACGGCGCGTGCGGCCATAGAATGACCCCATGCCGTGCAGTTCATTAGTGCCGGAGCGCTTGACAACGCTAATGACTCCACCGGCAGTATGGCCGTATTCGGCGGGAGGCACGGTGGTGATGACCTTTACTTCGGCGATGGAGTTTTGCAGAGTCTTCACCGCGTTGGTGCCGCCGAGTTGGTCGTTGCCGTTGACGCCATCTTCAAAGAAGCCGGTGGTGGTGGCGCGCTGGCCGGCGATATTGTAGTTGCCGAGGGCGCCACCGTAAGCGAAGCCGCCGGTAGTGAGACCGGGTACGATGTTCAGCGTGGAATTGACATAGCGTTGATAGAGTGGCATGTCATACAGAACCTTGCCGTCGACGACGGAACCCGTGGCTGAGGTCTCCGTCTCCAGCAACTGAGCGGAACCGGACACCTCGACGGTCTCGGCGACGCTGCCGACACGCATGGGGAAGTCGATGGCGAGGGTATCGCCGGTGCGCAGTTCGACGTTGTCCCGGACCGAGCGATTGAAGCCTTGGGCTTCAACTGTAATCCGATACATGCCTGGCTGCAGGGACAGCACACGGTAGATTCCTTCGGAATTCGTGGTCGTGGTGGAGGTGAACTTTGTTCCGGTATGAACGACAGTCACCGAGACACCGGGAATCATGGCGCCGGAGGGATCCACGACGGTTCCGGTAATGGTTGAAGTTCCAATCTGCGCTACTACAGCGCTGACGAATAGACACAGCCACAGCAGGAATCCTGCGATTGTTCTTTGATTCATTTCGATCTCCCTTACGAGGTAATTCAGCCTCAGGATCGGAGAGGACCCATCAGGAAAGCGAGACATCCCAATGGAGGTAGCTCCTCACCGACACGGTGGGACTTTATAAGAGTTGATCGACGATGTCAAGGGTGGGGGGGGGGGTGGTGGGTAGATGGATTCGGAGGAAACTCTTAACCCTAATCGGTTAGACCCGCTCCGGCTGTCCATGCCAGGGCGATCGCGGTGGGTGCTGCCGAAAGGGAGAGCCACGGCGGGTTGCGCTGTCCGGACCTGACTCTCAACGGGAGGCGGCCGTGCGCAATCTGACGGAAAGCTGCGAAAGGAAGGAGAATTCCGGACTTACTGGTTACTGCTGGCTCCGGCGACTCACGCAACTGGAAGTGTAGTGCGAAGTACTTCATCCGGCGTAATCCTCTCAAGGTGAGTTGGTGATCGCGCTGACGGTACCGTGCCCGGTGCGTAATTTCGTTTCGCCTAGGGCAGCATGTGACCGGGCAGATCCTGCACTCGCAGGCAGGCATCGACGCGGCGGCCGGGGAGGCCTGGAGTTGCGGACTCCCCCTCGCTTCCAGCTATCCGGTTCCAGTCTCCGGCACTGGTCTTCTTTTTTCGCCAGCTACACCAGCTACATTCCCGTTGCCCGATGAACTCCAACTGGTGAACTCCAACTGGGAGACCGAATCCAGCGCCGAGATTGGCTCGCCGGCCTACAGCAACCTGGGCGAAGCACACCACGCTTAACCGATCACGACGCTCTGCCGCTCCCCTCCGCTCAGCTCATTGCGATACGCTGGCGAGATGCGCGTTGCCTTCTCGGGAAAGTAACGAGCGCCGCGTTCCATGGCCGCGTCCTGCCACGCCGCGCTCTCCATCGGGAAGTGGCGTTCGCAGCGCCTCGGCCACCTAAGGAGCTTGGGAAATGTAGGCCATGCCCCGGCCTCTCCCGCGCCGCATCTGGTCCTCCATCTCGTCGAGGAGTTCCACGCCGCCGAACAGGATCGAACCCTCCACCGGGATCGCCCGCAGCAGCGCCGGCGGCCCTGCTCCCGATGAGCCGCAGATCCGCGAGCTTCAACAGCGATGCCATGGTTCGACTATCGCGGAGCGGGAATTCCGGACTGCCGGTTAGCGGCGCTGGTCAAAGGCGTAGCGCCCGCCGCCGGTCCAGACGAGACCGAGGAAGACGACGGAGTAGGCGGCGGCAGGTTCCCCCTCGCCGCCTGCGATGGCGTGGTAGCGCGCCGCCATAAGCATCGTGAACGCCAGCGCGCCAGCACACCAGCGGGTATAGACGCCCAGGCCGAGCAGGATCGCCGCGGCGAACTCGGCGGCCGTGGCGGCGAGGGCGAAGGCCACGGGCTAGGGGAAACCGAGCAGGACGACTTCAGGAAGCAGATCCCAGTCCGCCCCGGTGCGGAAGTACGCCCAGGCTCCAGCAACTTT
>JBBQRA010000190.1:0-11931 GCA_038215275.1 Bryobacterales bacterium | reverse complement strand
TCCCTTTCCACCGCCCTTGGAAATCGCTCCGCGATTCCCACATTCCCACAGCCTCGACGACGATGTCCTTACAAAATTAAGAAAGGAGCCCGAAAACACCACCCCAATCCTTTAGGCTCATCCTTCAATGAGAAAATGCTGATTTTAGCAAGTCTGGAGCATCCGCACATCGCCAGATTGCTCGACGCGGGCGTGACCGCCGACGGGCGTTCCTATCTGGTGCTCGAACACATCGAAGGCAAGCCACTGAACGTGTATGCGGAGGACGCCCGCTTGACCGTTCGGCAACGCCTGGAGCTCTTTTGGCACATTTTCAGCGCGGTACAGAGCGCACATCAACGCCTTGTCGTCCATCGAGACCTGAAGCCGGCCAATATCCTCGTGACCTCTGACGGTGTTCCGAAGTTGCTTGATTTCGGCATCGCCAAACTGATTGACGACACCGACGCCGACCGCACCGCCACGGGTATGCACCTGATGACGCCGGCCTATGCAAGCCCTGAACAGGTTCGCGGCGAGGTCATCACCACCGCCAGTGACATTTACTCCCTCGGCGTCCTCCTTTTCGAACTTCTAACGGGCGTCAAACCGTTAAAGCTGCCGACCGGCGATCCCCTCGCCGCTGCGCGAATCATCACCGATCAGGACCCGCCGCCGCCCAGCACGCTCGTACCCGATTTGGCAGGTGACCTGGACAACATCATCCTCAAAGCGCTCGCCAACGAATCGGGACGGCGCTATGGGTCCGCCGCCGAATTCGGCGAAGATGTTCGCCGCCATTTGGAAGGGCTGCCCGTTGCGGCGCGCAATCCCACCCTGTTCTACCTCGCTCAAAAGTTTGTGCGGCGGCATCCCAGACGGCTCGCCACCGCCGCCGTTGTCCTGCTGACACTCGCCGGCGGCGTCTATTCCACCCTCCGCGAAGGCCGCAGAGCCCAGGCCAGGTTCAACGATGTCCGCGAGCTGTCAAACTCTGTGTTGTTCGAGATCCATGACGCAATCCAGTCGTTGCCAGGGTCCACCGCGGCGCGAGAACTCGTCATCTCACGGGCTTTGACGTTCCTGGACAAGCTGAGCGTAGAAGCCGGCAGCGACCTAACGTTGCAAAAGGAACTGGCCGCGGGCTATATGCGCTTGGGGCAAGTACAAGGCTCTAGCGGAACGTCAAACCTCGGCCGTTCCGCTGCCGCCCAAACCAGTTTTGGCAAAGCGCTGGCCCTCCGGCAAGCGGTGGCTAAGGATCTCCCGAATGACGCCGCGGCCCAGCGGGACCTTGCCAGCACCCATGATGCCTTGGCCGCCGCTTTCGAAGAGCAAGGACGACCGGGAGAGGCTGAGCGGCATCAGCAGTCAGCGTTCAACCTGCGCCAGAAAATCGTGGCCGCCTATCCGCAGGAGCTTGCCAAGAGCTATTTCGCACAAGCTCAAACCCGGGTCGTTGCCGCCGAGTTTCCCAAAGCGCTGGAACTCCATCGGAAGGCCCTCGGATTGTGGAATCAGGTCGCCGGACCCGATGGCCGGCAGTTTCAGCGATCCCGCTCCATCGCCCATAAACGGATCCGGGGCATCCTAATTCGCCTGGGCCGGCTAGATGAGGCTCAACAGGAGTACGAGGCAGCCGTCGCTTTGGATCTGGCGAGGCTGCAGTCGGCTCCGGCAGACCTGGAGCCCAAGCTGGACATGAGCTACGCTCAAAGCGACCTCGCTCTCATCTGGCAGCGACGTGGGAACCGCCTTAAAGCACTCGAGTTCGCGCGCCAGGCCCTCGTTGCGCGGGAAACCGTTCTGGCGGCGGACCCCTCTAACGAGCGGGCGCGCTCTGCTGTAGCGAGTTCCTTGGCTCGCATCGCCAAATGCTATGGACGCAGAACCAGCGGGCCGAATCGATCTCCAAATGCGAACGGGCTCTAGCCCTTCGTACGACCGTTCTGAAGGAGAGAGCACTCTTGGTGGATGATAGTGCGAACATCGCAGAGCTGCATGGAGAGATGGGTGCAGCGTATCGGGCGACAGGCCGGCCGAACCTGGCCCGGTCCCATTTAGAGGCGGGGATCAAGCTATTGGCGATCGTTCGCGCGGCGTGGCCGGATAGGCAGGAGTATCGCGCGGAACTGGAGGAGCAGCAGGCCATACTGGCCAGCCTCCAGTAGCCGAATTTCGAGAATTATTTGAACCCTGTATTGGATACGGATGATCTGCAGATCATATGTCCGGCACGAGTCCGATTCCTGAACGCAGTTCCTTTTTCGTCGACCTCGGTCGGGATACCGTCCAGGCTTTCAAGAATCTGCGACGCCGGCCTGGTATTCTTCTTCCCGCACTACTCTCCCTTGGCTTGGGGTTAGGCGCCAACTGCGCCATCTTCAGCATCGTGGATACGGCCCTGTTCCAGGCGCTCCCCTTACCCAGCCCGGAGGAACTGGTGGCCGTCCGCGATCTAATGGATGGACGAAGGACCGGCAGCAATGCGGCGCGCCTCTACGATTTCGCCGAGCAGTTGCCCAGTGCAGCCCATGTGGCCGGATTCTATAGCGAGGGCGCCACATTGACCGGCGAAGGAGACGCCCGCCGCCTGACGATTCTGCGCTCCTATGGACCCATCCTTCCGTTTCTCGGGACTGTTCCCGTGCTCGGCCGCGGCCTCACCGACGCCGAGGCTCGCGGGGCCGGGGAAGCGGTCACCCTGCTGACCCACGGCGAATGGCAACGCCAGTTTCAAGGCGATCCGCGGATCGTGGGTCGAGTGATTACCTTAAACCAATCGCCGGTCACCATCATTGGCGTACTTCCCGCAAACCTGACATTCCCGGAAGACTTCGATGCCATTGCTCCGGCCGACGTCACCCTGCAGGATCGCAGCAATCGCCGGGCAAAATACCTCAGCATCTATGCCCGACTTCGGCCCGGGGCGGATCTGGCGGCCTTCAACGCGGAACTCGCCACGGTCAATGCCCGCCTCGCCGCACAGTATCCAGAGACCGACGCTAGACTGCGGACGCTCGCCGTGAGCGCCCACGAGGAAGTGACCAACGAAGCCAGAACGCCGCTGTTGCTGCTGTTGGGCACGGCGGGGTTCGTTTTGTTGATTGCCTGCGTGAACCTGACAAATCTTCTGCTGGCCCGCGCCGCCGAGCGGCAGCGCGAAGCCGCCATTCGAGCCTCGTTGGGCGCCGGCGGCGGCCGTCTGTTTCAACTGTATTTCGTCGAAAGTGTTGTGCTCGCATCCGCGGGAGGAGTCGCCGGATGGATGATCGCTTCCGTTCTTTTGCCGTTGTTACAGGAACTGCTGCCCAGCGGTCTACCCCGCCTCGCCGCCGCTGCTCTCGACCTCCGAGTTTTCCTTTTTGCCGCGACGGTAACCCTACTTTGCGGAGCGATCTTCGGAGCGTTTCCCGCCCTGCAAATGGCCCAAACACGCCGGCTGATTCTCACCAGCCGATCCACCGCCGCTCCTTCAGCGCTGACCGCGCGCCGGTTTCTCGTGGCGAGCCAGATGGGATTGTCGGTGGTCCTGCTCGTGGCAGTCGCGTTGTTAGGACGGGCTTTCGTTACGATGCAAGAACGGCCGCTTGGCTTCGTTTCGCAATCGGTGTGGTCGGCAACTGTCGATTTCAACTGGACCGCGGACGGCAACACGGTACATGGCTTTTCGCGACAGGTGCTCGAGAAGATGGCAGCTTTGCCGGGCGTTGTTTCCGCCGGTCTGACGGATCGCTTGCCGCTCGAAGGCGGATCGCAGGATAACCCCATCCGAATCGCCGGGAAGACGTTGTCGCCCGAACAGGAGCGCCAACCGGTGGCCATGCGGGCTGTCAGTTCTGGATATCTGTCCACGCTGCAGGTTCCGTTACGAGAAGGCCAGTGGTTCAGCGAACAGCGTCCGGAGACGGTGGTGAATGAAACCTTCGTCCGGACCTACTTCCCCAACGGCGGCGCGCTCGGCCAATCAGTATCGCCTGAACGGGGGAGTAACGCCCCCGGCTATCGCATTGTGGGCATCGTGCCGGATCTGCCCCGTGAATGGAGCCAGGAGCGCCCCATGCCCGAAATGTATGTGAGCCACCAACGGCTATTTTGGCCGCTGCTTCGCTTTGTGGTGCGGGGACAGACCGACGCGACTGCCTTGCGCCAGGTGTTCCGCGACGTGGACCCGGGTCGTGTCGTCGGAAGAATTGCTCCGCTCGAAGTCCGCTTGCGCGAGGCCTCGGGCGAAGACCGCACTCAACTCGCGCTGGTGTTTGCCTTCTCTTGCGTGGCTTTGGCCTTGGCCGCCATCGGACTTTATGGGGTGCTGTCGAGTGATGTCGTCCAGCGGAGCCGGGAGATGGGCATCCGGCTGGCCCTCGGCGCGGCGCCCGCGGATCTCATCAGCCAAATTGTCCGCAGTGGCGTTCGGGTTGCCCTGATTGGGCTTGTGCCAGGATTGGGGGTCGCCGTCGGCCTGGCGATGTGGGCGAGTGAGCGGTTTCCAGTTTTGGGCACGGTCGACGGCGTGGCGCTCGGGGCAGCCTCGGCGGTTCTCATCGCCGTGGCCCTGGTCGCGAGCTACCTGCCTGCCCGTCGGGCCGCACGGGTTGATCCGCTGCTTACTTTGCGGCAGGAGTAGGCGGCGTCCACAAGGAACCAACTTCTTTGAAACGCTTGACGGCGCGGGCCCAATAATCCGTTTCGGCGCCGATTGCGACCGCAGCTTGACGCAACAGGCTGTAGCTATCCGGATCAGGGCGAGCGCAAAAGGCGAGCCACGCAATCTCAGCCGCTTCCGCTGCCGTTGAACGTTCCATTCGGAGTATCGCCAGGTCCAACAGGCTGTCGTCGAGATACGGCGATCGAAGCGCAAGCGCGAAACCCTTCACGGTCGCTGCTTCGGCCGCAGCCACCGCCTTGGCGCGAAAAAGACTCTTCGCCGCTTGCAGATATTCGGCAGCGCTGCCGGCTACCGCGGCCAGGATCTGGCCGGTTTCGGAAGCCCGCTCAATGGGGTCCTCCTGTGCGCGAGCCCAGGCCAGCATCTGGCCGTGGGTCTGCTCGCGCTGGTGCCACGGCATTCGTACCACTGACTGTAAGGCCTGCCAATACGGCTCCATCGCTGCCCGATACCGGACCAGCCCGGTTTCGCCAAGGACGTCGCGATAGTCGTAGGCGGCTTCGCGAAAGGCACGCGTCAATCCGGCCGCCTGTCCCACATCCGCCAACTGGGTCGCCAAGACCTCCTGGTTGGGCCGAAGTTCAGTGGCCGCCATTAAATGCAGCTGGCTGAGTTCACTAACCAGCGTATAGAGCTTGCCATTGGGGTCCGCATGCTCGTAGAGGAAACCATTCAAGACCAGGATTCCCTCAACGCAGACAGCCATGACCACCTCCATGCGGCCGGCCACGAACTCTGCGGCCAGAGACTCGATCAGGCTGTTAAAATGCTGCGCGGCTTCGCGAGCCCGTTTCTTCGGGTTCCGGTTCCGGGACTTGATCAGCGTGTCAAGGGTCGCCCGATACTGAGCCAAGGCAACCTCGGCCGGACTATGGCGTGCGACAAACAGATTCATCCGCTTGCCGAAGTCCGGCACTACTTTCGCAGTGCCGACCAACCATGCGGCCAGCTCTTCCCGCGGAATCTCCTGGAGTAGCCGGCCCACCGCCACCGACCCTGGCTTCTTCGCCTTCAGGCGAGTAGGCTCCTCAGCAAAACGAGATCCTTCCGCATTGCCGCAAAAACCTGCTTCTGGTCCATTGTGATCTTGGTTAGTCCCTTGTCTGCGCCACCGAGATCGTATTCATAGTGAACCTGCAGCGGGCCATCGAAGGCAGCCGCCTTCATCATCGGGACGAACTTATCAAACCGCACCATCCCTTCGCCAATGGGACACCATGCCACGCGCCAACCTTGCGGACCGCGCTGCCATTTAAAGTCCTTCAAGGCAATCCCACGGGAGATCGGCAGTGCCAGGCGGGCGCTATGCACCCAACCGCCAAGGCCGCCCTCGATGGTCGCGTGGGCTATATCGTAGTTAAAACTGACTTCGGCCGGCTTCTCGTTCTTCAACAGCATCCACAAGTCCCACATCGACGCGCCGACCTGATTGAGCCCAGAGTGGGTGTGGTACATCGCCGTGAGTCCAAGCTCCCGGTTTAATGCCGCCAACTCCTTCACTTTGGGCTGTAACTCTTGCAACTGCTCGGCCAGCGGCGGACCGGGATCGCGGTAGCGGAAACCACCCCAACGATAGTGTCGGATTCCCAGCTTCGAGGCCGTGCGCAATACCGACTCCGCATGCGGGCTACCGGCATGGACCACATCGGAAGTGATCATGGTCAATCGAAGTCCCGCCCGTTCGATGGCCTCTTTGGCCTTCGGAAGATCTTCGGCGGCGCGTTCCGGCGCGACGTGGCCACCTTTACGGACGGTCAGGTCGACTCCGTCGAAACCGATATCCTTCGCGGCGGAAGCCATCTCGGCCCAATTGAGAAAGTGCAGATGCTTCGAGAAAACGCACAACTGGCCCGGCGTAGCCGCAGCCAGCGGAACAGCGGCCGCAGCGGCGGCCAGAAATCGACGACGGCTCACAGTCATGGCAATCTCAATACTGTATCCCAGTTTTCAATTGATTGAGCCATGGCCCGGAATGCTATAGTCAGCCTTGCTATGCCGGAAACGGGTCTTCGCTTTCAATGCCAACCAGGATGCATCCGCTGTTGCGATACCCGCGGCTTTGTCTACCTGAGCGAGGTCGATTTATTGCGCGCCGCCGAGTTCACCGGACTCACTCCCGCTGCGTTCGAGGCCAAGTATGTTTACCGCACCAAGCACTTGCGCCGGCTTCGGAAGCCGCCTGACCGGCAATGCCCCTTTCTCGAGCAAGGCGGTTGCAGCATCCATCCAGCGAAGCCAACGCAGTGCCGTCTGTTCCCCTTCTGGCCGGAACTGGTAGCGGACCGGGGCCTTTGGAACGATGCGGGCCGCCGTTGCCCAGGGATCGGACAAGGCGATCTGGTCCAAATTGGAACGGCCATCGAAATCGCTTCCGAAATGGAACGCGCCTATCCGACATTTTATGGTCTCGACTGACAGGTTTTTGGCGCTTTTCGGCTGATTTCCTGGCACATATGGGTATTGGCAAGCAACGTGCAGTAAAGCGTTTGCCATGCTAGACCGGATTGCTGCTTCGAAGGAACACTATCTCAATCTGTTGAGCGCCCGCCAAAAACTGGTGGCCTCCAACATTGCGAATGCGGATACTCCCGGCTATCGCACCAAGGACATCGATTTTCAACGCGAGTTCCTCACCCTGGCGAAGGGAGCCGATCCTGTCGTCCACGAAACCGGGGGGCTGCGGGTGGGGAACGACGGGAACAACGTCAACATTGAGGAGCAGGCGCGACTGTTGGCCGAGAACGCGATTCGCTTTCAGTTTGTCTCGATGAAAATCAAAGGCGAATTCAAAGACATTAAGCTGGCACTTCAGGATGGACGAAACGGATGAGCCTCTTTAATCTACTCTCAGTCAGCGCGTCCGGCATGTCCGCACAGCGCAAACGAGCCGAAGTTCTGGTCGAGAATCTGGCTAATGCCGAAACGACGCGAACTCCCGAGGGCGGCCCGTATCGCCGAAAAGATGTCGTCTTTGAATCCGCTTCGGCGGAGGGCCCATTCTCGGCCGTGTTTGCTTCGCAGTTGCGGGGTACGTCAGGCAATGGACAAACGATGGAGGGAGTCCGGGTGGCCGAGGTGGTCCAGGACCAGCGCGAGCCGGAAAAGCGCTATCAGCCAGGGCATCCGGATGCGGACAAAGATGGCTACGTGGCCTATCCCCACTTAAATCCTGCTGAAGAGATGGTGGACCTGATGAGTGCCAGCCGTGGGTACCAGAGTAATGTGGCCGCGATGGCGGCCGCTAAAGACATGATTCAAAAGACGCTCGACATCATGAGGGGGTAGTGGCAGATGCTTGACAAGATCTCCATGCTCGGATTGAAAGGCATCTCCCCCATCGTGCCGCCCGGCCCCGTCGGGGAAACGGAGAAATCGACGGGCGAGGCATTTCAATCGGTCCTGACGGACGCAATCCAACGGGTGGAGCAGTTTCGAATCGGATCAGAGCAGTCGACCGATCGGTTCTTGCGTGGCGAGGACGAGGAGCTCCACCAGGTTGTCCTAGCCGGGCAACGGTCCGAAGTCGCGTTTGAGATGTTCCTCGGGGTGAGAAATAAAGTGGTCTCAGCCTACCAAGAGATCATGCGCATGCAGCTCTGAAGGTGGCGGCGTAAACCGGAATGAGCGCATACCTCGAACAGTTAAAGCAGCTTTGGCTCCGGCTGACCATGCGGCAGCGGGTCGTTGTCGGCGTTACAGCCGTCGCGTTACTCGTGGGAATTCTCTTTGCCTCTCGTCAGCACCGCGAACAAAACTTCAAGCCGTTGTTTCAAAACATGGCTGGCGAGGATGCGGGTCCAGTGGTAAACCGCCTGCGCGAAATGGGCGTGGAGTTCCGGTTAGCCGACAATGGCACGACGATCAAGGTGCCGGCAGACCGTCTCGACGAACTGCGCATTCAAATGGCCACCGCCGGTCTCCCCAAGACTGGCCGGTTGGGCTTCGAACTGTTTGACAATGCCAATTTTGGCGCCAGTGAGTTTTCCGAACAGGTCAACTTTCATCGAGCAATTGAGGGAGAGCTGGAACGCTCCGTAATGTCCTTGAACGAGGTGGAACAAGCCCGGGTTCACATCACCTTTGCCAAGAACAGCATCTTTCTCGAACGCCGCGAAGCCGCTAAGGCCAGCGTGTTGGTGAAACTGAAGGCGGGCGTAAAGCTTTCCCCGCAAAACATTCAAGCAGTGACTCATCTGACAGCCAGCGCGGTGGAAGGGCTTTCGCCGGACCAGGTGTCCGTCCTCGACATGCGCGGAAACCTGCTCAGTCGACCCAAGAAAGAAGACCCCAATGCCGCCGAACCCTCGGAAGCCATCCTTGCCTATCGCGCCAACATGGAAAAGGACTTGCTGCGCAAAATCCAGGACACGCTCGAACCGCTGCTAGGGCCGGATCGCTTCCGGGCTGCGGTGTCGATTGACTGTGATTTGGCGAGTGGAGATCAAAGTGAGGAGACCTACGACCCGACACGTTCAGTGATGGTGACGGCGCAACGGTCTGAGGATGGAAGTGGCATCCCCGGACCGAGTGGCATTCCCGGTACGCCCTCGAACTTGCCTCGTCCCACCTCTCGCCCTGGGTCTGCCGGTATGGCGGGGGCTTACCGCAAATCCGAAAACACCACTTTCCAAACCAGCCGGGTCGTCCGCAGGATCCAGTTCCCCCAAGGTCAAGTAAAGCGACTCTCGGTCTCGGTGCTTCTTGACCATGCGGTCCGCCTTGACGGGCAGAAGCGAGTCCTCGAAGCGCCTTCGGCGGAACGCGTCAAGTCGATCCGGGAAGTCGTTGCGGCCGTAGTTGGCTTCCAGGAGGATCGTGGCGACCTGTTGACCGTCGAGGCCCTCCCTTTCGCGGCCAGCCTTGATGCGGGCGAACCGGTGCCGGTGGTGACCCAGAAGCCTCGCGTCACCCTGCCCGATTTCATCCCGGACTGGCTCCGCATTCCGCTTGAAGGCCATGCGCAATGGATGGTCGAGCAGTCCTGGCTTCCTGCCCTGATCGTGGCGATTGTCCTGGCGATCATTGCAGTCCCGATCCTGCTGATTCGCAAGGCACTTCGGACCGCTAAGGGCTTCCGCGCGAACCTCGCCGAGAAAAAGGCGATGAAGGCAGCCCAGGCCACAGCCATTGCCGACGGAGGCACGCCAGCGCTCGAAGGCAAACCGACCGGGGAGCTTTCGCCACCCGACGAGACCGCCGCCTACGATCCAACCATCGGAGAAGCCCGCGACCCGAAGGACGAAATGCGCCGCCTCCGCGACCAGTTGGCGAAGGAGTCCGAAGAGCGCGAACGGATTACGCTCGATGCGATCCAATCGCTACGACCGGGCGAAGTGCAGGTCAGCCGGATGGACATCCTGCAGAAGTTCCTTAGCGAAGAAGTCAAGAAAGAACCCGAGCGGATGGCCCACATCGTCCGAGCATGGCTCCGGGAGACCGAGTAAGTGAGGATGGAAACCAATGTCAGCACCTGATCCCGCCGCCGCACCTGCCCCTGCGCCCGCCCGCCCGAAGCAGTCCGGCATGCGGAAGGCGGCGATGCTGATGGTCATTCTGGGTGAGGAGACCAGTGCCAAGCTGATGAAGTGCCTCGATGAAGAGGAGGTTCACTTCATCGGCCGGGAGATCGCCCGCATCCCGCACATGAATTCCGAGAGCGCGGAACTGATTCTGGAGGAGTACTACCAGATGACCATCGCGCACGAGTACGTTTTGAAGGGCGGCGTGGACTACGCGAAAAAGATACTGATGAACGCCTTCTCGCCGGATCATGCGCAGTTCCTGCTCGACCGGCTGATGAAGACCATTGGGGTCGACGCCGCCAACTTCGACGCCCTGCAGAAAGCGGATCCGCAACAACTTGCCAAGTTCATTCACAGTGAACACCCGCAGACCATTGCACTCATCCTCTCGCACTTGAACTCGTCCCAGGCCGCCGCGCTCTTGAACTCGCTGCCTTCCGAAATCCGCGCCGACGTCGCCCTTCGCATGGCCAATCTTGACCAGATTTCGCCCGACATCATCGCCCGCATCGCCACCATCATTGGTCAAAAGCTAAAGAATCTCGGCGAACTCAGCCGCGAGTCCTACGGCGGCGTCCGGGCCGTAGCCGAAATGTTCAACCGCCTCGATACGGCATCGAGTAAGGAGATTCTCGAAAAGATCGAAGGGGAGGATCCGGCGCTCGTCGAAACGGTTCGCCACCTCATGTTCGTCTTTGAAGACCTCCTGGCGGTGGATCAAGGCGCCATCAAGGAGATCCTCTCCCGGGTGGACCGCAAGATCCTTACGGTTGCCCTTAAGGGCACAAGCGAGCAGCTTCGCAATCATTTCCTCGGCTGTATGTCACAACGCGGTTCGGAAATGATGCGCGAGGATATGGACACGCTTGGTCCCGTCAAGATCAAGGACGTCGAAACGGCGCAGCAACATGTAATCGCCGTTGTTCGGCAACTGGAAAGCGAAGGGACCATCAGCATGAAGGGTGGCGGAGGCGGCGAGCAGTATGTCGTCTAGGATCATCCGAGGGGCTGCTAATCCGGTCACCGAAGATTGGCTCGTCGTCCCCAATAGCTCAACATCGTTTGAAATCACGCACGGCGACGCGCAAGGCCGTGAGGACCGCGGCAACGAAGAACTGCTGCAACAGCAGAACCGCCACATTGCCCAACTCGAACGGCAGCTGGCCGGGATGGAATCAGAATTACCCATTAGGATCGATCAGGCCCGCCAGACCGGATTCCGCGAGGGTGAAGCGGCCGGGCAAGCGAAAGCCCACGCGGCCGTCGACGCCGCCGTGCAACGCCTCGCGCGGGCCGCAGCCGAGGTCGCGGGCTATCGTGCCGACTACCGCCGGGAGAGTGAGCAGGAGATGGTGAAACTGAGCCTCGCCATTGCCCGCAAAGTGCTTCGCCGGGAATTGACGGTCGATCCCGGAGCCCTGCAGGGCGTCGTGAAGGCGGCCCTCGAGACACTGAACGCCGGCGAGGTCTATCGGATTCGCCTGGCCGCGCCGGACGCCGCCGCCCTGGAGCGGCATATTCAGGCGATGGGCCTGCCGCAAGCCATCGAGGTTTTTGCCGATGCCACCTTGGAACGAGGGGCGGTGATCTTTGAAACCGCCCGGGGCTTGGTGGACGCTGGAATTCAGACCCAACTTGCCGAAATTGAAAGAGGCTTCGCCGACTTGGCCGATGCCCGCTGAGGAACTATGACCAAGGCCGATCCATTCGACAATTATCTGCATGCTCGCCACTTAAACCGCATGAACCTCTATGTTGCGA
>JBBQRA010000189.1:0-12007 GCA_038215275.1 Bryobacterales bacterium | reverse complement strand
CCACCTCATAGCTGGTTGTTTCGGGCAGGTCCGTTTCGAGGATGAATAGCCCCGTTCGCTCGAGGGTCCATTGCCGTTCCTTCTGCCCGTTCACAGTCACGCTCACCCATGGCGCTACCCCTCTGGCGAAGAGGTTACTGTGCGCGTGGCCCCGGATGCGCAGCCTTTGGGATCCTCCGCGAAGGTTTTCGAGCCGGACATCGGCCCGCTCCCCGATCCAGCGAAATTTGTTCCCGTATACCCCTTCCAACTCGTACCAGCCTGAACCCAAACGCTCCTCGTGATTCTCTCGGGAAAAGTCGATTATGTCTGCCCGGTCGCCGGGGTAAAACTCCTCTTTCTCGGCAGATCCCAACAAGTTGTAGACCCCGCCTTCGAGAGGAGCCGTGTAACCGCAACTGCACCGCAGCGCCCCGTGGGCCTCGCGCCCCAAGGGCTCCTGACAGTCCGGACAGCGCAGACGCTCCCAAGGCGATCGCGAGTCAGCCTCCGCCGTTCCCGCTTTCTTGCAGACTGCTGCCAGCGTGCCGCCCAACCCCGCGCCGAACAGTCGTTTGCCCCAAAGCTCCCCCCACCCCCTCTCCGGGATATACATCTCATATTCCCAAGTGGCGAAATGGCGCTCTACTAAGCCTCGCCAGTCCTCCAATTCCATAGTGTGATTCTGTCGGATCCCGAAGCTCTCTTCCTGATGCGCTCCAATTACATCGCGCACCAGATACCCCAGCAGGCCCAATTTATGCAGCCGCCGTTCCCAAGGTTTCATCGTGTCCGGATAAGGACACCGGTACAAGCCAAGCGTCATTCGGCGCCGCACGGGCTCTTCGGCGAAAATGAAAACGCCGCCCGGTCGCAACACCCGCTCCACTTCCCGGAACACGCTATCGATGTTCAGAAACTGGCTCAGCATCTGAAACGCCACTACACACTGCAGCGAGCAATCGGCGAACGGCAAGTGCAACGCATCGGCGGCCAGCCGGATCGGAGACCGCTCCAGATTCCAAGCCTTCACGAGGGCCACCCCATGCCGCAACGAATCGGCCGAAAGGTCCGAGGCAAACCCTTCCGCCCCAAACTCGTTCACCAGCATGTAGGCGGAATGCCCGGCGTTGGCTCCTATTTCGAGGAATGGCGTTAGCGAGCCAGCATAAGCCAGGTGGTTTCGTAGGAATGCCCCCCGCCGCTCGTTTTCTTCGGCGTAAATTCGGAGAGCCCGCTCGGGTTCCCCCAAGGAGGCGAAGTTGTGAAATTCGATTTGGGCGCGCTTCACGGACGCGGACTGCGCAGCAATGCTCATGGAGGAGGGGAACCCATAGTAGATGCCTTCGCCCAGCTTTCTCGCAATACTGCAAATCCTGTATACGGGCCGGATCTCGTTTGCCGAAAGGGATAATCTGAAGAGGAGTCTGCCTATGAAGAAGTCGTCCAACAGCCTGCTCGTCCTCCGCGGAGGCTTTGCCGCGATTCTGCTTCTACTCGCTGCCTCGGCCTTTGAGGCCTTTCGCCTGCAGACAGTGGGGGGCGCCGAACAGCAGGCTGCCTATAGGCGTTTCCTTGAAACGGACGAAGCCATTGCCGCTTTCCGGCGTACGGTTTGGTTAGGCGGCATCTATTCCCGGGACTACTTTCTTTCTCCCACCCCGGCCGGGAGGGAACGGTTCTTCCGCCGGATGACCGAGCTGCAAGTGCAGGGCGAACAGGCACTCTCCACGCTTCGAGTACTGGCCCCGAAGCCTCTCGAAGCGCTGGGTCTCCCCGCCGAATTTCGAGTGTTTTTAAAGGAACTGCGCCAATCTACCGGTTCTCCGAACTCCTACATCGAAACAGTTTTGGTTCCTCGGCGGCTCTCCGCTTTTGCCCTCATTGAGGAATTCCGCAATCATGGCCGCTCTGAGCTCGTTCAGGCGCAGAATCGGTATCTCGCCGAGCGGGCAGCGGCCACCCGTACGCTCGTCTTTCTCCTCAGCGCCTCGCTCGCGGTGGGCCTCGCGGTGGCCTTCTTTAGCCTCCGAATCGCTGCCCGCGTGGAACGCGAGCGCCAAATTCATTCGCTCGAACTCGAAAAGCTCTCTGCGCGGTTGCTCGAAATCCAAGAGGAAGAACGCCGGTCGCTCTCCCGGGAATTGCATGACGAGGTCGGCCAGTCGCTCACAGCACTGCGGATGGAGATTTCGCACGCCATGTCGATGCTTCCTGATAGCAATGCCCATACTCGCCTCGCCCGCGCCCGAGAACTCGCCGAGCGAACCATTCGCATGGTTCGCGATATTTCCCTTCTCCTGCGGCCGAGTCTACTCGACGACCTTGGGCTGGGCGCCGCTCTGCAATGGCAATTGGAAGACTTTGGACGGCGCTCGGGGATTCGAACAGAATTCGAAGGCGCCGAACTTGGCGAAGACCTTTCCGATGCCGCCAAAACCTGCATCTTTCGCATCGCCCAAGAGGCGCTGCACAACTGCGAAAAATACTCGCGTGCTTCGCTGGTCCGTGTCATCCTCGCTCAAGACGAACACACGCTCCTTCTGGAAGTCCAGGACGACGGCGTTGGTTTCCTGCTCAGCGACCGGGGTCTTCCCCGTCATGGAACAGGCATACTTGGGATCAAAGAAAGGGCCCAGAAGCTCGGCGGCGCTCTCTTGTTGGAATCCCGGCCTCAAGCTGGCACCCGGCTCCTTGTTCGCCTACCGATCGAAACCGCGCCCGCCATGGAGGTTCACACGTGATGCCGTTCCGCATTCTTCTTGCCGACGACCATACGCTCGTTCGCCAAGGTCTCCGCCGGATCCTCGAGACCCAACCCGGTTTACAGGTGGTCGCCGAAGCCAGCACTGGCGTAGAGGCTATCAATCTTGCCCAAGAACATGCGCCAGATCTCGCCCTGCTCGACGTGGGCATGAAAGGCCTGAATGGCCTCGAAGCGCTAACGCAACTTCGCCGGAACTGCCCGAACGTCGCCGTGCTCATGCTGAGTATGCATGCCGACGAACGTTACGTCCTCCGGGCGGTGCGCGAAGGCGCCAATGGCTATGTGTTGAAGGATTGCGTCGAGGAAGAACTCCTCGCCGCCATCCTCGCCGTCCGCCGGGGCCGCCGCTTCTTCAGCCCGGAAGTGGATCGCTTTCTCCGTCTGCGCAATCCTAACGAGTCCCTCGACGATCGCTATGAACGCCTCACCGATAGGGAACGCCATATCTACCAGCTCCTGGCCGAAGGCAATAGCAACAAAGAGATCGCCCATCAATTGAGTCTCAGTCTTCACACAATCGAAACGCATCGGGCCCGGATCATGGAAAAATTGGGCCTCCATAGCGCCGCCGAACTCGTTCTCAGTGCGGTCCGCCGGGGCATTGTGTCGTAAATTTAATAATTGTTTACAGCGAATCTAGTATCGACGGCGCAACTTTATATCCAGTATCGTTATCCTTGGTACGCCAATGCCGAAGACCGCAACAGTCCGTCCGCCCGCGACCGCTGTGTCAACCCAGCGGTTCGCTCACAGCCTGAGCGTCTTTTTCCCGGCATATAACGACGCTCCTTCGCTTATCCCGCTCATCGCCAAGACCTTTGCCGTCCTCAAAGAGTTCGCCGACGATTTTGAAGTTATCGTCGTCAATGACGGCAGTGCGGACAATACTGGCGAGGTGCTTGACCAGCTCCACACGGAATATGGCCCCCAGCTCCGCGTCATTACCCATCCCGAAAACAGGGGATATGGTGGTGCCCTCCGCACCGGATTCGCCGCCGCGACGAAGGAATTTATCTTCTACACCGACGGTGACGGTCAATACGACGTTGGAGACCTTCCGCCGCTTCTCGAAGCGATGCAGCCCCATGTGGGACTCGTCAACGGTTACAAGATCGCCCGTCAGGATCCTTGGCATCGCAAGGCCATCGGCGCCGTCTATAACCAGTTCGCCCGCTTCATGTTCCGGGTCCGACTTCGCGACATCGACTGTGATTTCCGCCTCTTCCGCCGCGCGCTCCTCGCCGAAAAGCCCTTGCGGTCCTCAAGCGGCACCATCTGTGTGGAACTCGTCAAGGTTCTAGAACGTTCGGGCATGGAGGTTGTCGAACTCCCGGTCAGCCACCATGCCCGCCTGCACGGGCGGTCCCAGTTCTTTCGCTTGAAATCCTTGGCGACCACCTTTGTCCAACTCTGCCGGTTGTACATTACGCGCTAGGGCAGCGCAAAGGCATGGTAGCTGCCGCCACTCGGGGCTCCGCTCTTGCCGCCTCCTGCCGCAATCACCACGTACTGCTTCCCGTTTACCATATAGGTTGCCGGGGTCGCATTCCCTCCCGCGGAAAGCGTCGTCTTCCACAGCAGCTTGCCTGTCAGTTTGTCGAACGCCCGGAACTGCCGGTCGTGGTTTGTCGCGCCGATGAACAGCAAGCCGCCCGCGGTCACTAACGGCCCGCCATAATTCTCCGTGCCCGTCGTCTTGTCCGCCAAGGCCGGAAACTCGCCGAACGGTTGGCGCCAGGCGTATTCACCCGTATTCAGGTTGATCGCGTTGAGGGTCCCCCACGGCGGCTTAACCGCCGGGTATCCGTCCGGATCGAGGAACTTGTTGTAGCCGTCGGTCTGATAAGCCTGCTCAATCAGCGAGTTCCCGGTGACCCCTACCGCCGCCGTGTCCTTGCCTGTCAGCAAATAGTCGAGAATCGCTTCCTGCTGGCCCGCCGGTAGATGACCAAACCCCGGCATCCGGCCCTGTCCCCTGGCGATGATCCGTGCGTGATCCGTCCGCTTCGCCGCGTCCAGTTTCGCCAATTGGGGAAACTCCGGCGGGCTCCCGACTCGGTCTTCCCGATGACATGCGGCGCAGTTCTGCACGTAGAGCATCTTGGCCGAGGTGGCGCCCTTGGTCGCCGGACGCGGCACCAGACGAAGAATCCACGGCATCTCATTGGCGTTCACATAGAGCAGCCCGGTCGAGGCATCAAACGCAGCCCCGCCCCACTCGCCACCGCCATCAAAACCGGGGAAAATGACAGTGCCCTCCTTGCTCGGCGGAGTGAACTGCGGCCCGCTTCGTACCTGCCGGAAACGAGCCTTCGCCACTGGATTCGGTATCATCTCTTCGGTCAGCTCTTGCCGCGCGAACGGAGCCGGCTTCAGCGGCAGCACCTGTTGCCGGGCCAGCTTTTCGCCCGCCACATCGCTGTCGGGTACGTCCACCGTCGTCAACGGAAACAGGCTCTCGCCGGTCTCCCGATTGAAAACAAACACGTGCCCGGATTTCGTGATCTGCGCCACAGCGTCCACCGTCTTGCCCCCTCGCTTCACGGTCACCAGAGTCGGAGGAGCTGGTAGATCGCGGTCCCAAACGTCATGTTTCACGAACTGAAAATGCCACTTCCGCTGGCCCGTCGCCGCATCGAGTGCCAGCAGACTATTGGCGTAAAGATTATCGCCATGCCGGTTCGATCCGTAGAAGTCGAACGAGGCCGACCCCGTCGGCGCAAACACGATACCCCGCTTCTCATCGAGCGCCAACCCCGGCCAGGAATTCGTGCCGCCCGAATACGTCCAGGCGTCCTTGGGCCACGTCTCATAGCCCGGTTCGCCCGGCCGGGGCAGGGTGTGGAAGGTCCAACGGATCACGCCCGTCTTCACGTCGTAGGCCCGGATGTCGCCCGGCGCCGAGGGTAGACCCTCCGGCACGAGCGACCCCTGAATCAGCATGTCCTTGTAGAGAATCCCCGGCGTCGGTGCGGAAATCGAAACCCGTTCCGGATCGCGGCCGAGGCCCTCTCGCAGGTCTACCCGGCCCTGCCTGCCGAAACTGTCGATCCCTTGGCCGGTAGCCGGATCCAGCGCGAACAACCAGTTCCTCCACGTGAACAGCAATCGGCGGTCGTTGCCTTCCTGCCACAGCACCAGACCCCGATTCCGTCCGCGAGCGGGTTTGCCGGCGCTCGGGTCGAATTGCCAAATCAGCTTCCCCGTGGCCGCGTTCAGAGCGAAGATCTTCTGCTTCGCCGAACTCCCATAAAGCACTCCGTCAATCACGAGCGGATTGCACTGGATTTCCGTGCCTTTCTCGGCGTCCCCGGTGTCAAACGTCCAGGCCGGTTGCAGCTTCGCCACATTTCCAGTCGTGATCTGTTTCAGAGTCGAGGATCCGGTTTGCCCGGGTCCTCCCCGGTAGGTTCGCCAGTCGGCCTGCGCAAACAAGAGCGAGGGCAGCAGCCACAAAACAATACGCATCCACATATCATATGGAAATGCGACGCCGAGATTTTTTCGCCTCTCTTCTTGCTCCGCCGCCTGCCTCCACGCTGGTCCATGAGCACATCCTCGTTGATTTCATCGGCGCGGCCAAGGTCAGCCGCTCACGCTACGATCCAGACGAAGTGTTCCGCCTTGCGCTCCCTCATCTGCAGGCCGTCGCCCGGTTGGGCTGCCGCCGTCTCCTCGAATGCACCCCGAACTTCCTGGGCCGCGACCCGCGCCTGCTCCGTCGTCTCTCGGATGCATCCGGTGTCGAACTCTGGACTAACACGGGCCTTTACGCCGCCCGTGAGTTTATCTTTCTTCCGGACTACGCCAAGTCGGAGTCGGCATCGAAACTGGCCCGCCGGTTCATCCAGGAGCATAAGGACGGCGTCGAAGGCACTAAGCCCCGCTTCATCAAGATCGGCGTCGACCGCGGTCCGCTCCCGCCCCTCAGCCGAAAGCTTGTCGAAGCAGCCGCCACTGCGAGCCGCGAAACCGGCCTGCCGCTCGCCTCGCACACCGGAGACGGCGTTGCCGCGCTGGAACAACTCGAAATCCTGAGCAAGGCGAAGTGCCCACTGACGCACTTTGTGTGGGTGCACGCCCAGAACGAGCGGGATCCAGAAGTCCACGCCAAGGCCGCCCGCGCCGGCGCTTGGGTGGAGTTCGATGGTATCGGGCCGCGCTCGGCCGATTTTCATCTCCGCTGCGTGAAAGCTATGGCGGAGCGCGACCTACTGTCCAAGACGCTGATCAGCCAGGACTCCGGGTGGTATCACGTGGGTGAGCCGAATGGCGGCAATTTCCGCGGCTACACCTACCTGTACAGCGACTTCCTGCCGCTGCTCCCGGACGGCTGGGCCGAGCGCCTGTTAATCGACAATCCCGCCCGGGCTTTTCCGGCTCGCTGACCGCCCGGCGTTAACCTGTTCATAGACCAACTAACTGATCGTACATGTGCGGTTAAGCCTGGATGAGTTACCCGCTCCAGCGAACTTGTGAAACTGACCCGCTCCTCTCGGACCAGACCGATCTAGACCGTCTCGTGATTCTCCCGCCGCCGCTCCACCCGCATCCGCAACCACCCCGGCAGTTTCGTCCACACCGCCACGAATACCTTATAGTTCCACCCCGGCACCACAAACAATTTCCCTAAATTATTCAAAGACTCCCTAACCACAAACTCGGCCCTCATCCACATCCAGTGCGGATGCTTCGCCCGGTCGCTCCCCATCACATCGTGAAACTCGGTGAAAGTGAACCCCGGGCACAGCGCCTGCACCGTCACCCCCGTCCCCTGTAGCTCCAGCCATAACCCTTCGCTGAACGCGTTCGTCCACGCCTTCGTCGCACAGTAGCTCACGTTGTTCGCCGACCGCGCAAAGCCCGCCACCGAACTGACATTTACAATCGCTCCCGTCCCCCGCCCGATCATCTGCGGCAACACCGCCCGCGGCAGCCGAACCGTGGCCAGCACATGCAACCGGTGCATCGCCATCTGGTCCGCGATCGCCGTCTCCGCCAGGTATCCCAGCGTCCCGAAGCCCGCATTGTTCACGAGCATCATGACGTCGCCTCGGCTCTCCAAGTGTGCGGCCAGGCGCTCCACCTCTGCCTCCACGCTCAAGTCAGCCACCCAACGCTCACCCTCGATCTCCGCTAGCCGCTCAGCCCGCCGCGCCACGACCAAGAGCGCATACCCCAGCCCGTGCAATTGCCGCGCAAACTCCGCCCCCAAACCCGCCGAAGCCCCCGTAATCACAGCCACTTTCTTCATCTCCGCCCGATGCTAGCATGTCTCTCCGCTCCAGCCTCTTCGCCGCGTCGCTGATTCACCTCCCTCGCCCGCCGGAATCCATCTGTGCGTGGGTCGACGCAACGCCGGCCCCCTCATCGAAGGCCGGACTCGCCAAGGCTTCTTCCGCGGCTACCGCGCGCTCAAAACCCGCAACGCCGTCTGAATGCCGCCTGCCTTCTGCAAACCCGGCACGAAGCAGTTGGCAATCATCTCATCATCCGTACCGCGGAACGAACCCAACGGAGCATCGAGCTGCACGGGCTGCTCCATCGCTGCCGCCGCAAACGTCGCCAGCACCGCCGCCTTGCCTTGGCCCTTGATCGTAATCTCCGTCTCGCCCTGCTGCCGCAGCCAGGCAACCGCCGTCACAATGTCCTGCACCCGCTTGGCATCGTCGCTCCGGTTGAACGTCAGGTAGTAGCGCGTCTCCATCTCCGCTGCCGGAGTATCGGGCCGCAGATTCAGCCGCAGTTCCGTCCGGCCATCGCCCGGACCTGCACTCCCCATCGAGATCACCGCCCCACCTTTGCCTTTCTGGTATTGCCCCGGCGCCGTAGCCACCTTCACCGGCCATTGCACCCCTAGCGCCACGGCCAACTGCTCCCGCATCGCCTTTACGTCCCGTTCCGCCGCGTTCTGCTTCTCCGCCGCCGCCACCCACTGCGAGAAAAGCCCCTTCAGGTCCAAGGCATTTGCGGGCAGGGCCCGGCCCATAAACACCAACATGTCCTGTAGCTTCTCCTGCCGGATCCGCTTCTCGCCGTACTTGCTCAGGTCGCCTTCCCCCAGCACGTGCTTGGCGAAAAACTTGTAGACCTGCTCCCTGCTCGCCTTGTTGTAGTTGTGCGGCGCATCGATCTGCACAGTCTCCACCTGCGAGCCCGCGTCGTAGAGATCGTAGATCTTCTTCATCGCCGGATGCTCTTCCTTCAGCGTGTTCCGCGTCCAGTCCCCGGTCGCCGACACCATCAGCATCGGCTTCGGCGCCATCAGTGCCGCGATCTCCACGTTGTTGGTGCCCACGCGCAGGCTGGGCGCGTTCTCGCATGGCGATCCGCCCTGCATGATCAACGAAATCATGTTCACCGGCGCCGACCACTTCGGCCGGTCATCCACGGCACACAACATAAAGGTCTGCGTACCGCCGCCGGACTCTCCCGTTACCAGCAGCCTGTCTTTATCGACGTCCGGCAGTGTCTGCAAAAAGTCCAAGGCCCGTACCGAGTTCCAGGTCTGCAACCCCAGCGGCCCGAAGCTCCACAATTGCTCCCGCGGCGTCGTGCCGAACACATGGGGCAACTGCATCGTGTCGTTATAGCCAATCATGTCGTAGGCGAAAACGACGTAGCCTTGCCGCGCATGGTTGATCCCGCGCGACGGCACGGAAAACAACTCGTCATCGGCCAACCGCCCATACTGCGCGTGTCCATGCGGCGCGAGCATCCCGGGAAACGTGCCTTTCTTGCCCACCGGCCGATAGAGATTCCCCGCGAGATAGAAGCCCGGCAGCGTCTCGATAAATACCTTCTCAATCGAGTAGTCCGCGTAGCTGAGCTTGCCGAACACCTGCGCGTTCAGCGGATTCCGCTCAGGGAAGGGAAGCAGGCCGGCGGCCGACATCACCTGTTTCTGCAGGCCGGCTCGCCGGGCTTTCCATTCCTCGAGTGATGCAAACGACGGAGCCGTAAACTTCGTATCCGTCGTCGGCACTTGTCCGAACAATTCAATCGTTGCAACTGCTGCCAGTAAGAGTTTCACCACTCAAATCGTCCCACAATTACATGGTGCATTCTGGCCGGCCCGATGTCGGAAAAGCTGCCCCTGCCAATCCCATTGAACCGTCCAAACTGCGCCAGCGCTTGCAGATTGTAGCTCCCGCCGGGGTCGGCCAGCTGCGGTTGCTTTGTCGGGTTATTGCAGTCCCAACGCACCGTGAACCGCAGCCGCTCCTTTACCGCAATCGTTTTCGATAGCGATAGCTGCGTCCACTGCAAGCCCGGTGACTCGACCACGTTCCGGCCCATCGTCCCCGCAGTGAACGCCGAAGGATAGGCGAGCGCTCCAACGTTGAAGTACGAATTCTGCGACGCCAGCGGGAAACGGCTTCCTACCGTGTAATCGTCCACGACCATCTGTTCAGCTGGCTGTACAGCATTTGGCCGAACCATCCCCTGAATGGCGCCGAACTGCGTGAATGGCTTATAGTTCTGTACGGCGGCGAACACCTGGTTCAACACAGTCGGATTCGTTGAAATGTCCAACGGAACCACGTTCATGTCCCAGTTGTTCAGCAAGCCCACACCGGACGAGCCCTGATAGATCACCTCGCCGACCCACGTCTTCGACAACTGCACCTGGAAACCGGCCGACCACATACTCACATAGGGCATCCGCATCTTCGGGTCGAAGTAGGACGCGTTCCGCCCGCTGTAGTTCGTTCCCTGGAAGGGCACGCTCCCGTCAGCCGCCGTGTTGAACCGGACCTGTGCCGGCCCTTGCGAAAGCAGGAACGCGTGGCGCGGGTCGCCAGGCAGCTGCTGCACGTTCGCCGTTGCATTGTACTCTTCGAAGTTCTGCCCCGCTGAGTTCGTCATCAAGTCCACCGTGTACATCCCGAAGCTTGACGGGAACACCGCCCGGGGACGGAAATTCCATGCCAGGCCCAGCCGCGGTTGGCAGTTGTTCAGGTCGCGATTCGCCAGATTCCCCTTGCCATGGACGATCGCTCCCCGGCGGCCCGTCAGCGGATCCGTCGCCTCCGGGTCGAACTGAGACTGCTGCCCGTATTTGGTGGAAAACGGTGTTTCATAGCTCCATTGCAGACCCATCTCCACGGTCCTATGCTGGGGCGCTCACAAAGTCAATGGGGAGTTTTGTCTCATGTCGCTAGTATGTGATCTGTCCGCTCGAATTCACACATGATCTGTCCGCTTTCCAAAAGCGGCGGGTGACGCTGAATGGGTGAGAGTCCCTCGGCAGTACTCGGCCGCGGAAATGGAGCGGATGGCGCGCCCCATTCGTGATACACAAGCGGCCCAGTCCGCGGCAATTGCTCCAGAAATGCCCGGTGGATTATTTCCCGTTCGTACACCGGTCTCGCCTCACCGCCGGCTCCTCGCGCTCACGCCGTCCATCGAACCACCGATGGCCCGCTGCCGCTGCCCAATCACTTGTTGCCCGTTGATGCTGGTCATCCCCGGCATGCACAGCAGTACCCGTTGCACGAACTTGTCCATTACCGGCAGCTTCTCCACCACCTCGCCGTCGAGTACCTGCCCGGACCCCGCCGTCGCCGTCTCCAATAGCCGGTGCCGTCCATTACAGTTTCACCGGCTCCGTCACATTATCCATGACCCAGGAACGTCGGGCGGCGCCTAGCGAGGAACGAAAGGCGCCCGGGCTGCCGGAAACGTGTTACATACGTAATATTCAGAAACACAAGCCCAGCGCAAATGCTCCCATAAATGTAGACCTTAATGTGGCCACACAGGCGTCGAGCCTGCCCCGGTTTCGTGTCTATACAGAAACACGAAGGAGTAAATGGAGGGATGATGACTTTAAGAAAAATGAGAAAAATTGGAGGCTCGATTGCTGTTCTGCTCGTACTGTCCTTAGTACCGGCAATGAACGCCTCGGTCTGGAACAAGAAAACCCGGTTGAAGGTTCACGAAACAATTCAGGTTCCAGGGGCAACACTGCCGCCTGGTAACTACGTCGTACAATTGGCGGATTCCCAGGCCAACCGCCACATTGTCCGGTTTATGAACGAGGATGAGTCCAAGACTCTGGCTACGGTCTTGGCGGTCCCGAACCAGAAGATGTCGGAAGACATCAGCGGCGACACGCAGTTGGTGTTTTACGAAACTCCGTCAAACGAGCCGCCCGCAATAGCTGCCTGGTTCTACCCGGGTACCCTGATCGGCGAGGAATTCGTGTACCAGAATTCCGAAGCGCGCATGGTATCGGGAAAGAGTGGCCGCAGTGTT
>JBBQRA010000188.1:0-12043 GCA_038215275.1 Bryobacterales bacterium | reverse complement strand
GGGGGGGCCCGCGGCCCACCCCCGGGGGCCGCCGCGCGGCCGGGCCCCCGCCCGCGGCGGCGGGCGGGGGCGATGGTGATGGTCCCGTCCTCAACCCAGCACCGAGCCGGATGGGGGGGGGCGGCGAGGGTTTCGAAGTTCAGGGCGTGGAGGGGGCCGTCGGGGACCAGATAGACGTGGGCTCCGGGCGGGAGGGCAGCGGCGGCAGGGTGGAGGAGAAGTTCGGTGAGCCGGCGACGGGTGGGGTCTTCACTTTGCCGGGGGTCGCGGAGATCTTCAATGAGTTGGCGGAAGTTGGCGAGGAGGGGGCGGAGGGTGTCGGCGCCGGGGAGGAGGCTGGCGTGGACAGCGGTGGGGGTGATGGTCCAGAGCCAGGAGCGGGTGGGGCCGACGGAGTAGAAGAGAATGACGTGGCCGGTGGCGGCAGAAAGTTGGCGGAGGGCGGAGGCGCGGATGGGAGCGCCGCCGAGGAGGCGGCCACGGATGGCGGCGGCGGTTTCGAGGGCCGGGAGGGTTTCGCCGCGCTCCATGAGGAAATCGACGTACTCGGCGTAGAGGTCGGCGATGCTGGCGCCGTAGGAGAGGCGGGAGTCATCACGTTCGAGACGGGAGCGGGTGGCTTCGCCGACGGCGAGGAGGTCGCGGTATTTGGCCGCGGCTTCATTGGGGCGGCTGGTGCGGGCGTAGAGACGGGCGAGGCGGCCGAGAGCCTCCTGGCGGTCGGTGGGATCAAAGGGGGTGTTCGCGGCAATGGACTGGTAGGAGGACTCGGCCTCCGGGAGACGGCCCTGGGCTTCGGCGATGCGGGCGCGGGAGAGGGCGAAGGCGGCTCGGAGGGAGAGGTCGTTGGGGTCGGCGAGTTTGGCGGCTTGGGAGAGGTAGGGTTCGGCGCCGGGAAGGTCGTTGCGTTCGAGATAGGTGCGGGCGACGCTGTAGGCCCAGGCGGAGGTGAAGGCGGTGCCGAGGGATTCTGAGATTTCGAGGGCCCGGCGGAAGCGTTCGGCGGCGGCGGGGAAATCGCCGCGGGCGAACAGGATGGAGCCGGCTTGGCCGAGCCAAACCATGGCGTCGTGCTGTTGGCCGGCGGCGACGGCGAGGGGTTCGGCGCGGAGGAGGAGGTCGAGGGCGCGGTCGTGGTCGCCGAGTCCGGCGTAGCAGAGGGCGAGGTTGCCGAGGGCTTTTTCTTCGTTGCCGGTCGATCGGGAGAGGCGGCGGACGCGTTCGAACCAGGCGATGGCTTCCTCGTAGCGATGAGCGTTAAGGGCGACGTAACCGAGGTTGCCGAGGGCTTGGAGTTCAACGTGGGGGAGCTTTTGCTTTTCGGCGTAGGCGAGGGCGCGACGGGCGGCGGATTCGGCGGCGGGGAAATCGTTGAGCCGGGTGAGCGTGAGGGCGAGGCGGAGATCGATGCCCATGGCGAGGGCCTTGTCATTACCGGCGAGGGGCTGAGCGGTGCGGAGGAGGCGGAGGGATTCGGCGGTATCGCCGCGGAGGCGGGCGGCGTTGCCGAGGTGCATGAGGCGCCGGCCCTCAAGAGCCGCCTCCGAGTACGGCTCTTGGGGGAGAAGAGCCTCGGCCGAGGCGCGATCGCCTTGGCCGAGGAGCACTTCGGCGCGGAGCAGCAGAAAGCGGGGTGTATGAGGCGCGCGATCGAGGGTCTTGAGGGCGGCGGCCCACTGGCTCTGCTGAAACTGGAGTTCGGCCTGCTGAAAGAGCTGTTCGGGATCGGTGGAGCGGCAGCTGGAAAGCAACAGCAGCAGGAGAACCAAGCGGCGCATTACGGCCAGCCAACACCATTGCCGCCGGTACCACCGGCTTCGAGCAGGCCCTCTTCGGGGCAGCCGAGTTCGATGCGGATCATGCTGATGCGGCGGGAGTAGGGGGTGATGAACATTTCGGCGAGCGAGATGGTTCCAAAGTTGGGGATGAATATCTCCGTGGCCTTGCATCCCCGCACGCTACCCCGGGCAAGGGTGAACCCAAGAACATCGTTGCGGAAGGAGGAGCCGACGGGGAGGCTGAGTCCTTTGGGCGCGCTCTTGGCGACTTCGGCCGTGAGAGCGGACCATTGGGGGAAGCGATTGAAGTACTCGGTGTCGAGTTCTAGTTTTACGGGTTCGCCGGCGATCCGGAGGTCCTCGAAGCCGGCCTGGACGTAGAGGGAGGCCTCTTCTCCCGAGAAGGGGATGGAGGTGCTGACGGTGGCAAAGATCTTCGCGGCGGTGACCATGCCCAGGACATTAAAGCCTTCAATTTCGATGGTGGAACGGCTAACGAATGGGCCGCGGCCGTCGCGATCCTGTTTGCTCTGCCCGCCCGAGACCGAGGCGGTGGCGCGGCGGAAGCTGACGAGGCGGCGGAAGTCGAAATTCTCGACTTGGACGCTGCCGAAGCCGCCTGTAATGGGCAGGGTGGCCATGGCCTGGACCGGGATGACTTCTTCAAAAGGGAGGGTGAAACGGCCGGTGAGGGCATAGGCTTCTGAGTGAAAGAGAAAGCGTTCCATAGTTTAGTGAGCTGAGGGTAATTGTAAGTCGAATTCGAGACCGGCGAGGCGTGCGCCGGCGGGGTCGGCGACGGTTAGCTGGTAGAGACCGGGCGGAAGTGCGTTTCTGTCGAGAGAGAGATAGAGCGGCTGTCCGCCGGCCGGGGCGGGGACGGTGACCGTGCGTTGGACGGGCCCGCTGAGCTGGAGTTGGTAGGAGAGGGGCCGGGCATCCCAGACGGGGTCGAGATAGAGAGCGAAGCGGGGGATGCCTGGAGCGACGGTGACCCGGTTGGGCTCGCCGCGGGAGACGCTGCGGAGGGCGTAGGCGGCCATGGCTTCCGGGCCGGAGCCGGCGGGAGAGTGCAGATAGTGCTGCCAGCCGAGGACACCGGCGACGAGCCAGCCGGCGGCGGTGGCGGCAGGCCACCAACGGGAGCGGGAGGGTGCAGAAGACGGGGAGGGGAAAGAAAGCACTTTGCCGGATTCAGCGGCTTCAATGGCGCGAGTGTTGACGGCTAGGGCGCGAAGCGTTTCGAGCTCATCGGCGCAGGCGCGGCAGCCAAAGTAGTGCAGTTCGAACTCTTCGGCTTCCTCGGCCGGCATTTCGCGGAGAGCGTACCGTTCAGCGGCGTGGGTTCGCTCTGCTTGATCGTGATCCATGACGGGCATTTTCCTTTAAGTGACTCCCCGTGGCCTTTCGTTTCGTATTAAACCAAAAACGAAAGGACGCTAACGGCGGCTGTACGGGTGCGGGCTAGGGCGGTACGAAAGCGAAGTTTGGCGCGATGGAGGAGGACGCGGAGATACTCGCCGTCGACACCTAGTTCAGCGCAGAGTTCGTCGCGTTCGGCTTCATCGAGGAAGAGGCGTTGGAGGATGCGGCGATCTTTGTCCGGGAGTTCCGCGAGGACCTGGCGGACGGCGGCTTGGCGCTGTTTGGTGATGAGGGAGGCGTCGAAATCGATCCGGACGTCGGGTAGATCGGGGAACTCTTGTTCGGTGGTGGAGTGCTTCTGCTGGCCGCGAAGAGCTTCGAGGACGACGTTTTTCGAAACGGCGTGGACGAAGGCCGGGAGGCGCTCGATTTGGGTGCCGCGGCGGACGTGGATGAGGACGCGGAGGAGGGTTTCCTGGCAGACGTCATCGATCAATTGGCGGGAACGGAGCTGGAAGCGCAGACGGGCCTGGAGCACGTTCGTGAAGTGATTCACGAAGTGGGTTTCGGTGTCTGGTTCCTGATCTTTCAGGCGGGCCAGATACTCAAAATTGAAAGACGATTGTTCCACAGACGTCCCGGCAGCATTCATGTTAGCAGCAGACCGGGGAAAAACGTGCGGGGAAGTCAGCGTAGAGAGCCGGCTTGATGCAGCCGGGCGACCATCGCCGCGCGGGTGGTCACGCCGAGTTTCGAGAAGGTGCGACGCAGATGGGTACATACTGTCCAGTTGGAGATGCCCAGTTCGTGGGCGATGATTTTGTTGGGGAGTCCGGCGGCAACGAGTTGGGCGACCTCGATTTCGCGAGGGCTCAGGGGTTCGGCAGGGGCGGGAGCGCCGGTGGGATGGAACAGGAGCTCGTAGCGGCCTTCGGGTTCGGTCCAGGAGGCGACGGTTTGAGTTTGCATAATCTCGTCCTGCGTAGGTGTGACAGGAGGACGAGAAGCGTATCAGCCGCGAGGGGGAAATTTGCTGGATCGCGATCGCGGGATGCACCCTTGGAGACGGCAACCTTGCTATGTCGAGACTTGCCACCTGCCAGTGAACCAGGAGTTCGCTAGGCCGATGCTGTACGAGTGGCTAGTTGAGGCCGCGAACGGGGAGTGAGGGCAGGCTGGCGGAGACGCCGTCGATGGTGACGCTCAAGGGGAGGTTGCCGGTGGGCACCGAGTTCTGCAGGATGAATTGGAACTGGACGGCGGAACCGAGGGCGGTGACGGAGATAGTCCGGTGGTCGATGCCGCCGACGGAGAGAGTCAGGCGCGGCGTGGAGCCGAAGGCGGAGATGGATTCCGGGAGACCGGAGACGGTGACGGTGAGAATCTCGCCGGGCCGGGCCGGGCGGGCCTCGCTGATGGTCTGATTGATACCGGCGATGACAGAAGTGATGAGAGCGGGGGGCGGCAGCACTTGGACGCCGAGGGGCAAGGCGACTTCACCGGCCATACCTACGCGGACGGCGATGGGGCCGGTAGGCAAATTGGCGGGCACAGCAAACGAGAGGATGCCGGAATCATAAGAGATGACCATTGCTGGCTGGCCATTGAGCGAAACGGTCGGTGAGCCAGCCAACTGCGGGCTATTGACCAATAGTTGGCCCGCACTACCGGGAACCAGGCCGGTGACGCCTGGGGGCAGAGCAGCTTGAATCAGGCGGGCGGGGCTGGCCGTTACTTGCAACGCGTTGGGCTGGCTGAGCAGGCGCAACCCGTTCGAAACCGTGAGCTTGGCGGAGGATCCGGCCGCGGCCGGGCTAACCCAGACGTTGGCCAGGATGCGGCCATTGGCGGCGGTCCAGAAGCGACGAACCTGGATATCACTGGTGCTGAAGCCTGCCTGGATGGCGCTTTGCGCGGTCGCGCCGAGTTGCGGGGCCGTGATTTCGACGAGCGACTCGGTGCCGGCGGGGAGAGTGGAGGTTGAGAGGGTGAGTTCGCCGACGAATGAGGCCTCGGTGAGTCCTTCATACACATAATCAAACGGCGCATGCACGAAGAGGGAACTTTGCCCGTCGGAGTTAAACGCCGCCACGGCCGACCGATGGCCGGGGGGCGCCGGCGGCAAGCTGACGATCAAGCGGCCTTGTTCATCGAAGGTGCGATGGGTGGCGGGGATACCGTCGAAGTGAATCCGGGTATCGGCGTCGAAGTTCTGGCCAGTGACCAAGGCGGCTGAATCCTCGGGGCGCCACGTAATGGAATCAATCTGTGGGGCGGGACGCTGCGCCAAACGGAGAGCATTGGGTAGAACGTAGAGGTCAGTGCCACGGCTAAACATGAGATGCCCGGGACCTTCCTGAGCGAATGGCGCGAATTGGAAACCGACCTGCAGGTAGTAAGCGGGCGAGGGCGAATACGGGCGAAGCCCATTCAAGGGAACAGAGGCGAAGCCGCCTATCGTCGTGATCTGTAAGCCCGGGGCAGGCTGGTTGTCCTGGACCAGGCCGACCCCCGTCGCGACGAGGAAGTTGCGAGGGCCATCGGTCGAGTAGAGCTGCGCGGGCTTCACGGCCAGTTGGCCTGGGAAACTGTAGGTCTGCACGCTATGAATGCCAGGAGTTGTCCGGCGGTTCACCGAAAAGTTGATGTTCTCCAATGGTTCGCCCGCCGTGACCGTAACGGTGACAAACGGGGCACGCGAGGCCGGGAAGAAGAGGGTATCGAAGTTGGATCCGAAATCAAACGTACGGCCGGTGGGGTCTAGCGGCGGTAGGATGTTGCCGGGAGTCGGTTCACCCTGCAGCGCGCTGGGGAGCGGGTGGGCATAAACGTAATATTGCCCCGGCGGGAGGCCTTCGATCTTGAAGGTACCGTCCGGGTTGGTGAGCGCGCTGATAGCGGCGCCGCGCGGGGCGATGGCGACGACGGAGGCCATGGCGATTCCACCGCCGCCCGAAGTGACCCGGCCGGTGATGACACCAAGTTTCTGGCGGAAGGCGGCGGTGGGGTAAAGGACGGAGATCCCGGCGGCGTCGTCCGGGGTAATCGGGCGGATCTTGGTGGTCCCGCGGGTGATTTCCGTGGCCATCGCTCCGGAGGTGAACGAGTGCTGCAGACCGAGCGCGTGTCCGAACTCATGCACGGCGGTGAGAAAGAAGGCGGAGCCCCAACTGGGCCGGTTGGCGAGTTCGCGGTTCAGCACGATTTGCGAGCGCTGAATTGGCACGAAATTAGAGCCTGGGAGCAGGTCGCCACGAACCGTGACGCTGCCGTAGCCGTTGACGCCGGGAGGCAGTTCTTCGAACACGACATCGACGCCGGGAGTTGACGGCAGTGGTTGGCCCGGCGAAAAGAGGCCGCCAAAACGCAGACGCAGCTCAGAGGTCTCGACTTCGCTCCAAACCCTGGCGGCAGCCCGAATCTGGCTGACGAGGGCGGGAAA
Source organism: Bryobacterales bacterium (assembly GCA_038215275.1). Lineage (GTDB taxonomy): Bacteria > Acidobacteriota > Terriglobia > Bryobacterales > Bryobacteraceae. Next base: position 5,458 of record JBBQRA010000188.1, on the reverse strand, counting down.
CGAGTCTCCGGAGGCGAGGGCGATGGGACCGTTTTCGGCGATCTGATAAGTCAGAGTCTTTTCGGGAAGGACCGCAAGGTCGAATTTCTCGACGATCGGGCTGAACGGAGCGTTGCGGCTGGAGAACCGGACAAAGTGGTAGTAGCCCGAGGCGAGGCTGCTCGTTAGGAGTAAGGCGGCGAGTGAGCGCCGGAGGTTCACCGCGACCTCCCAAGAGCAGAGGACATGCGCGTGCGGAACTCGGTCATCGGCATGGTCATGCCGTCGTCGTGGGTCAACCTGCCGTTGGGGGCAACCAGACTAGCGGCTAGGGGAGCCCGGTTTAGAATGACCGTACCGGAGGCGTTGCGCTCGAGCTGGAAAACTCCTTGTGAGAGTCCGATGACGTGGGTCAAGCCAGAGCGGGATTTCCACAGAAAGAGGACCAATTCACTGCCGGGGGTGAGCAGGGGGGCACCGGCGACCGACTGTTGGAGACGGCCGACCTGGCCACCGGGCACAACGACGTCGATGGACACGTCAGGGGCACCCTTCCACGATTCGAGGACCGTGACTGTGTGGTGAGTGTAAACGAGCGCGCCATGCTGGCGACCGGAACCAGGGCCGATTTTCGCGCGAACGATAGCCGTGGAATGGCCGACCATCTCGTCAAACGACAGCTTCTGCAGCGTAGCACCGGGTAGGGCGACGGAAAGAAGGGCGAGCGTGAAGGCGATACGATTCACTACCCCAATTGATGCATGCTCCGTACCGTTTGAGCCGCGTTTTGTTTTCAACTGGATACGCAGTAGTCGGCCGATACGACTGGATACGTTCGACACATGGCGTGGGTTCATTGCACAACGAGCAGCGGCACGGGCACCGCGTGGCGAACCCGTTCTATGGTTTCGCCATAGATGAGGTCGGCAAGGCGACCGTGTCCGTGGGAGCCCATCACGATAAGGTCCACGTTGTACTGGCGGGCGGCACGGATAATTTCGTCGGCGGCTCGATTCGAGTGATAAATTAACAATTCAGCCCTAACCGATTGTTTTTCCAGAACTTGCATGACAGATGTCAAATAATCTCTACCGGCCTGAACCTCCGCCGTGGACGACATCGCGCCATAAACTCGGCTAGTGGCATCGTCTTCGACGTGGACGAGCAGGAGACGAGCGTCGTGCTGCCGGGCGAAGGCTGCCGCATGGCGGAGGGCGATGGCATCCTTGGCGGAATGGTCCAGCGGCACGAGGATGCGTTCGTACCGGGGAATTTCGAGCAAGGGGAGCGGCTCGACGGGCATTATCGTGGTCGCAGCCAGCCGCCGGGCAGCCAGGAAGGGCTCCATCAGTAGGTAGACCAGGAGTCCACCTAGGCCGATAACAGGAAACAACAAAACACCGTTAATATAATGACTTACGAGCCAACAGTTCAAGCCAATGATAACAGCAGAAACGAGGAAGGCGAGAACTTTGAGCCATAGCGGACTGACGAACTCGCCCATGCGGGTCCGATCGCTGGTGAAGCGGACGAGAGGCACGACAGCGAAGGGCAACTGGAGAGAGAGGACGACTTGACTAAAAATTAGCAATTGATAGACTTCGCCTTCTCCGAACAAGACGATGGTCGCGACAGCCGGGATAATCGCTACGCCGCGGGTGACGGCCCGCCTAATCCATGGCTGCATTCGGATGTTGAGGAAACCCTCCATAACTACTTGACCCGCAAGGGTTCCAGTAAGGGTAGATGACTGCCCGGCGAGGAGGAGGGCAACCGCGAACAGGATGCTGGCCGCGGCGGTGCCGAGGAGCGGCGCCAACATCACGTGAGCTTGCTGGATTTCGGTGACAATCACGCCTTGCTTATAGAAGACCGCAGCGGAAAGGACGAGAATAGCGACATTGATAAAGAGGGCTGCATTGAGCGCGATGGCGGAGTCGAAGAAATTATAGCGGCAGGCTTGGCGTTTGGCGGCGGGTGAATCGTCGATTTCCCGGGTTTGCACGAGGGCCGAATGCAGGTAGAGATTGTGGGGCATCACGGTAGCGCCAAGGATAGCGACGGCGACGTAAAGACTCTCCGGTGTGAGCGTCGGGACAAGACCGGTAACGACCTCACTTAAGACTGGCTTAGCCAACCAGAGTTCAACAATAAAACAAGCTCCGATGACGCCGATGATCCAACGGATGATGGACTCGAAACGTTTGACGCCGAGTTGGAGCAGGAAGAGGATGAAGAACGTATCGACAGCGGTGAGCAGGACGCCCCAGAGCAAGGGGAGTTTGAAAAGAAGTTGGAGCGCGATGGCCGCGCCGAGGATCTCGGCGAGATCGCAGGCGGCGATGGCGACTTCGCAGAGCACCCACAGAATGCCGGCGACGGGACGGGGGTAGGCTTCGCGGCATGCTTGCGCGAGGTCTCGGCGGGCGACGATGCCGAGCCGGGCGGAGAGCGTCTGGAGCAGGATCGCCATCAGATTAGACAGGACCAGCACCCAGAGGAGTTGGTAGCCGAAGCGCGCTCCGCCTTCGAGATCGGTGGCCCAGTTGCCGGGATCCATGTAGCCGACGCTTATGAGGTAGGCGGGACCGCCGAAAGCTAGGAGCCGCTTCCAAGAGGAAGTGGCGGCGGTGGGTACGGAGCCGTGGATCTCACCAAGCGAGCGCGGCGAATCAGTAAACATAAATTCCAAGAACGGACTTAACTATAGTTAACTCCATTCTCGAAAAGAATGCAAGAGTCGGACTGCGCGCGCCCGCCGACGGATCCTGATTTGGCTATTCCGACCGGCGGATGGCAGAGTGACCTATGGTCTCGCGTGATCTTCCGCGGTGGCTTCGACTCTGCTGTTACAAGCCGCAACTGCAAAAAGCAAGTGCCCTCCGCCCGGGAAGGTGGAGGGCACTTGAACCAGCTGAGAAAAGAACCGTCAGCACCCGGAAAGGGTCCTGCCGGGGTCGTTTTTTATCAGAACTCAAATTTGAGGGCGAGCTGAAGGCTGCGGTTTTCGCCGACGGTGGACGTTATGCGACCGGCGGTGGGAGAACCGATGGACGCATTCGGGAACCCGAAGTACGGCGTGTTGAACAGGTTGTAGGCTTCAAAGCGAAACTGGGCGTTGAAGCGTTCGCCGGAGCCGAAACGGTTGTTCTTCACAAACGACGTATCGAAATTGACGTTCCCCGGCGAGTAGAGAATGCCTCGGCCGACGTTGCCGTAGGTGAAGGCAGGAGGGGCGGCGAAACAACCCGGATCGAACCAACGGTCCGGGGTGGGGTTGTCGAGCTTGCCGGAGCAGGCCAAGCGGTTGGGCCAGCTTGGAGCGCCGTTGTTGACGCCGGCAGCGAGGCCGGGGGTGAAGGGCCGGCCAGTGGTGAGGGTGGTGATACCGCTCATTTGCCAGCCGCCGATGATGCTATTGGCGAATCGGTTGCCGGCATCCATCTTCCTCCCTTTGCCGAACGGCAGGTCATAGACGTAGCTGAAAACGGCGCGGTGGCGAACGTCGAAACCGGAGGGGCCGCGGTTGCAGTCGAGACAGGTGACCGTTTGCGGACCGCCGGAGTTGCCGCCGCCACTACCGACGGAGCCGGTGTAGTCGAGCGACTTGCCCCAGGTGTAGGCTGCCAGGAACTGGAGGCCGTTTTCGTAACGCTTGGTAGCCTTGAGCTGCATGCTGTGGTAGGAGCTGCGGGCGCGGTAATCCACGAAAAAAATGTTGACGATGTTATTCAGAGGCTGGATGAGCCGGCGAGGGGCGAGCGGTCCGGGGCCGGGCTGCACCTCGTTCGGGTTATAGGCGTGAGCCAGGTTCATACCGGTGGATCCGGCATAGTCAATCTCGAACATGAGCGACTGAGTCAGTTGGCGCTGGATGTTGGTGGTCCAGGTCTGCATGTACGGAGTCCGGTTCTCGAAGGAGTGGCCGTTGATTCGGGGCGCCGGGGAGAGCGCGTTCAGCTCCGCCGTGGTGCGGGGCTTGACGGCTTGGGGCAACGGAAAGGGGTTGTCGATGGTGGCCACGTTCTGCATGCCGATGGGAAAGTCCGGGTAGGCCAGCGACTGGGTGAAGAAGATCGGGATATTGAGACCGATCTGGCCATTGGCGGTGACGGGGTCCGGAAAATAGACGAGACTGTAGCCGGCGCGCAAGATGGTTTTGCCATTGCCCGTGAGGTCGTAGGCGAGGCCGATGCGCGGACCGAAGTTTTTCCAGTTCGTTTGTTTGTTGGCGGAGCGGGAGACTCCATTTTCTCCGGCGTAGATCATGGACAGGGATCCGGGATCGAAGTTCGGCAGCCGATCGTACTTTTCTGTCTCCGGCATGAAGACTTCATGCCGGACGCCGATGTTGAGGGTGAGGCGGCGGCTGACTCGAATGTCGTCCTGGATATAAAGTGAGTTCTCCCAGATCCGGAGGTAGTAGGGCTCCAACAGGCCCGCGCGGTTGCCGCTGTTCATGAAGCCCGTCAGCAACGTGGCTGGACCGAAGCCGGAAGTGGCTGGGCTCGAAGGATTGGAGGTGAAGGCGCGGTTGAAGTTCATCACGCCGCGGACGGCCTCGTTGACGAAGGGCTGAGCGTCGCGGCGGACGATGTGCCAGCCGAACTTAAGGGTGTGCCGGCCGACGGTCCAGTTCCAAGCGCTATCGAGCTGATAGTGGGTCTGCTTGGGATTGACCGGCAAGAAGCCCGGACCACCGGAGAGACCGGTGATATCGGCGATGTTGATGTTCGGGATACCGGAGGACTGCCGATTCAAATTGATGTTCCGGATACCGAGCGAGGTAGCGGCGTTGATGCCGATGTCCTGCTGGGTGGTGAGCGGGTTGGTACGGGCAAAGCCGGAGCGGAACTCGTGGAGGAGGTTAGGCTTGAAGATGTGGGTCCAATTCAAGGCGGCGCCCTGGGTGGTTAGCAGGGTGTCTTGCCCGCCCGCAACGAACGGTCCAAGTGTGAAGCGAGAAGCGGCATCGGCCGGGGTGGGGAGACAGCAGTTGGCCTGGCCCTGCGGCGCCTGGAGGTTGTAGTTGTTATAGGTATAGCGAAAGAAAACGTTGTCCTTCGAGGAGACGACCTGATCGAAACGGCCGGTATAGACGTTGTCACTGACGGTGCGGTTCGGCACCGAGGTGAAGTTGTCGAACAGTCCGTTGACGCGGCCGGGGCTATTCGGCAGAGGGTAGATGCTGAGCACATTGCGGGCTACAGGATTGATGGCCGAGGCCGGCATGATGTTTCCGGGGTAGGGATCGCGGACGGGGGTGGTGGATCCGGGTACCGTGCGGGTGCTGCGGGGGTCAAAGATCGTGAGATTCGGTCCGCCTGCGGCGATCAGTTGGCTGAAATCGCCATTGCGCATTTGGGCAGTGGGAACGGAGTTGACCGTGGCGATGCCGCGGCCGGTACGGAGGCCGGCGTAGTCGAAGAAGAAGAACGACCGGTTCTTTCCGTTGTAGAGTTTCGGAATAATGATAGGA
>JBBQRA010000187.1:0-12060 GCA_038215275.1 Bryobacterales bacterium | reverse complement strand
AAGTTCGGCGGCGAATGGAAGATGGACAACTTCACCAACCGTTCCACCGGCGGCGTAGCTGGCGTCTTCGGTTTCTCCACAGCTCAGACCTCCATGCCCGCGCTTCAGGGCGTCGCGCTGCAAGGTGGAGACGTCGGCTTTAACTACGCCAGCTTCCTTCTGGGCAACGCCAATACAGCGAGCGTGTCCAACCCGCAGGATCCCCAGTACCGACGCCCGACTCTCGGCTTCTTCGTTCAGGACACCTGGCGACTAACCCGCAAGCTCACCCTGGACTACGGTATTCGCTACGACTATCAACCCGCCTCGGACGAGTTGCACCAGCGTACCTCGATGTTTGATCCCGAAGGCCGCAACCCGGCCGCCGGCAACCTTCCCGGCGCCACTCGCTACGCGGGCTATGGCAACGGCCGCTGCAACTGCTCCATCAGCAACACGTACCCCTACGCCTTCGGTCCCCGCCTCGGCATGGCGTACCAGTTCGCGCCGAAATGGGTTGCCCGCGCCGGGTTCGCCGTCAGTTATGCACAAGTCGCCAACTTCGCCTACATCGGCGGTGGCAACTCGCTCGGGATGGGTTTCAACACCATCGCTTTCTCGAACCCAGCATTCGCAGAACCCGGCGTCTCGTTCCGCAACGGTCTTTCCTACAACGTCAACGAGCTGACGTTCGCCAGCTACGACGCTGGTATTCGACCGAGCCCGGGACAGATCAATTCTCCGCCCGCTCTGGTCGATCCCAACAGCGGCCGTCCTCCGCGGATGGCGAACTGGAATCTAAGTCTGCAGCGGGAATTTGGTTCCAGCCTGGTGGCCGAGGTCGCCTACGTCGGCAATCGCGGAGCTTGGTTCCGCGCCGACGGCCTCAACGACTACAACGGCCTCACGCCGGAACGGATCCGGGCCGCCGGACTAGACATCAACTCGGCCCCCGACCGTGGCCTGCTGACCGCGCGGATCGATAATGCGGGAGTGATTGCACGCGGGTTCCAGAAGCCGTACGCCAGCTTCCCGAACTCCGCCACCCTAGCGCAGTCGCTGCGGCCGTATCCGCAGTTCAGCAACCTCGGCAGCCTCTGGGCCCCTCTGGGGAACACCTGGTATGACTCGCTTCAAATCAAGGTCACCAAGCGCTACTCGAAGGGCCTCACCGGCACCTTGGCTTACACCTGGTCCAAGAACCTGACCAACGTCGAGACCCAGAGCGGCGGTATCGTTCCCGTCAACGACGTCTATAACCGCCCGAACCAGAAGACGTTCTCGTTGAATGACCAGCCACAGGTCCTCGTTGTCGGCTTCAACTATGACTCCCCCCGCTGGAACAAGAACTGGGCCACCAAGGCCTTCCTGAGCAGCTGGACCCTGGGCGGCATCCTCCGCTATTCGAGCGGCTTCCCCATCCAGGCGCCGAATTCGAACAACGCTCTGGGCAGTCTGCTGTTCCGCGGCACGCGCATGAATCGTGTCGAGGGTCAGCCGCTGTTCCTGCAGGATCTCAACGACGGAAAGAGCATCGATCCGTTCAAGCAACTCTCACTCAACCCCGGTGCTTGGGTCGACGCTGGCCCCGGCCAGTGGGGAACCGCGGCGGCCTATTACAACGACTATCGCTACGCTCGCCGTCCCGACGAGCAGCTTTCGTTCGGACGCATGTTCCGCATCAAGGAGCGCTACGTCATCAGCTTCCGCGGCGAGTTCTTTAACGTGTTCAATCGCACGTTCCTGAACAACCCCGACGCCGGCAACCCCTTCGCCACCACGAATCGGGACGCTAATGGCAACGTGACGGCTGGTTACGGCCGCATCAACCCAGCTAGCGTCTTCAGCCCGCCCCGCAATGGTCAGGTTGTAGCCCGCTTCCAGTTCTAACCATGTTCTGGCCGCTTCTTTTCAGCGCCGCTCTCCTTACGGGGGCGGCGCTTTTTCTTTCCGGTCCTACGCTCTCCTACCGGCACGACAACGGCCTGACGGACCGCCGCCGTCTTCCCGAAAACATGGGCCCGGGCGCCGCTATCTTCGATTACAACGGCGATGGCCGCATGGATATCGCCTTCCCCAACGCCCTCTTCCGGAACGAAGGCAATCTCAAGTTCACCGACGTCACCGCCGAAGCAGGCCTTCGCAAAGACGTTTTTGGCCTGGGCGTCACCACCGCCGACTATGACAACGACGGCCACCCCGATCTGCTCGTCACCGGCTGGGGCACGCCGATCCTCTACCGCAATCACGGCAACGGTAAATTTTCCGCTTCGTCCATCGCCGAGCCCGGCCTGTGGACTGTCAGCGTCTTCTTCGACGCCGACAACGACGGCCTCCTCGACCTATTCCTCGGCCACTTCGCCGCCTATGATCCAACCATCGAACCGGCCTGCAAGTACAACAGTGTCTTCCACTACTGCCACCCGCTCAGCTATCCCGCGCATCCCTCCCGGCTGTATCGCAACCGCGGTCAGGGCCGCTTTGACGACATCTCGGCGACGTCCGGCATTGGAGCCGCCCTCGGCAAAGTCTTCGGCGCCGTCGCCACTGACATCAATAACGACGGCCTCCTCGATCTGTTCGTCGCCAACGACTCGGTCGCCAACTTCCTCTTCCTCAATCAAGGCGAGTTGAAGTTCAAAGAGATCGGCCTTGACTCCGGCGTGGCCTACTCCGCCGACGGCAATCCCCGCTCCGGCATGGGGGTCGACGCCGCCGACTACGATGGCGACGGCCGCGAAGACCTCTTTGTCGCCAACTTCAACCGGGAGCGATTCTCTATCTATCGCAACCTCGACGGGCTCAACTTCTCGGATCAGGCCGGCCCGACAGGCATCGGCACCGCGACGCAGATGTACTCCGGCTGGGGCCTCAAGTTCTTCGATCGCGACCACGATGGCGACGAGGACCTACTGATCGTCAATGGCCATCCGGACGACCGCATCGAAACGCTCTCGCAGACGTTGACCCATAAGGAGCCGACGCTCTACTTCGAGAACAACCACGGCAAGTTCACCGTCTCCCGTATCGGCGCCGATCTCCCGGCCCGCGGCCTCGCTCTCGGCGATCTCAACAACGACGGTCATCTCGATTTCGTCATCGCCAATAACGGCGAAGCGCCTGTGATTTGTCTCGGCACACCGCATCCTACCAACCATTGGCTCGGACTCTCCCATCCGGCGCTCGTCCCCGGAGCCATCGTGCGCTGGTCTGCCGGCGGCGTCATCCGGCAGAAGCGGATCAACTCGCACGGCAGCTACCTCAGCGCTCACGATCCGCGCGTCGTCCTTGGCCTCGGCAAACACACCGAAGCCGACTGGGTGGAGATCGTAGCCAAGTGGCGCGCGACTAAACTGAAGGCAGATCGCTATCATGCCTTCTGATCTCGCCACGGTCCAGCAACTCCTCCGCCAGCAGCGCCCCGCCGAAGCGTGGGCCGCACTTGAACCCATTCTGCAGGAGCCCCCAAACCTCGAAGCGCTGCTCCTGGCCGGCCGCATCCAACTCGCCTTCGACCAAGCACCGCAAGCCCGCACCTATCTCGCCCGCGCCACGATGCTCGCCCCGCGCTCCCCCGCCGCCCACTTCCTGCTCGGCTTCTGCCTCTATCTCGATAACGATTTCACCCCCGCGCTCGCTGCCCTGAACACGGCTCGCCAACTCCGGCCAACCGACGGCCCTACTCTTCTCTATCTCGCGCTCACCCACGAGGGTCTGGCCGAGGTTGAAATTGCGCTCCGCCTCTATCCCGCGGCCATTCAACACAACCCCAGCCCGGAAGCGCCCCTCGCCTTCGCCCGCCTGCTCTTCACGCTCCATCGTTTCCCAGAAGCGCACACGCAGGTCAAAGAGGCCTTGCGCCGCGATCCGCAGTACCGCGAGGCCTTCTACGAACGGGCCCGCCTGCATCTCGAAGCCGCCCACTTTGCCGAGTCGATCGCCGACGCCGAGCACGCCTTGGCTCTTCCTGGCCTACCCCAAACAGAACGCCAACTCCATTTCCTGCTCGCGCGCGCTTACCAGAAAATGCGAAACGAACCCAAGGCCCGGTTCCATCGCCAGGCTTTCGAGCGCATCCCTCCCCGGCTAGTCCGATGATCCTGCTCGCCATCGCCTGCGCCGCCTGCCATCCGGCCATCGTCGCCGCTTATGAAGCCACGCCCATGGCGCGATCCAGCGGTCCGGTCACTTCCCTGCCCGCAGGGTCCTACCGCCACACGACCTCTAGGACTTCGTACTCAATCGAACCGCCGGACCGCGTCAAGATCCGCACGCCGCTGCAAACGGCGACCCAGAAGCTGGAATACTTCCTGGGTTCCGGCGCCCATGGCCGCAGCTATCTGTTCCGCCGCGGCGACAAGCTCTTCCAGGCGCCCATCACCCACTACGCTCAGCGCGGCTGGGGCATGTCTCCCGGCTATGAGGCTGACGACCACTCCGATTGGACCCGGCCCGTCGGTCGCGACTGCCTCTGGTGCCATGCCTCCTCCACACGGCTGATCTACGGTACCGTCAATCAGTACGCCGATCCGCCGTTCAGTGAGAACGGCATCACTTGCGACCGATGTCATGGCGATACCCGCGCCCATGCGGAGAATCCATTGAAGCGTCCAGTAAACCCGGTGAAGCTACCCGCGCCAGCCCGCAACGACACCTGTCGCCAGTGCCATCTCCTGGGCCTCGCCCGTACGGAAAAGCCCGGCCGCAGCTTCTACTCCTACCAACCCGGCGGGCTGCTGGACCAACTCGTCGCCTATCAGACGGCGCCGCAGCAGAAGCAATCAGACCTGAAAGTGACTGGCCACTTTGAGCGACTTTCGATGTCGAAATGCCAGCTCGTCAGCGGCGACAAACTCTGGTGTGGCACCTGCCATAACCCCCATCCGGCCAGCGGCAAGGCCGACCCGAACCAACCCTGCCGGACCTGCCACTCGACGAAACGAAGCCATGGCGGTCCGGACTGCCAAAGCTGCCACATGCCCAAGGCCCCAACGCCGGAGGCCGGCCACACCATCTTCACCGACCACTGGATCCGCTAGACGCGGTGGAAGTCCGCCCGCCAGTTCTTGACCGCTGTTTTAATGTCTTTCTGCGAAAGGCCCTTCTCCGCGGCCTGTTGCGCTAGCGCCGGGAACTCCGCATCGGCAGCGAAACGCAATCCGATGACTTGCGACACATCAAGGCGCGGATCGAGAAGTTTTCCGGTCAAAACGAAGTGACGCAGGTTCTCTTCGGCGCGAATGGCCCGGTCCTGGGCCTTCAGGGCAAACACCCGGGCGAAGAAGGCCGTGACAAACACCGCCCCCGTTAATACGAACAGAAGTGAGGCGCTATAGACGCCCTGATGATCCCCTAACGAAACATAGAGATTCACCGCACACCCGATCAAAGTAACAAACAGAACCAAGCCGAGGGCCAAAAAGGCCGGTACGCGCTGCGTATGATTCTCAAAGTTCTGGGCAGCCATTAGAAGTCATCTCCAAACCCGACTTCCCCTGATACGGCAGTCTGATACGCCGAGACCCGCCGTTCGAAGAAGTTCGTCAACTCCTGGACGTCCTGTAGTTCCATGAAGTCGAACGGATTCTTCGACCCATAAATCGGCTGGATTCCTAACGAAACCAAGCGGCGGTCCGCAATATATTGCAGATATTGCCGCATCGCCGGAATCGACATTCCCGATACCCCGCCCCCCAACGTGTCTTCGGCGAAGAGCGCCTCGCACTCGACCGCGTCCCGGATCATCTCTTTGATGCGCGCTTCATAGTCAGCGTCAAACAGATGGGGGCGTTCGCGGCGTACGGTGTTGATCACTTCGAGGGCGAAGTCGATGTGGGCGCTCTCGTCACGGAATACCCAGTTCGTGCCAGTCGCCAATCCCTGCAGCAGACCACGGGAGCGCAGGAAGTACACGTAAGCAAAGGCGGCGAAGAAGAACATTCCTTCGATGCAGCAGGCAAAGCAGGAGAGGTTCAGCAGAAAGTTCTTCATGTCCGCTTCGGACTGAATCGAGTCCATGTTGTTGATGGAGTCGATCCACTTGAAGCAGAAATCTGCCTTGGCCTTGATGGACGGAATATTCTCCACTGCCGAGAATGCCGCTGCCCGCTCGTTCGCATCCGGGATGTAGGAGTCGAGCAGAGTCAGGTAAAACTGCACATGCACCGCTTCCTCGTACAACTGGCGGGAGAGATACATCCGCGCCTCGGGCGAGTTAATGTGCTTGTACAGATTCAGGACTAAATTGTTTCCGACAATCGAATCCCCCGTCGCAAAGAACGCTACCAACCGTTTGATCAGGTGTTGCTCAGCCGGGTTCATCTTCTGGCGAAGATCCGTCACGTCGGTCGAAAAGTCGACCTCTTCCACCGTCCAGGTGTTCTTGATGCCGATTTTGTACATGTCGTAGAAAACCGGATACTTCATCGGACGGAGAGTTAAATCAAATCCAGGGTCGAGAATCATTGCCTCTTACTCTTTTGTTACTGAACTATTGGCAGGCTTCGCAACTGTCAGGGTTCTCGAGCGAGCAGGCCACCGCTGCCGCCGGAGTCACTGGAACCGTCGCTTTCGATATCTTTGATGCCGGCCGCGACCGCAGGTAGTAGGTTGTTTTCAATCCCTTCTTCCACGCATACATATACATGGAGGAAACCTTGCCGATAGTCGGGCTTTCGATGAACAGGTTCAAGGACTGGCTCTGGTCAATGTATGGCGACCGCTCCGCCGCCATGTCAATCAACGACCGCATCGGCACTTCCCAGACGGTCCGGTAGATCTGCTTCAGTTCGTCCGGGATCTCCTCGACGGCCAGGATGGAGCCTTCGCCCATCTTGATCCGATTCCGCATGTGCTCATTCCACATTCCGAGCGCCTTTAGTTCCAGCACCAGGTATCGGTTGATCTGCACGAAGTCACCCGAGAGCGTCTCCCGCTTGAACAGGTTCGAGATTTGCGGTTCGATGCATTCATAGGAGCCGACAATCGAGGCGATCGTCGCGGTCGGCGCAATCGCCAGCAGCAGCGAGTTGCGCATCCCCGACTTCATCATCCGCGGCCGCAGTTCGTCCCACCGCTCCCGGACTTCCGGCTGTACGCCCCAGAGTTCAAATTGAAATTCGCCTTTGGCCGCCCGGGTCTCCTCGAAGTTCTCGTGCGGACCGTACTCTTCGGCCAACCCAATGGTGGTTTCGAGCGCATGGAAGTAGATGTCTTCCTGAATGCGCTTCGAGAGCGCACGAGCCTCGGGCGAATCGAAGGGCAACCGCAGTTGAAAGAAAAGATCCTGCAGGCCCATCAGTCCCAGACCGACGGGGCGCCATTTCCGATTGGAGACTTCTGCCCCGCTCGTCGGGTAGAAGTTGATGTCGATCACCTTATCGAGGAACCGGACGGCGAGGCGAACATTGCAACCGAGCTTTTCAAAGTCAAACGTCCCTTCCGGCGTCAGGTACCGGGCAAGGTTGATCGAACCCAGATTGCACACCGCCGTCTCGGCGTGGTGCGTCACTTCTGTGATCTCGGTGCAGAGGTTCGAAAGATGGACCACGTTGTGCGAAAGACCGGTCTGATTCGATTTCTGGTTGCATGCGTCCTTGAACGTCATCCAGCCGTTGCCGGTCTCGGCCAGCGTCTTCATCATCCGGGCATACAGGTCGCGGGCCTTAATCTGCCGCATGAACAGACCTTTGGCTTCGGCCTCTTCATATGCCCGATCGAACTCGTCGCCGTACAAGTCGGGGAAATGCGGGACTACTTTCGGGTCGAACAGCGACCAGATGCCGTCGGCTTCCAACCGCTTCATGAACAGATCGGGAATCCAGTTGGCCAGGTTCAAGTTGTACGTGCGCCGCGCTTCTTCGCCGGTATTGTCGCGCAACTCGAGGAACTCTTCGATGTCGGCGTGCCAAGGCTCCAGGTAGACGCAGGCCGCGCCTTTGCGCTTGCCGCCCTGATTTACGGCCGAGACGGAGGAGTCAAGAGTCTTCAGCCAAGGGACAATCCCGTTGGAGCGGCCGTTCGTGCCTTTGATCAACGAACCGCGGGCCCGAATCCGGTGGTAGGCGAGGCCAATGCCGCCGGCGAACTTCGAGAGCATCGCGACATCTTTATACCGGTCATAGATCGATTCGAGCTCGTCCTCCGGCGAATCGAGCAGATAGCAGGAAGACATCTGCGGATGCGAAGTGCCCGAATTGAAGAGCGTCGGCGAACTCGGCATGTAGTCATGCGCCGAAATCAGACGGTAAAACTCGATGGCCTCCTGCACGTTCTGCGACAAGCCGCAGGCCACCCGCAGGAAGAAGTACTGCGGCGTCTCGATGACGTCCCGGCTCTCCGGGCTCTTCAGTAGGTACCGATCGTAGACCGTGCGGATCCCAAAGTATTCGAACAGGTCCGTGTTCCGCTCTTCGAGACAGCTATTCAATTTGCGCGCATTCTCGGTTACGAACTTGTACGTCGTCTCGCTCACGAGGCCGAACCGGTAGCCGTGGTCGATCGACTGCGAGAAGGAATAGATGTTCTGGTTGGCGACTTCTTTCTCAATGAAGTTTGCCAGCAGTCGTGCAGCCAGGCGTGAATACTCCGGCTCTTCCGAGATCAGCGACGCCGCGGTCTGAATGGAAAGTTGATCCAGTTCCCGGGTTGACGAGCCATCATAGAGACCGCCAATCGTTTTGATCGCGATCCGCATCGGGTCGACTTGCGTCAGTCCGGCAGCAGAGCGTTGAACCGCCCGAATGATCTTGTCCACGTGCACCGGTTCGAAGGAACCGTTGCGCTTTTTGACCCGCATGGCGGTCTCGGCCACCTGCGGACGGATGCCTGGAAACAACTCCTGCTCGGCGGCGGGTTGTGGAGACGGAACGGACGACAGCTGCGATGCAGAACTAGCCATGATTTCCCCGGGTGACAATAGACAGAAAAGCCCGGATCATCGTTGGGAAACGATGCGGTCCGGGAAACAGTGAAGGACACAAGCGAAACGGGCGTTTCGCGCTACCGAACTACAGCATACAGCGGTGTTTCACCTTAGGTCAACAACTAATTGTGGTTTTGAACATTAAATCCACAAGGTATCCGAAGTGCTTTTTTAACTAGCACTTAGGCTCGGCCAAGCTTTTCGAGTTCCTCAAGGCTGCGGGGCCAGTCTGCCCCGAGCAACCGGGAAAGCGCCCGGTCGGCGAGCACCTTTCCGCCGGTCTGACATTGGGGACAATAGTTGGTCTCATTGGCGGCGTAGCGGATCCGTTGAATCTTCACACCGCAATCGGGGCACGGCACCCCGAACTTGCCGTGAGCGGCCATCTCGGGACGGAAGGCGGTGACCTTTTCGGGGAAACCGCCATTGGCTTCGTTTCGCAAACGGGCGGTCCAGGTTTGCAGCACAAGCACAACCGCTTTCCACAAGCGCTCGACTTCGGCATCGGTGAGTTTTTGACTCAATGCGACCGGCGAAAGGCGCGCCGCGTGGAGAATCTCGTCAGAATAGGCGTTTCCGATTCCGCTAAATAGCCGGGGATCTGTCAACGAGCGCTTGAGCGTATGATTCCGTAGACGAAGACGTTCGGAGAAGGCCGCGAGCGGTACGCCGATGACTTCGAGCCCGCCAGGGTCGAGGGAGGACAAGTCGTTGACGACGTGGAGCGAGGCCTGCCGTTTCGAGCCCGCTTCGGTCAGAACGAGAGTTCCGTTGGGAAAATCGAAGGCGGCCAGCATGTTCCTGCCGCTGAGCTTCGTTCCCGCTGGTTTCCAGCGAAACCGGCCGGCGATCATCAGATGCAGGACCAGCCACACCCCGGAATCGAACCCAAACGCGATGCGTTTGCCGACTCGTTCCAGCCGGGTGACGGTCTGCCCCTCCGGAACCTGTTCGATGGTGCGGAGCAGGAACGGAGTGGCCAGACGCAGCGCTGTTAGCGACTGCCCGAGCACCCTCGCTTGCAACGCCTCGAGATAGATCGTGATGTCCGGATACTCCGGCACAGAGTCTAGAATAGCGTCTGTTACCGCCGTGTGCTCTACGATGTGCGGCTCAACGCCGTGCGGCAACCAGCGCCGGACAAGTAGCGCCATCCGGATCGTGATCCTCTGCCTGCTGCTTAGGGCTGTAGATCCGCAGAGTGTTGATCCCTGTCGTCCCAGACTGCATTTGGAACTGCGGGTAGTGACGCCGGGCTCGTAGTCGGTGAACTGCCGGGCCAGAAATGCCGCCGGTTTGGCCAGTGGAGCCATAGGCGTCGACCATGCCGTAGCCAGTTCGGCCCTCGCACCAGGCGGCGAAGTAGTCGTCGTTCCAATGCGGTTCGCGCATTCCATCGAAAGCCGTGACGAAATTGCGGAACTCGATTTGGGGTTCGTCCTCCATCTTCTGCATGAAGTGCCTGCGCCAATGGAGACGGGCGTCAAAGGCGCGCAGCGACCGTTTCCATTCCGGGGCCGCCACCATGCGACGCCGGGTGGCGTGGACGGTCTCTCGAATGGAGATGGTGCGCCAGTCGAGATGAGCGCTGATGCGCGAACAGGATAACGTCGTCAGCGGGATCGAAAGCTCCTTCGAGTAGTTTCCGGCCCCGCTGATGCAGGAAGCTGTCCAGCGTCTCCCATGCATCGGTCTCTCCGCCCTGCTGCATAGCGGCGTCTCCGCGGGGCACCTCGCTCAGTGTGAAGCGCGGAACCGCCGGAAGTCCCGCGACAGTGGGCGTTGGGGGGCGCCCATCAGCTTCTCCCAGGCCCCTGCCCATCCGTTCCGGCTGCCAATCCGCCGCACGACCCCAGAGCCGGGCAGTTCCGCAAACGGGATCCCCCTCTCCGGGGTTCATCGGCGAACGGAACGGTCCCGCTGGTAGGGGATCCAGTTGGTGGTCTCCTCGTGCGCCCAAAGTCCCACGATTCCATTGTTAGCCGGATTTCGTCGAGGACCGGCAATAACTCGCCGACGCGAACGGCAACCGGCAGGCACCGGCGCAGGTTCTGAAGCCTCTCCGCGACGAGGTTCCAATGCTGGGCCGCGGCGTCCGGCGCGGTCCAGAGCGACGGCTCGTAGATATAAAGCGCAAGAAACGGGCCCTGCAGTGCTGCTTCGAAAAGCGGCGCAGAGCCGCAAAGGACAAGGAGTTGATCTACGGAAAAGATATTGTATGTGGGCCTGGATGTCCACGCCGAGACCCAGTCAAGAAGCTGCGGGAGCAGGGCGAGATCAGGGCCTGTTACGAAGCAGGCCCGACAGGATACTGCCTCTCTTGGCAGTTCACCGAGCTCGACGTGGAGTGCGAAGTAATTGCCCCGAGTCTGATTCCAAAAAAGGCAAGCGAGCGGATCAAGACCGACCGACGTGATGCCGAGAAGCTGGCGCGCTGCCACCGGGCCGGGGAGTCGACCGCGGTAGCGGTGCCGAGCCCGGAGCAGGAAGCGCTGCGCGACTTGGTGCGGGCACGGCCTGAAGCCGGAAGGCATCAAGTCCTGGACCAAGCAGTTCCTCGAATGGATCAAGACGAATGTCCGCTTCCCGCATAAGGCGCTGGAAGTGAGCTTGTTCAACTACCTCCATGAAGTGGAGCATGTGGCGCAGCGGATCCTGCATCTGGAAGCGGCTATCGACGAAGCAGTACGCGAGGCGTCGGTCGAGTTACGGGCGGTGATCGAGGCCCTGTGCGCATTTGCGAAGAGTACTGGTGGAGTCTACGTGGTCCTACCATCACCGGCCAAATGTAACCGGCTTCCTGTTGCGGCGGCACAAGTCGCTGGCCTTGAGCGACGAAGTGAAGGCGATCGCCTGGAAGCCCAGCACTGCTTGAACAAGCGCTACAAAACGCTGGCGGCCAAGGGCAAGAACAAGAACCAGATCGTCACCGCGGTCGCCAGAGAACTGCTCGGCTTCATCTGGGCGATTGCCACGCACACCGAACAACAGCACAAGCTCCAGGCAAGCTAAGTGATTGTCTAGAAATAAAGTGATCAGAAGGAGGAATTTCTGGGACTGATCTGGTAGTTCCACTCACCATGGAAATCGTCTCGGTTAAGGTTGAGTTGGGCCAATTCCTCATCCGACACTTTGACTCCTTTGGGATAGGTCCCGGT
>JBBQRA010000186.1:0-12103 GCA_038215275.1 Bryobacterales bacterium | reverse complement strand
AGTCCGGGTGCAGGCGGGCGACCGGGTGACCGCGGGGCAAACGCTGGTGACCGTGGATTCCCGCGACTTGGAGACGGGCCATCGGCAGGCGCAAGCCGGCCTAGACGAAGCCAAGAGCTCCATCCCGGAAGCCGATAGCGCGATCGCTTCGGCGCAGGCGCAATTGGAGCTGGCGCAGTCGACGTTGCGGCGGATGAAAGAGCTGTTCGATAAGCGTTCGCTTTCGGCACAGGAGTTTGATGAGTTCACTTCTCGCGTAAAAGTGCATGAAGCGGCCGTGGCGATGTCCCGCGCGCGACGGAATCAGATCAACGATAGGATCCGTCAGGCGGAGCAGGCGGTGCAACAGGCTTCGATAGCGCGTGGCTATTCGGAAGTGAAGGCGCCGTTCGCCGGGTTGGTGATTGCACGACGGGTGGAGCCGGGGGCCTTGGCGGCGCCGGGCGCGCCTCTGCTGGACTTGGAGCAGTTGGGGACGTATCGCCTGGAGGTGAGCGTGGAGGAGAGCAGGTTGGCGGCTGTGAAGCAGGGGGCGGCGATCGGGGTGAAGATTGATGCCATCGATACACCGTTGACGGGGCGGGTGGTGGAGATTGCGCCTTCCGTGGATCCAGGGTCCCGGGCGTTTGTGGCCAAGATCGATTTGCCTGCGCATCCGGCGCTGCGAGGCGGTTTGTTCGGCCGGGCGCGATTCGCGGCGGGCCAGCGACAGGTGTTGGCGGTGCCGCGGACGGCAGTGGTGACGCAGGGGCAACTGCAATCCGTGATGGTGGAAGAAGGCGGATATGCGCGGGCTCGGCTGGTGAGTCTGGGCGCGGCGCGGGAGGGCCAGGTGGAGGTCCTATCCGGGCTGCGGACGGGTGACCACTTGATTCTGCAGCGGCCGGCTGGCTTGGCGGATGGCACGCCGGTGGAGGTCCGTCCGTGACCGGAATAGCTGGGCGGATTGCCGGGGCCTTCATTGACTCGAAGCTGACACCGCTGTTTATCGGGGCTTCGTTGTTGACCGGATTATTCTCGATCATCAGCCTGCCCCGGGAGGAGGAGCCGCAGATCATCGTGCCGATGATCGATGTCTTCGTCGGCATGCCGGGAGCGGGAGTGGCAGAGGTGGAAGAACGGGTGACGCGCCCGATGGAAAAACTTCTGTGGGAGATTCCTGGCGTCGAGTACATCTACTCCACTTCGTCGGCGGGCGCGTCGATGGCGATTGTGCGATTCAAAGTGGGCGAGGACGAGGAGAAGAGCATCGTCAAGCTGAACCAGAAGCTGTTCGCGAACTTCGATATCATTCCGCCGGGCGCGACCCAGCCGCTGGTGAAGCCGCGTTCGATTGACGATGTGCCGATTCTGGCGCTGACGTTCCACAGCACGCGCTTCAATGATATGGAGTTGCGGCGAGTGGCGGCGCAGGTGACCGATGTGGTGAAGCAGTCGCCTTCCGTGAGTGGGGTGCAGTTGATTGGGGGCCAGCGACGGGCGTTGCGCGTGACAGTGGATCCGGCGCGGTTGGCCGCGTTCAATCTGACGCCGCTCGACGTTTGGCAATCGCTGGGTGCTTCGAATCAGCGCCTCGATTCTGGACGGTTCACTCAGGCCGGCCAGGAGCATGTGCTGGAAACGGGTTCATTCTTGCGGACCGCACAAGATGTGGCAAGCGTCGTAATCGCGGCGCCAACGGGCAAGCCCGTGTATGTGCGCGACGTGGCACTGGTGGAGGATACGGGCGAGGAACCGTCGCAGTATGTGCAATTCGGCGCGGCCGGCACTTTTGCTCCGGCGGTGACGCTGACGGTGGCGAAACGGAAAGGCGCGAATGCGATTGACGTCGCTGATGGGGTGATGGAAAGGGTAAACGGATTGCGGGGTGGATTGATCCCTTCGGAAGTTGCGGTGACGATCACGCGGAACTACGGCGAGACGGCAGCGGAGAAGTCGAACGAGTTGTTGTTCCATATGGCGATCGCGGTGTTTTCAGTCAGCTTGTTGATTGCCATTACGCTGGGCTTCCGGGAATCGCTGATTGTGTTCACGGCGATCCCCGTGACACTGGCGTTGACGCTAACGGTGTTCTATCTGTACGGCTACACGCTGAACCGGATTACGCTGTTCGCATTGATCTTCTCGATCGGCATTCTGGTGGACGATGCGATCGTGATCGTTGAAAACATCGTCCGCCATCGCAGGATGCCGGCGAACCACTCGCGGCCGTTGGCGGAGGTGGCTATCGAGGCCGTGGACGAAGTCGGAAATCCGACGATTCTGGCGACATTGGCCGTGATTGCGGCGATTCTGCCGATGGCTTTCGTCAGTGGCTTGATGGGGCCGTATATGCGCCCAATCCCGATTGGAGCAACAGCGGCGATGGCATTCTCACTATTGGTCGCGTTTCTTGTTACGCCTTGGGCCGCGGTGCGGCTCCTGAAGGGACACGTACTGCACGCTGAAGACGAGAAAGAGGATTTCGTGACGCGGCTGTATCGGAAAGTGATGCGTCCTCTGCTAGAGCGGCCGGTGCTGCGCTGGAGCTTTGTGGGTACGGTCGCGCTGATGCTGCTGGCATCCTGCGGGCTGGTCTACATCCAGTTCGTGAAAGTGAAGATGCTGCCGTTTGATAACAAGAGTGAGTTCCAGGTAATCATCGATATGCCCGAAGGGACTCCGCTCGAAGAGACGGCGCGGGTGACGCGATTGCTTGCGTCCGCATCGCTCGAACAACCAGAGGTGGTGAACGTGCAGACTTATGCGGGCACCGCTTCGCCATTCAACTTCAATGGACTGGTGCGCCATTACTATCTACGGCGTGGCGCCAATGTGGCCGATATTCAGGTGAATTTGCTCGGCAAGGAGCACCGGGACCTGTCCAGCCACGACATTGCCAAACAGATCCGGCAACGCCTGACGCCGATTGCGCGCGCCAATCGGGCGAACATCAAGGTGGCCGAAGTGCCGCCCGGACCGCCCGTGCTGCAGACGATGGTGGCTGAGATTTACGGGCCCACGGAAGAGGGTCGTCAACGGATCGCCGGGCAAGTGAAGCAGTTAATGGAAGGTCTGGACGGCGTGGTGGATGTCGACTGGTACGTGGAGGATCCACAGCCGAAGCACCAGTTGGTGATCGATCGGGAGAAGGCGGCGTTGCAGGGGATCACGGCAGCTGAGATCGCGCGGACGCTGCGACTGGCCGGGGCTGGCGAATCGGCTGGGCTGCTGCATGATGATGCCGCCAAGGAGGACGTGCCGCTGGAGGTGCGCTTGCCGCGGGACGTGCGGAGCGATCTAGGCCGGTTGCAGGATTTGAAGATCCGGGGCCGCAGCGGGAACTCGGTTTCGCTGCGCGAACTCGTGTCGTTGAACACGACTGTGACGGAACAGAGCCGCTATCACAAGAACATGATGCCGGTGACCTACGTCACTGCGGACGTGGCCGGCACGATGGAAAGCCCGGTGTACGCCATTCTGGCACTGACGCCGAAGATCGATGCGCTGAAGATTCCGGAAGGATATCGTCTCGAGCAGTTCACGGCGTCGCAACCGGCGACCGAATCGAAATACGCATTGAAGTGGGATGGGGAATGGCACATCACTTATGAAGTGTTCCGTGACTTGGGAATTGCCTTTGCGGCGGTGCTGATCCTGATCTACATCCTGGTGGTCGGCTGGTTCCAGTCGCTGATCACGCCGCTGGTGATCATGGCGGCGATTCCTTTCTCGCTGGTGGGCATTCTGCCCGCGCATGGCATACTCAACGCCTTCTTCAGTGCGACGTCCATGATTGGGTTTATCGCCGGGGCGGGCATCGTCGTGAGGAATTCCATCATCCTGGTGGACTTCATTGAATTGCGTTTGCAGGAAGGGATGCCCCTGCAGGATGCAGTGGTGGACGCCGGAGCAGTCCGGTTCCGGCCGATGATGTTGACCGCGGCGGCCGTCGTCGCGGGGTCGAGCGTGATTCTATTCGATCCGATTTTTCAAGGGCTCGCCATTGCATTGATGGCCGGCGAGATTGCTTCGCTGGCGCTCTCCCGAATGACGGTGCCCATTGTTTATTACATGATCAAGAACCGAAAGAGGAGCTAACCATGACGGTTGACCGTTACCTTCGTATGATCGCCGGGGCCCTGATTCTCGTCAGCCTCGCGCTGAGCCACTACGTAGATCCGCGCTGGATCTACTTCACGATTTTCATCGGCCTGAATCTATTCCAGTCCGCATTCTCGAACTGGTGCCCGATGATTACGATTCTGAAGAAGATCGGCGTCCGATCAGCGTAGGCGGCCCATGCGTCCCGCCCGGTAGTCTTCCACCGCCTGACGAATGTCGTCGTGGGTCATGACGAATGGGCCGTAACTGGCTACCGGTTCGTTGATGGGCTCACCGCCGAGCAGAAGCACGAGGGAGTCGGCGTCGGCGGCCAGGTCGAGCGCCCGCCCGGCCTGGCTGAGCAGAGTGATCAGGGCCTCGCCGCGCATCTGCTGCTGACCCTGTACGGAGACGTCGTCGCGGAGCAGCACGACGCCGAAGTTCTGGCGGTCTGGAAGTTGCAGCGTGGCGCGGCTTCCGGCAGCCAGGCGGAGGTCGACGAGGGTGATGGGGGTGAAGGTTCTGGCGGGTCCTTGTGCCCCAGCCAGGTCGCCGGCGATGACTCGGGCAGCCACTCCGGCTGCCAGTTCGACCGACGGGATTTCGGCGCTGGTGATGCCCTGATAGCGGGGCGGGGTCATCTTCACGGCAGCTGGCAGATTGACCCAGAGCTGGACCATCTCGAACGTGCCGCCGGCGGCGGTAAACTCGCGGCCGTGCTTTTCTTCATGAACGACTCCGGAGGCGGTCGCCATCCAATGGACGTCTCCGGGTGAATCGTGCCCTCGTTGCCAGCGGAGTCGCGATGGTCGGTTCCGGGAACCAGTGCCGGGTACGGTTGCAGAACGAGCAGACGGAAAGCATGACAGGAACTTCAGTATTAGAACGCCGACTACGGTGGCCAGAGCTGCTCCGGATTCCGGGCCGAACAACGCGATGGCTGTTGCCACAGCGAGTTCGAAGAAGTTGCTGGCGCCGATGAGAGCCCCCGGCGCTGCCACGCTGTACTGCACGCTGGAAAGGCGCATGAGACCGTAGGCGAGTGACGAGTTGAAATGGACCTGGATGAGGATTGGGACGGCGATCAGCAGGACGTGCCCAAACTTGGCGGTGATGTTATCCGCCTGAAAGCCGAAGATCAACACGAGGGTAACAAGCAGGGCCATGGCAGCAAGGCCGGGTTTGGTTCAAACAAACCCTGGTCCCTCGCTTTGCGCCGGTTAGTCTCTGACAAACCACCATCGAATGGCCGTTCCCGCGACGAGCGGGATGACGATGAAGACGATGACCGAGTAGAGTAACCCCTGGAAGGGCACTTCCAGTGAGGACGCGCCGCTGACCAGGAATCGCACAATTGGGGCGAAGAGGACAAGCATGATCAGGTCGTTCGCGGCGACTTGAGCCAGCGTGTACGCCGGGTCGCCATCAGTAAGATGGCGCCAAACGGAGACCATTGCGGTGCATGGCGCAGCCGCAAGAATAATACAGCCCGCGATGTACTGAGAAGCTTCGGCTTCGGTGATCCACGGGGCGAAAGGAAACGGAAGAATAGCCAGGCGAAAAGCGCCATGGAGAACGGTTTCACGAGCCAATTGATGAAGAGAGTGATCAATAATCCCCGCGGCCGCTGGCCGACGCGCCGGACCGCGGCGAAGTCAACCTTCATCATCATCGGGATGATCATGAGCCAGATGAGCAGGGCGATGGGTCCCTTGATCTGGCTGCCTTCTCCGATCTCCAGCCGGCGTAAAAAGTCGATAAATCCCCGTGAAAGCTTGCCCACGGCGAGGCCAAGGGCCATGCAGATCGTCACCCGCAACGTCAGATACCGTTCAAAGAGGTTCACCTTGACTTTCGCTTTGTTTCAATTATAGTTGAAATATCAAAGTACCAAGGGAAGCCGTTGCCGCCAAGAGAGAAGAGCATTGATTTCGTGAAGTTCGCCGATATTCTGGCCGCGCTGGGCACGGAGCCTCGTCTGCGGATCATTTACCATTTGCTGCGGGCGCATCCGGTCGGGATGGTGGCGGGCGAGATTCAGAATGAGTTGGGGATGCAGCCGTCAACGGTTTCGCATCATCTCGAGAAGCTCAAGATTGAAGATCTGGTGCAAGTGCAGCGTGAGGGCACGTTTCTGCGCTACACGGCGAATCCCAAGGTGCTTGAGGATCTGCTTGCGTTTTTGTTTTCTCAATGCTGCGCGAAGACCCATGTGGTGGAAGCGGAAAGCGTTTTCAAGATTTGCCGTCAGGAGTCCAAATGAGCTTGCCGTATTTGTCGCTTAGTTTGTTGCTCGTTGCTTCTTTTGCTTTGGCCCAGGCACCGCCGAAGACAAAGGTGCTGATCTTATGTACGGGTAACTCGGCCCGCAGCCAGATGTCCGCGGGGTTTCTGCAGTCCTGGGACAAACGTTTGGCGGTCTTTTCGGCCGGCACCAACCCGTCGCCGCTAGTGAACCCGTTTGCGATCCAGGCGATGAAAGAAGTTGGCGTCGACATCTCTGGCGAATATCCGAAGAAGGTAAACCAGTTCACCGGCCAATCTTTCGATTTCGTAATTACTGTCTGCGACGACGCCGACAAGAACTGCCCCAACTTCACAGGCAAGGTTGGCCAGCGTATTCATATTGGCTTCCCCGACCCGGCGAAGGCCACGGGGACCGATGCGGAGAAACTGGCAGTGTTTCGCACGGTGCGGAGTGACATCGAGAAGCATTTCCGCGAGTACTACGAGACCGAGATCCGGAGAAAGTTGTAACCGCCATGAAGCCAAAGATTCTAGTTTTGTGCACGGCGAACTCCGCCCGGAGCCAGATGGGGGAGGGGCTTTTTCGTCACGAGGTTGGCGATCGGTTCGACGTCTTCAGCGCGGGAACGCGGGCTACGTTTGTGAGGCCGGAGGCCATTGCGGTGATGGCTGAGTTGGGGATTGATCTGTCCACACAATGGTCGAAGACGATCGATGAGTTTCTGGGCGAGGAGTTCGCTTACGTGGTGACCGTGTGTGATAACGCGAACGAGTCTTGCCCTTTGTTTCCCGGCTCAACGCGGAGAATTCATTGGGGACTTAATGATCCGGCGGCCGTAACCGGGAGCGAGGACCACCGGCGAGGGGCGTTTCGCCGTATTCGCGATGAACTTCATAACTTGGTCCGGGAGTTTGCCCAACAGACGCAAGAACCCATCTCGCCGCACGTGCACTTTGACTCCAGACCTATTTCGGCTTGTCTTCCACTTTGGCGGTCGCGTTCCGATTCTTAGCGTGATCGAATCCGCCGGACGGCAAGATTGCACCAAGTGTATCCCGCCACTAAGAGTGTTCGGTCTCCATAGTGCTCCAGTTTTTCGATCGGTCGCCTCAGCGGCGTCTCTATTCGAGGACGGTACGTTTTCGACCGCGACAAGATTGTGTCCTTCCGGTAAGCAGGCGTGACGTGGGGGTGGCGTCGTAGATAGGTTCAAAGAGTCGCGTGGAGGGAGCCGGACTCCGGGCTGGGCAAGGCGATCAAATACCTGCTGCGGCACTGGGGGCCGTTGACGCAGTTTCTGCGCGTGGCGGGAGCCCCAATCGATAACATCCTTTTAGAGAAGGCATTGAAAAGGGTCGTTTTGCACCGGAAACACCCATTATTTTACCCCACGCTGAACGCGGCGTGTGTGGGCGACCTGTTCATGAGTCTGATTCATACCTGCCAGTTGTGCGGCACCGATTCCTTCGATTATCTGACGGAACTGCACCGCCATGCGCGGGAACTGGCGGCCAACCCGGCCGAGTGGATGCCGTGGAATTACCGCCGGCAATTGGATGACATTGGATCGGGATGAGTGCGGGCTGGCCGAACCGGAGAGGTTTCGGCCGGGTTCAGATAGACTGCGGAAATGGCCGCCAAACGGACAATTCCAGAGTCGAAATCGAAGAGGGTTTTTGGCCAGTCACGCAAGCCGGTGAAAATGTTGCGGGCGGGGCTGTATTCGCGCGTCTCCACGCTGAATCAGCAGACGCTTCCGATGCAGACGCGCGCGTTGTGGGAGTACACCGCAAAGCGCGGTTGGACCGGTGGTCGGAGAGTAGAAGGAAGTGGGCTCCGGCGCGGCCGCCCGCGCGATAAGTCAGCGACTGATCGACTCCGCGAGGCGGCGTGACTTTGACGTCGTATCGGTTTGGCGATTGGACCGCTATGGGGCGGTCGGTGGCGGACCTGGTTTCCACGTTGTAAGATCTGAACGAACTCGGTGTAGGATTCGTCTTGGCGGGAGGCGGAACGCAGGAGAATGGCTGGGGGCGAGGAGCGATTGGGGACGGTCTCCACTTACATGGCCCCAAAAATGGAGTTTTGGCGGGATACGATACGGCGCAGCCGGGGGCCGTGCTGGCTTAGGATGGGCTGAACCGGCCGCCGGGAACGAGCTTTCGCCGGAGGCCCATGGTATCCTGAACCTTTATTTCTGAGGGTTCCATGCCACTTCTCCGCTACGAAACGAAAAGCGGCATAGCGGTTACCCGGAACCTGAGCAAGGCCCCTTATAAGAAGGGCCTCCGTAGTCTGCTTCAGGATCTGGACCGTTATCGCGGCTTCTATCTTTCCTCGGGATACGAGTATCCCGGGCGGTATTCCCGATGGGATATTGCATCGATGAAGCCGCCGCTTGAAGTGGTGGCTTGGGGACGGAACGTCGAGTTTCGGGCCTTGAATCAGCGCGGCACCGTGATCTGCCAGATGTTTGGCCGGTTCCTGGCCGATCATCCGCATTGGGAGGCATTCTCCGCTACGGCGGCGGGGCTGAGTGGGACGCTGAAGCCGCTGCCGGAGTTCTTCCCGGAAGAGGAGCGGTCGAAGCAGCCCTCCGTATTCTCCATTTTGCGGGCGATTGTCGAAGAGTTCCGGCACCCGGAAGATTCCAAGCTCTCGTTCGTCGGGGCGTTCGGCTACGATCTGCTTTTTCAGTTCGACCCGATCCAACTGCGTCTCGAGCGCGGCGACCGGAAGGATCTGCACCTCTTCTTCTGCGACGACATTTTCTACATGGATCGCAAGAAAGAGGTGATTGAGCGGTACCGGTATGAGTTCGCCTACGAGGAATTGACGACGGTGGGATTGCCGGCGGAGGCCGACCGGGTGTCGAAGCCGCCGATGCTGCCGCCGGCTCCGGTGACGAGCAACCACACTCCGGCCGAGTACATGGCGAACGTGGAGAAGGTCCGCGCGCGGATGAAGGTCGGCGACTACTACGAGGTCGTGCTGCGGCAGACGTTCTCGACGCCGTATGCCGAAAAGCCCTCGGTGCTGTTCAGCCGGATCCAGCAAGCGAGTCCGTCGCCATATGAGTTTCTCCTGCAGTTGGGCGGGGAGCAGTTGATTGGCGCGAGTCCAGAGATGTTTGTCCGGGTGGAGGGACCGCGGGTGGAGACATGCCCGATTTCGGGTACGGCGCGGCGGACGGGCGATCCGATGGCGGACGCTGAGGCAATCAAGAACCTGTTGAGCTCGGCGAAGGAAGAAAGCGAGTTGACGATGTGTACGGACGTCGACCGCAACGACAAGTCGCGTGTCTGCGTGCCGGGGACGGTGCAGGTGATCGGGCGGCGGCTGATTGAAAGCTATGCCGGGCTGTTCCACACCGTTGACCACGTAGAGGGCCTGCTGATGCCGGGCTTCGACGCGATGGACGCATTCCTATCGCACATGTGGGCAGTGACACTGATCGGTGCGCCGAAGAAGGCGGCTTCGCAAGAGGTGGAGAATCTCGAGAAGGACGCCCGTGGTTGGTATGGCGGGGCGATCGGGATGCTCTCATTGAACGGGGACATCAATACCGGGATTACGATCCGGACGGTGCATTTGAAGGACGGAATGGCTTCCTATTCGGCCGGGGCGACGTTGCTCTATGACTCCGACCCGGCGAGCGAGGAGCAGGAGACGCAGATCAAGGCGACGGGGTTCTTCCGGGCGCTGGCGATGGGAAAACCGGTGAAGCCGGTGGTGGAGGCGTCGACGCGGGTGGGCGAGGGGCTGAAACTGCTGCTGGTGGACAACGACGACTGCTTCGTGCTGACCTTGGCGAACTATGCGCGGCAGACGGGGGCGGAGGTGGTGACGTACCGGGCCGGGATTTCGGAAGCCAAGATTCAAGAGATTGATCCGGATGTGATCCTGGTGTCGCCGGGGCCGGGTCGGCCGGAGGATTTTGGGGTACCGGGGCTGGTGCGGTTTGCGGCGCGGGCGGGGTATCCCGTGCTGGGGGTATGTCTCGGCTTGCAGGGTATTGTCGAGGCGTTCGGAGGGGAGTTGGGCGTGTTGGATTATCCGATGCACGGCAAACCTTCGCTGGTACGGCATGGGGGCGCCGGCTGTTTTGCGGGGCTGGCGGATCCGTTGAAGGTGGGCCGGTATCATTCGCTCTACGCGCTGCCGGAGAAGTTGCCGGATTGCCTGGAGGTGACGGCGCGGAGTGAGGACGGCATTATCATGGGCGTTCGTCACAAAGAATTGCCGGTGGAAGCGGTGCAGTTCCATCCGGAATCGATTCTGTCGATGGAAGAGAAAGCCGGGGTGCGGATGATTGAAAACATGGTCCGGATCCACGGGCGGGCGAAGAGCCGCCGGCTGGTGAAGGGATGAAGACGAAGATCGCGATTTTCGCGGCGACGGCGGGCGTGGCGGCGTTTTTCGCAATCGATTTTTGCAATTTAGTCTACCAATGCGGCTGCCAGGGGGTATTGGGGGCTGGCGCGGAGCACTGTAATATCCACGATCATCAGGCGTTGAAGCACTGTCCTTGGTGTACGCATGGCGGTGTGGGGTTTGTGGCGGCTATGGTGCCGGTGTTTACGACGCAGGGGTGGCTGGCCTTTACGAAACGGCCGTTTGGCAGGTTGCAGCGGTTGCTGGGCGGGTGGCTGGCCTTCCCGCTACTAGGGGGAATCGGGGCATTACTAGTAGGAATTGGCCAAGGGTACTGGGCCTAACTGCTATTGCCGATCTGCAACTCTCGCTCTATGCTGAGTACTGTAGACCCCTGGACCCCTCATGAATCTCTCAGACGCCATTTACGTAGTTTCCCTTATGATTGTTATTTGGATGGCGATTGAGATCAGCGGCGGTGACGGCGGCAAGCGGTCGCGTCAACCTATTCATTGATGGCAGCGGACGTTATAGTCATTGGCGGTGGAGTAGCCGGGCTGGCGGCAACGGCCGCGTTGGGCGGTGCGGGATGGCGGGTGGAGTTGTTGGAGGCGAGGCCCCATTTGGGGGGGCGGGCGACTTCATACGCCTTGCCGAATTCGGGCGTCGTCGATAATTGCCAGCATATTCTGCTGCGATGCTGTGTGAACCTCCTCGATTTTTATGAACGGATGGGTGTGGCGGACCGGGTGGAGTTCGGTAAGGATATTCCTTTTCTTGAACCCGGCGGGAGAGTGAGCCACTTTCAGCGGGGGCTGCTGCCGGCGCCGTTGCACTTCACAGAATCGTTTCTGCGGATGAGTTTTCTTTCCTGGGCGGACAAGGTTTGTGTGGCGCGGGGGTTTCTCGCGATTCTGTGGGAACGAGGACGGCGGACAGATCTCGAAGAGATCTCCATGCTGGATTGGCTGCGGGAGAAGGGGCAGTCGGCGAGCGCGATTGAGCGGTTCTGGCGTCAGGTACTGGTGAGTGCGATCAACGAAGAGTTGGACCGGATGGCCGCGATCCATGGCTTCCAGGTTTTCTGGCTGGGCTTTCTGGCTTCGTCGACCTCGTACGAGATGGGAGTGCCTACCGTACCGTTAGTGGAGTTATATACGTCCCGGGCGTGGGAGCAGATGCCGAACGTGTCGATTGCGTTGCGGCAACCGGTGGAGCGAGTACTGGTCACGGACGGGGTAGCGCGGGGTGTAGTGGTGAACGGCGAGGAGCGGGCGGCGAAGGTGGTGGTGTCGGCGGTGCCCTTCGAGAGGGCGGCGGGGCTGGCGCCCGAGGCGGGGATTGACGTGAGCGCGTTTACGCACTCGTCGATTACGGGCATCCACTTCTGGTTTGACC
>JBBQRA010000185.1:0-12131 GCA_038215275.1 Bryobacterales bacterium | reverse complement strand
CCACTTGAATGATGACAAAGGTGTTGATCTCTCCCGGTACTAGTTCCTTTGTGTAATCGGCGGTAACCGCTGCCCCGCCCCGCTTGCCATCGTTGGCTGGAATGTGAAATCCGTCGATATGGTTGCTGTTGAACAAAAGCATCCGAGACTGATCGTCAACGTTGCCGATGGTGACTTCTGCCTTGGAGGCCTTGAACCCTGCGGGTACGTCAAGGAAGGCTCTGAAGTAAGTGAAATCGACGTGAGTGAACTTGCCATAGTTCAATTTTGGAAGAATGCTGCTGCTGCTGCTGCCATAGGAAACCTTCCCACCCTGGAGCGGCGTCGCCTTCCAGGCTGCGTCAGTCTTTTCCGGGATCCTTGCGAATTTGTAGACCAGCGGAAGTCTCTCGCTGTTGTCGGCACCACCTCTCGACTTGACGCCAGAGGGTAGTGCGACGGCGGCCTCGCCGACATTGTGCTCCCATGGGGACAATGCCTGGGCCATTGCAGGCACTGAAGAGGTCAAACAGAACGTCACAAACAGGGCTAAATTTGAGGTATTTTTCATCGCAGGAATTTCACTAAAAATCAATACACAAGCCTGTTCCAAACTCAAGGCTTGTGTGGGTGGTGCTTGGCCGTCTTTAATCGGTTTGTTGAGTATACACAAGGCAGCGGAACTTAGCAATCGCAGCTCCACCCCGATGTCCCCTGCACAAGCGGGATTCGCTGGATTCTCCGAATGACGCGGGCGCTGATTCGCTGGTACTATAGGCACCGCGGTCATTCCAACAATTGAGGGCTCTGTGAACCGGCGCAAGCGCAATGACGGAAAAGTAGAAGCCTTGGCTCGAGATGTTTCCATGCTGGCCCCGCTGCGAAAGTTCGGCTTCATGAAACTGTTGGGCTTGCTATTTGCGCTGGGAATGGCCATGGGCATTTTGTCGGTGCACCTGATTCCCTACACGGTCCGCGCGGGCGTGCCACCCCCGATGGCGGACAAACTTCCCTATCTTGGTTTCTTCTGCGGCGTTCTGGTTGGCTTCGCGGCGGCGGTTTCGCGCGCCGCGATGGACGCGCTGCAAATCGGTCTGGCGATTCCCGTCACCTTGTTTGCGTTGTTGGGCTGGGCGCTATCGGTCGTGTTGAGCATGATGTGGAGCATTGCGCTGCTGGATCTTGCGCTGCCGGCGGTGGCGCTTATCGGTGTGTGTGGTCTGCTGGTTGCCGGACTGGCGAAGTTGTACGCTATTTTCGAGTCCAGGAACGATCCGGCGCGGCAGCATCGAAACCGTTGATTCGGGCGCGGGTTTTCCGAATCCCATTCTTCGTCCGCGGCAATGGCCGGCCGCTATCCCGGCGGCCACCCGAGCGCGCGGCGGCAATAGTCAACGCCCTGTTGTCCGTTGGCGTCGCCGAGTTGGCGAGCCTGCTCATAGCAGGGCAGAGCCTCCTGAAATCGTTTTATGTTCGCCAGCGTCGCCCCTTTGCTCGCCCAAACCCCTGCGTGTGTGGGATTGCGGTGCAAGGCTTGATCCAGTGAATAGATCGCGTTCTCCGCCCGGCCAAGTTGCCCGAGCATCACTGCCCGGCCCCACCAAGCGTCCACCATCCCGGCGTCGAGCGTCAGCGCATTCTCGAAGCACTGCAAAGCTTCCGCGGTCCGTCCGTTTTGGCGGCTGAGTTCCGATCCCGTTTTGAACCAGGAGGCTGCATCAATTTGCGGTGCCTGCGGCTGTGCCCGGCTCAGCACGTCTTGGCAGACTGCCATCGCTTGCGCCGCATTTGGGTGGCCCAACTGCTGCGCCCGCTGAAAACAAGCCAGCGCTTCGCTGTACCGCTGCAACGTCCCGCCCAATGTCCGCCCCTTGTTAAACCAGACGCCGGCCGTGTCCGGAAACAGTTTGAGGACCTCATCGTAGGCCGATAGCTCCTCTTCATGCCGGTTGAGTTTGCCGAGGACGATCGCCTTTCCGAACCACGTCTCGGCGGTCTGCGGCCCCAGTTCCAACGACTTCTCAAAACACGCCAGCGCTTCTTCAGAGCGGTCCTGCTGGTCCAGATCACAGCCCCGATTGTGAAACGATTGCGCGTCTTCCTTGGGCCTTTGCTTCGCCAGCGCCTGCCGGCAAAGCGCGATGCCGTCGGCGGCCTGCGCGTAGCCGAGTTTCTCTGACTGCTCCAACGCCGCCAGCGCCTCCTCCAGTCGCCGGTTCAGCATCACCAACTCGATGCCTTGCAAACACAGCGCCGGAGCGAACCCGGGATCAACGGCAATGGCGCGCTCGGCAAACTCCAACGCTTCTTCGTGGCTGCCAAGGCGGCTCAGAGTCATTCCCTTGGCGTGGAGCGAGTCTAGCGACCGTGGGCTTTCCTCTAGCGCTTTGTTGAAACATTCCAGCGCTTCTTCCGCCTTTCCTGCCTGAAACAACGACGCGCCTCGGTCGTGCCAGGCCTCCTCGCGAAGCCGTTTCGTCGCTACCATCTCGGAGTTGATCTCCAGAGCACGATCAAAGCACGCAATCGCCTCCGCCGTCTTCCCCTCGGCCGCCAGTGCGATGCCTTCGTCGCGCCATTCTTCGGCGCTCTTCTGCCGCGGAGCCTCCGCCGATTGCCTGCATTTTTCGGCCTCCGCGGAGGCGTCTTTGTCCCCGAGCTGGGCGGCGCGTTCAAACGCCTCAACTGCTTCCTGGGTATAGCCGGCGCGTAGATTGGCCTTCGCCCGGGTACTCCATAGGCTGGCATCACTCGGATTAGCCGCGGTTGCCGCCCGGTAGCTTTTGAGCGATTCAGGGTACCGACCCAACTCATCGAGCAAATAGATGCATCGATGCCAGCATTCCACATTGGCCGGATTGGCCGCGAGAGATTCCCGGTATGCCGCCACTGCCTCGTCCAACTGGCTTAGCTTCTCCAGTGCCAGCGCTTTCCGGTACCAACCCAGGGGGTCGCTGGGCGCGAATTTCAGACCGCCGTTGAAACACACCAGCGCCGCCGCATGCCAGCCTTTCTCGTAATTCACGCGCCCCTTGGCAAACCATGCGGCGGGAAAGCCGGGCGCCTCATCCATGGCTTTGTCGCACGCCGCCAGCGCCTCGTCCAGTCGTTGAAGGTCACAAAGGATCTCGGCCTTGCGCACCAATAGCGGCCCATCCGCGGGCGCCGACTCCAGTGCGCGTTCGCACGCCGTCAGCGGATCCACCACCGCCGCGGCCGCTTCGGACATTCGGCGCCGGCAGTTCTCTATCGCTTTTGGCGCGTTCTCGTTCCCCAGACTCGCGGCCTTCTCCAGGCACGTCAGCGCCTCGGCAAAGCGGTCGTGAAAGAGATACAACGTGATGCCTCGATTCAGCCACGCCAGCGCATAGGCAGGGTCCCTCTCCGTCGCGCGCTCGTAACAGAGCAAGGATTCGGCGTGACGTTCCAACTTGCCCAGCGCGACGCCCTTGCCGAACCACGACACCGGCTGTTGCGGCTCAATCGCCAACGCGCGGTTGAAGCATTCGACGGCCTCGGCAAACTTTCCCTCGCGCACAAACTGAACCCCATTGTCGTGTTCCTGCCCCTGCTCCTGGGCCTTTGGATTCGCAGCGATCAGCGATTTCCGGCAGAACCCAGCGGCCCCGGCCGCCTTCGGGTGGCCCAATGAGGCGGCGCGCTCAAAACAGACCAGCGCTTCCTGATAGCGCTCCGCGTTGCCCAACGTTGCACCCTTGCTGAACCACGCGGAGACGAAGTCGGCATTGAGTTTGATCGCCTCTTCATAGGCGGCCAGCGCCTCCTCGTCACGGCCCAGATCGGCCAGCGCATTGCCCTTGCCCAACCACCCTTCCTCGATCGAAGGATCAATGGCCAGAGCCTCGGTGTGAGACTCTAGCGCCTCCTCGATGCGGCCCAGCGCTTTAGCCTGAAGCGCCCGGTCGTGCCACGCAATCGCATGTTTGGGGTTCACCGTTACCGCTGTCGTATAAGCCGCGTAGGCCTCCTCCTCCTGGCCTAGCGCGCTGTGGGCCGCGCCCTTGCGCAACCAGGCCTCGGCGTCCTGCGAGTCCAGTTCTAACGTCTTGTCGAACGCCGCCAGCGCCTCCGCCGGCTGCCCCAGTTTTTCATGCACCAATCCCGAGTTATACGGGGCGTGGGTGTCGCTCGGTTGCAACGCCGTCACTCGCCTGTAGCAAGTCAGGGCCTCGTTCAATTCGTCCAACGCCTTGTGCGCGTTGCCCTTTCCCAACCACGAACTGACGAACGTTTCATCGCAGGCAATTGCCTCCGAATAGGATTTGAGCGCTTCGCCATACCGGCCCAAGTCCATTAGTGTGTTGCCCCGGTTATTCCACAATTCGGGACGCTTCGGTTCCCGCACCAGCGCCTTGTCGAAACAACTCAGCGCCCTCTCATGCTCGCCCTGCTGGCGAAGTTGGTTGCCAAGATTGGCGACCGCCGCGGCTGACTCGGGATCGATGCGGAGTGCCTCGCCGAAACTCGCCGCCGCGTCCTCCGCCCGCCCCAGTTTCTCCAGCGCCACACCTCGGCTGGACCACGCCATCACCAGTCGCGGGTTGATCGTCAGCGCCCGCTCCAGCGCGAGAAGCGCATCACCCGGCCGCCCCAGCATCTCCAGCGTCGCGCCCTTGTTGTACCACGCCAAGTCGAGCCCGGGATTCGCAAGGATGGCGCGATCGTACAGATGAATCGCCTCTTCCAACTGGCCGGCATCGCGAATTAGGTTGGCCTTATTGGACCATGCCTGCCCGAAATTCGGGTCGGCTGACAGAACGCGATCATAACAGGCCATCGCCGGCTTGGTCAGTCCCAGCGCCGCCAGCGACACTCCCCGGTTCAGCCACTGCGTCGCGTCCATAACGGCGCCGGTAACGGGAACGGGCGCCCGCTCCCCGAGCATCGTTT
This sequence comes from Bryobacterales bacterium, assembly GCA_038215275.1. GTDB lineage: Bacteria > Acidobacteriota > Terriglobia > Bryobacterales > Bryobacteraceae. Next base: position 7,241 of record JBBQRA010000185.1, on the reverse strand, counting down.
CATAAATGGCCGACAGGAGCGGGCGCAGATGCTCAAAATTCTGGTATCGATTGGCCGGCGATTTTTCCAGACATCGACTCAACAGCCCCTGCATCTGCGGATGCCCGACCTCCCAAATCGGCGGCGGATCCTCCGTATGCATCCGTTCAAAATCCGCCCATGTCCGGCCACGAAATGGCAGCTTGCCAGTGATCATCTGAAATAGCATTACGCCGAAAGCGTAGATATCGGCCGTCACCCCAACGTGCTTGGAGTCAAGAAACTGCTCCGGCGGCATATGGGTCACCGTGCCCGCCGCGTTGCCCGTCCGGCTCAACGAAATCTCTTCGGGGTGAGCGATCTCCACCCCGGCGTCGTCCCCGCCCTGCAGTCCGCCTACCACCTTCGCCAGGCCGAAATCGGTAATCTTCAGCGTGCCGCCTTCGGTGATCAGACAGTTCTGCGGCTTGATGTCGCGGTGTACTTCAATACCTTTCGACCGCGCATGGATCATGCCGTCGCAAAATGCAATTGCGAATTGCAGCAGTCGCTTGGGGTCTTCCATCAGTCGCGGCGTGCCGATCCACCGGCTCAGGTCGCCCCCGCTCACATACTCCAGGAAAAGCATGGGCTTCCCCTCAATCTCCTGCACAAACGAAGCCTGGGCAATGTTGGGATGCATCCCCAGTTGCACCCACGCTAGCGCCTCCTGCCGGAACATCGGGGCAATTGATGGACTCCGCGCGAACACGGAATCCTGAAAAGTTTTCGCGGCCAGCGCCTCGTTCCATTCGTGGTCGTGCACGATGTAGACGACGCCCATTCCGCCCCGGAATACCTTATGAATTTCCCACCGGTTTTCCAGGCGGTCTCCAACCTTTAATTCCCGCCCCATAGTCTCATGCCCCTTTCTGCGAACTGAATGTGAGCCCTTGGCTGTTATGTTCCATTAGAATCGTTTCGCCCGGATGAAACAATCCGGCCAGAATCCTTTCCGCAATCGGGTTCTCCACGCACCGTTCAATTACCCGGCGCAGCGGCCGCGCGCCGAAGGCCGGGTCGTATCCCTCCTGGGTTAACCAGAGCACCGCGCCATCGTCGACGCGCAGTTGCATCTGCTGTTCGGCCAGCCGTTTCGCCAGACCCCGCAGCATCAGGCGCACAATGCGCGCTGAGCTTTCCATCGACAGCGCCGAGAACACGACAATATCGTCGAACCGGTTTAGAAGTTCCGGGCGGAACACTTTGCCAATCTCCTCGCGCGCTGCGGCGGACGCCTTTTCGACCTCGGCCGGGAGGAAGCCCATCGCGTTCCTGCCCAGCGCGCCACTGACATTCGACGTCAAAATAAACATCGCATTGGTCGCATCGATCGCGCGCCCTTTGCTGTCGGTCACCCGGCCGTCGTCGAAGATCTGCAGAAAAAGATTCAGAACGTCCGGATGCGCCTTCTCCACCTCATCCAGCAACACCACGGCGTAAGGCGTACGGCGCAGCGCGCCGGTAAGTTGGCCCTCTTCATCGTGGCCGATGTAGCCGGGCGGCGACCCGATCAGACGTGAGACCGCGTGTTTTTCCATGAATTCGCTCATGTCGATGCGGATCATCGCCTCTTCGCTGCCAAACAGAAATTCCGCCGTCGCTTTGGCCAGTTCAGTCTTGCCCGTCCCTGTAGGCCCCGAAAAGAACAGAACGCCGATTGGCCGGTTGGCCGCTTTCAATCCGGCGCGGGCGCGATGGACCAACTGCGCCACTCGTTCGCAAGCGTGATCCTGGCCGATAATGCGCCTCTTGAGCTCGTACCCCATTCCCCGCAACCGCTCGCGGTCCCCGTCGTTCATCCGCCCGGCCGGAATCCCGGTCCACTGCGCCAGGATTTCCGCCACCGTTCCCGCCGTCACAGCGGCCAGACCAGCAGTTTTCGTCTCCTCGGGCATCGCGCTCAGAAGAGGTACAGCAACCAATGCGCAGGCCGCGTCCAACAGGTCAATCGCTTTATCGGGCAACCGGCGGTCCGGCAGATACTTGGCCGAAAGTTTGACGGCCGCGCCCACCGCGTCTTCCTCAATCAGTACGCCGTGCCTGGCCGCAAACCGGTTGACGTAGCCGGCCTGCAGAATGGCGATGGCTTCGTCGATCGTTGGTTCCTCAATCGTGATCGGCAGAAACCGCCGTTCCAGCGCAGGGTCTTTTTCAATGTACTTCCGGAACTCTGCCGTCGTGGTAGCTCCGATGCAACGGATTTCCCCGCGCGCCAATGCCGGTTTCAAAATGTTCGCCGCATCCATATTGCCGCCGCTGTCCCCGGCGCCGATCAAGCCGTGAATCTCGTCGATGAACAGCACGGTGTTCGTGAGCCGCGCGGCCTCCTCGATCAGATCCGTTAAGCGCTGCTCAAACTCGCCCCGGTGCTTGGTGCCGCTAACCAGGTCGGCGATCTGCAGTTGGATAATCCGTGTCCCCGGCAGGGATTTCCCTTGCGCTATCCGCCACGCGAGTCCCTCCACGATGGCGGTCTTTCCCACGCCCGGATCACCAATGAGTAGTGGGTTGTTTTTAGTAGCGCGGCTCAGCGTTCGCACGACTTCCAGCAGTTCTCCCCGCCGGCCGATGCAGGGATTCAGCTTGCCGTCCTTCGCCAGCGCCGTCAGGTCTCGTCCGTAGTCGTCTAGTAGTGGCGTTGCGCGTTGCTCCGGCTGGGGGATAGACACGCCCAGCGGGACCAGCAACTCGCGAAGTGCAACGCCCAACGCCGCCAATAGATGGGTAAGGAGGACGCTCCCGCTCGACTGCGCTTCCGCCTGACCGAATACGAGGCGGCTCGTATCGGAACGGCTGATTTTGCCCGGGGCTCCGTCCGGCCGTGGCCCCTGCTTGATCCCCGCGCGGAGTTGCCTGCGCAGGCTCACCGGCTCCCCGCCGCTCTGCCGCAACAGGGCGTTCGCCACGTCGCATTCCTGTTTCGCCGCTTGGGTTTGTTCGTCGCTTAGCTTCAAGCGCGGCAGCACTTCCGGCGCCAAAAACTTGTCCAGCGAACAGACGCCGATCAGCAAATGCACCGGTTCAATCCGCTCGTGCCCGGATTGTCCCGCCTCCATGCCGGCGATCTGCCATGCCAATCGAACTCCCGTCGAATAGACTGCCATCGCTTCGCCCCTCTCGATCTTGCCGAGAGCGATTATAGCGAGCAAATGGGGACCCTTTCCAACTCGCTCTCCCCCGGCATCCCGGAACGGGCATCAAGTACCGAATCCGATGACCCTCCCAAACCGATTTCTGCTCTAAGGCAAGCCCATTCTGGAGCACCTTCTCGACCGGCTGCCGCGCCGAAACGATGGAGGACCATTTCGGTTCTGGTGCAAATTGCGATCTGGCGCAATTTGGGCCAACTCCGCCAATTCGATGCCGCCGATCAGCACCATCGCCTGGTGCAGATTCGCTTTGGCCGCATTCCCTTCACGCTTGCGTCTCAGGTAGAAATCCACTGTCTGGCCGCTTTGCCGACCGAGCGTTTCCCTTCGCCAAGAGCCGCCCATTGGTCGGGCAACTCGGGTCAACCGCGGAATCGTCGTGTGGACGATATAGATTCCGTGTTCGCACAGTATGGCCACCAGATCGCGATAGCGCAATTTGTAGTATGGTCGCCGCGAGTGGCGTCAGCGACTCAAGCATCTTGCGAATCTGGCGCGCTCATGGCCTCAAGCCGCACCGGGTCGAGTCCTTCAAGCTCAGCAACGACCCACACTTTGGCGAAAAACTGGAGGCCATCGTCGGGCTCTATATCGACCCACCTGATCAAGCGATTGTGCTTTGCGTGGACGAGAAGAGTCAGGTGCAGGCGCTCGACCGGACGCAGCCTGGGCTCCCCCTGAAGCCGGGACGCGCCGGAACGATGACGCACGACTACAAGCGCCACGGGACAACACTTTGTTTGCGGCCCTGAACTCGGCCAGCGGCAAGGCGATCAGTCTTTGCCAGCAAAGGCCCCGTCACCAGGAATGGATCAAGTTTCTGCGGCTGATCGATGACGCCACGCCGCCCGGGAAAGAACTCCACTCTATCGTCGACAACTACGCGCCTCACAAGCATCCCAAAGTGGGCCGCTGGCTCAAGCGGCATCCGCGCTTTCATGTTCATTACACGCCGGCCAATTCTTCGTGGCTCAACATGGTCGAACGTTTCTTCCGCGATTTGACCGAGAACCGTTTACGGCGCGGTGTGTTCCGAAGTGTTCTTGAGTTGATCCAGGCACTTGACAATTATGTCGACCAGCACAACAAGAGCCACAAGCCCTTTACCTGGACCGCCAAGACCAACGATATCCTGGCCAAAGTGATGCGGGCGAAGGCAGCTTTCACTTAAGGATCAATCTGAGTGAAGCACTACACTAGGATCCCATGAGATCCGCTTCTCTGCCGACGTGATAGTGCGGCGATGAGGGGTGCTGCCAGACCCACGCCGCTATGGAGAGAACGAGATGATATGGCAGTGTTCGAATCAAGATTCTCTCTAGGCCAGTCTTAGTGACGTTGGTAGTGAAAGGTGCTGGTCGTCGTCTTTCCGTCCTGCATGCTGGTAGAAATAACGGTCATGGTCTTTCGATCCGGGCTGACGCTGTGGACGCTCTTGGCTGTCAACGGTCCTCGACTGTAGCTCCGTTCAAAAGACCTCTCGTCTATCGCTTTAACGGCTTGCTTCGTATCCATCGCTCGAGTTGGCCCCGTCCCAGTTACCGTGCCATGGTTCAGATCAAGGACGGTCTTGGCATCGTTCACCGGATTGCCTATGGTCAGAACCCCGCCCGCTTCGGTGATGATCATAGGAATAGGCTCCTCGCCCCAACGCGTCAGACTGCGATCGATCTTCCATGTTCCAATGAACGGAAACGGTGTCGGCTCGCCCCCGGTTCTGTTGTAGGTAAAGACGTTTGTGACTTGCTTCCCGTCTTTGCGGGGCGTGAGAACGGTAAAGGATGTAGTCATCGTGTTACCGTCCGGCGACACTTCCACCACCTCGCGGGTCACCGCTTTGCCGTTTCGGTGCAGCACCGCTTCGTAGCCCCGTTCGCCGGAGTGTTTCAGTGTGAACGTATCGTTGCCCATGTCCCCAAGGGCCGGACGTTTGCTGCCGTCAAGAGCGCCCCCGTAGATGGGGCTGATCGAGCTGGCGTATCGAATCCCCTTACCTTCCGATTGAACGGTGATCACGCCCGACTTGGAATCCATCTCGCTCTTATCCCGAAGCGGCTTCCATGTACCGGCGAAAGGACTTTCCGCAAATGCCATGGTGCTCGCAAGCAGCGCCAGTGCTATCGTTGCTATGTTTCGCATGCAGGTTCTCCTTTTGAACCAAGATCGTGTACTTGATTTCGGCGATCTTGTCTTATTGTCTAGATGATTGTAAGCGTCAGCAGGTTTTAAGGCACCACCTGTGTAGGTAGTCGCGGTAACTGTGTTTCAGGACGGCGACGATTTATCCGGCGCCGGGTTGCTTGCTCCGGCGATGTCGCTCATCGAATCCAACAACTCTCGCGAGCCTTCAACGATCTGCGCCAACGACTTCCTGATTCCTGACGGAGTCCGCTGCGCTACCGGGGATACGGTCCACCGACCGTTCTGCGATGAAGCGGGGCTGGGTGTGTCCACAGCCGGTTGAGTGGGGCTCGTCGTACGGTCAAAATACTTACAACTGGTTCAGATCGTTGTATCTGAGAAAATGCATTCGAATGAAAGGTCGTCAATGGGTTCGTGTTCTGGAGTATGTCAGTAGGCTGACCAACCAAGAGTTGCTGTTGCAGGTCGCGACCTACGGGAAAGAGTTCAGCGTCGTCCGTGGCGAGACGATCGACTTCGTTGTCGATTCCGATGGCGACTATGAGTCGGATTATTTTCAGTGGCCCCCCGTGATCACGGTCGGCGCTTGAAATTGGGACGCGAAGAAGGAGTTTGCGGTGCCCTGGATCAGTTCTCTCACCTCGCGTGAGCAGTTGGCGCAAGTATTGTTGTTGACGAACGAATTCGCATTTCTGGACTAGGTCATGAGCATATTGAACCGCAGGCACTTATTGAAGAGTTTTGGCGTTGGCATGGGGCTGGCCGGGCTGGCCACTGTGTTTGCGCAGGCCGGTTTGGCCGGGCCGCTGGCGCCGTGCAAGCCGTGCTTTGCGGGCAAGGCCAAGCGGGTGATCCACATCTTTGCCAATGGCGGGCCGCGTCGCACATGGATACGTTCGACCTAAGCCGGCACTGGCCAAGTATGCGGGGCAGCCTCTGCCGGTGCATTTGCGGCAACGCCGCGGCCGTTAGCTAGGGAATAGGACGAGAAGGAATTGCAGCTCGTATTGCCGACGGCTGAACACGGAATCATCCGTATTCCTGCCATCTCCGACCGGAAATAATGCCCACCCCGGGCCGCCCGCTCGGGGCATCGAGCCCCTCGCAGGCGCATAAACCACATCCCCACAACCATTTACAGTCAGCACCCGCAATACCACCCCTCCGCAAAAACGCGTTCACGGGTCAAAGAAATAATCCTAACCGCACATCCTATCAATCACTTGCAGCCAAATCCGCCCGCCGGGTCAATCCGTTTTTCGCCCCTCGCCTGCTACCGTGAAGACATCTACTTGGGAAACTTTGAACGCCCGGCCTTAATTGGTCGGGCGTTCCTTTGTTACCCACCAAATTTGGAGAACCCACATGGCATCTACCCTCACGGACGAACAGAAAAAGGCCCGCCGCGCTGAAATCAACCGCGAAAACGCCAAGAAAAGTACCGGCCCCAAAACCCACACCGGCAAAATGAAAGTCCGCCTCAACGGACTCAAACACGGATCCCGGTCCAGCGTCATCGACCTGTCCCAAATCGAAAGCCTCGTCCTGCTCCCCAGCGAGGGCCCAAAAGAATACCAGCGCCTCGTCGCCAACATCGCGGACAAACTCCAACCCCGCGACGAAATCGAACTCGGCCTCTGCCAACGCATGGCCGACCTCCAGTGGCGGCTCCTCCGCCTCACCCGCAATGAACGCATCTTCAACGAAGAGTGCCTCAACCAGGCCAGCCAAATGGCTCACCTCGGCGTCTCCGATGACCGTCTCGCCGAACTCGACTGCATGAATGCCTTCCGCGTCGGCGTCGAAACGAAGCTCCCCCGAGAATTCCGCCGGGACGAGGCGGCCCTCCATCGCGGCATCAGTGCCACGCTGAAGGAACTCACCCTGTTCCGGAAACTGGACCCGTTGCCCAAAACGCCGCTCACCCGC
>JBBQRA010000184.1:0-12152 GCA_038215275.1 Bryobacterales bacterium | reverse complement strand
CGCGGTAGGACTTCGTTTCGGCGAAGATGGGGTCGTTGCTGTTGTTGCCGTCCGTGGGCAGGGAGTTGGCGATGCCGACGGATTCGACGCCGGGGATGGTAGCGAGGCGGTTGACGATCTGCTGCTGGAGATGTGGGACTTGGGCGCGATTGCCGACGAGGGCCTCTGGTACGGAGACGCGGAACGTCATGAGTTGCTCGGGTTGGGTGAAGCCGGGTTCGACGCGTTGGAGGGCCTGGGTGGTCCGGATCATGAGACCAGCTCCGATGAGGAGAACAAGAGCGAGGGCGACCTGAACAACGACCAGCGCACTTGCGGGCACGATGGCGGTCCCGGCCTTCGCTCATGGTGCGGCCGCCGCCCTGGAGCCCGTGTGCGAGTTGCGGTCCGGCGCATTTCAGCACCGGGATGAGTCCGAACAGAAGGCCTGCTGCGAGGGAGAGCATCGTCGTAAAGAGGAGGACAACGGGATCGAGCGTGATCTCTTCGAGGCGCGGGAGAGATGAGGGCGCGAGGGACTGGAGGAGGGCGAGGCAACCCGCCGCCACCCCCACGCCGAGGGCGCCGCCGGTGAGGCCGAGGACGGCGCTTTCGAGGAGCAGTTCGCGGGCGATCTGCCAGCGGCTGGCGCCGAGGGCGGTGCGAACGGCAATTTCGCGTTGGCGGCCTTCGACGCGAACCAGCAGGAGGTTGGCGACATTGGCGCAGGCGATGAATAGGACGATGCCGATGGTGGCCATGAGCACCCAGAGCACCTTGCCGATGTCGCCGATCGCTTCGTCCTGGAGGGTGCGGAGGTTGGGGATAATCCGCGCCTCTTCGAGCATCTTGCGGCTCATGCCGGGGGCCATGCGATAGCGTTCGGGCAGGAGGTTCAACATGCGGGCGACATCGCCACTGGCTTGCTGGAGGCTGACGCCGGGCTTGAGCTTAGCGATGGTGGGGTAGCTGAACTGGCCGACGAAGGCTTCCTAGGGATCGAGCTGGAGGGGGAGGACCAGGTTGGGGCGGGTGTCTAAGAATCGGAAGCCCGCGGGAAGGATGCCGATGACTTCGTAGGAACGGCCATCGATGCGGATGTTTTGGCCGACAATGGCTGGGTTTGCTCCGAATTTGCGCTGCCAGAAGCTGTGGGTGAGCATGGCGGTGCGTGGCTGCCGGGGCGAATCGTCCTGCGGAGAAAAGCGGCGGCCGAGGATGGGCTCAATACTCAGGACGGGCAGAAAGCCGTCGGTAACCCGAAGCGACTCGACGCGCTCGGGTTCGCCGAGGCCCGTAATGTTGACGGCTTCCTGGCGCCAGAGGCCGAGATGTTCAAAGGACTGGCCTATTTCGCGGTAAGTGAAATAGGTGGAAGGAGAACTTGGAAGCTCTTTAATGCCGAGCCCTGGCGCCGACTGCCAGACCGCGACGAGGCGGTCCGGATGGGCGTAGGGCAGCGGCTTCAATAAGACTCCATTCACTACGCTGAATATCGCCGTGTTTGCGCCAATGCCGACCGCCAACGTCAATAGCGTGATGGCGGTGAACAGGGGCGCTCGCGACAGGCGTCGCACAATCCAACGGAATTCGCTCGTAAGCCAGCCCATGCCCCCTTCATACGGATGAAGGCGGCAAAAGTTCCCTAAGAATCTGCAGTGAGGCGAATGGTGGCTTCCATGTAGGAGTAGGAGCCGCCGGTATAGATGCCGGCGATGGGGGAGGCGAGGTCGGAGTGGAAAGCGGCGGCGACGGCGACGTGGGACTTGGTGACGGCGAGTCCGCGCGAGGGATCGTAGCCGCGCCAGCCGGCGGAGGGGAGATAGACTTCGGCCCAGGCGTGCATGTAGGACTGGGTCTGGCCGGCGGAGGCGTATTCGTAGCCGCTGACGAAGCGGGCGGCGATACCCATGACGCGGCAGGCGTCACAGAAGAGCACGGCGAGGTCGCGGCAGGAGCCTTCGCGGGTACGGAGAGTGTAGTCGGAAGTCCATGGGGCGCCATCAATGCGCGTGAGGGAGCGGCAGGAGTGGAAGATCTCGTTGGTCAAGGCGCTGAGGAAAGAGAGCACATCGCCGTTGGCGTTGACGGCGACGGACTGGGCGAACTGGCGGACGTCGGGGGCAATGTTGGCGTCGAGGCGATACGAGAAAAGGGCTGTGCTGAGCGGCTCTCGATACCAGAGAGGGAGGTGGAGCGAATCGTTTACGAGGAAGAAGTCGAAGGGGTTGTCGCGGAGGTTTTCGACGGTGAATCGGCTGCGGACGTGGAGGGACGAAGTGGGGTCCTGAAACCAGGCGTAGTGGGCGAGGTTGCCATCCTGGTCGAGGCTTTCGGTGGCGCCGGCGGGTTCGGGGTTGATCTGAAGATCGTAGGCGAGGAGGCGCTGGTTGGCGCTCATGCGGGGCTGGAGGCGGAAGGTGTGGGGTTCGAGTTGGACGGGGAACTGGTAGCGGTAAATGGTGGAGTGGTCGACGGTGATCTTCATGAGTTATTCACTGGGGGCCAGGCCGTGCTTGATAGCGTGTTGGATGAGTTCGGCAGTGGTTTTGAGGCCGAGGGAATCCATCATTTTGTACTTGTGAGTTTCGACGGTGCGGGCGGAGATATCGAGGATGGCGCCGATCTCTTTGGCGGACTTGCCGGCGGCGAGGAGTTGGAGGACGTCGCGTTGACGTTCGGTGAGTTCGATGGTGGAGCGGACGTGGCGGCGGTTCGGATCGAGGAGTTCGGCGACGGAATCGGAGCGGAGGCGAGGGGAGATGTAGGTGTCGCCGCGGAGGACGGTATCGATGGCAGTGACTAGTTCGTCGGAGGCGGAGTGCTTGAGGACATAGGCGGCGGCGCCGGCGTCGAGGGCGCGGGTGAGGTAGGTGAGGTCGGGGTGCATGGTGAGGAAGACCACTTTGGCGGTGAGGCCTTCGGCGCGGAGTTTGCGAATGGCGTCGATGCCGTTGAGGTGGGGCATGGAGATGTCGGCGACGATGACGTCGGGTTGGAGGCGGCGGGCCTCTTCAACGAGGGCAAGGCCGTCGGTGACGGTGGCGCAGAGGTCGTAGTGGGGGGTGAGCAGGCCGCGAAGACCGTCGATGACGATTTGATGATCGTCGGCGAGGAGGACGCGAGGTTTAGTGGCCATAGGGAAGCTCGACATCAACGATGGTCCCACCTCCGGGGGTGGACGTGATGGTGACGGCGCCGCCGAAGAAGCGGGCGCGTTCCTCCATGCTGGAGAGGCCGACGCCGGCGCGGTAGCCGGGAGCGGACTTGTCGAAGCCTTTGCCATTATCGGTGATGGCGAGATGGGCGCCGGCGAGGGAGAGGCCGACCTCGGTGGCTTCGGCATGTTTGAGAATGTTGCGGAGGGCCTCCTGGGCAATGCGGTAGAGGACGAGCTGAGCGTTGCGGGGGAGGTCGGCGGGGGCGAGAGAGAGGTCGACGGGTGGGCCGCCTCGCTCGAAGAAGAGGCGGCATTCGGCTTCGAGGGCGGCGGGCAGGCCGAGGTCGTCGAGGATGGCGGGATGGAGCTGACGGGAGAGGCTGTGGATGTCGTGGGAGATGCTGGCGATTTGCTCCTTGATGTTCTGGTCGCCGAGGTTGGCGGCCGCGATGGCGACGGCGGCGAGGCGCTGGGAGAGGTCGTCGTGGAGCTCGCGGGCGATGCGGCGGCGCTCGTCTTCCTGGGCGCTCATGAGGCGGCCGGCTAGGAGTTCGAGTTCGGACTTGGAGACGGTGGTGAGTTCGAGGTCTTCAGCCATGTGGTTGAAGGCGGCGGCAAGCTGGCCGATTTCGTCGCGCGAGGAGATAGGGAGGCGGGTGCCGAACTGGCGGCGGCCGAGGCGGCGGACGCCATCGGCGAGGGCGAGGACAGGCTCCGTGACGGAGCGAGAAAGGAGCGTGGCCACGAAGAGGAGGATTACGGCGATGAGGGCGCCGAGGCCGAAGGTGCGGGTGCGGAGGGCGTCGATAGCGGCATGGGCTTCGGCCTCGTCGATTTCGGCGATGAGAGTCCAATCGAGCCCTGGAACGTTGATGCGGGAGTGGGAGCGGAGGACGCGGACCTGGCGATGGTCGATGCCGATTTCGGTGCCGGGTGGCGCGTGATGGAGCCGGGCGACTTCCGGCGAGACGCGGGTGTGAAGGATACCGTTGCCGGGTTGCTGCGGATGGCGGAGATCGCTGCGGAGGAGAGCGTCGGCGCCAACGAGATAGGACTCACCGGTGTCGCCCAGGCCGGCTTCGCGCCACTGGCCGCCGGAGGTCATAACCCGATTGACTTCGGTGCTGGAGAGTTGGATCGCAAGGATGCCGATCTTGTGGCCGGCGCGGAAGACCGGGGCGGCAAGGAAGGCCGCGGGGGCGTTGCCGGACGGAGGATACGGGCGGTAGTCCTGCAGGATAAACTGCTCGGGTTCGGAGAGTGCCCAGGCAGCGCGGTGGGCGGCCGCGAGGGGGGAATCGGCGGAGAGACGGACGGCGAAATCGGACTCCTTGGCGACGGTATAGAGGACGTCGCCTTCGGGGCTGAGTAGGAAGATGTCGTAAAGGCCGAAGGCGCTTTGATAGCGATGGAAAGTGGGATGATAGCGGGCGTGAACGTTGCCGTAAGGGCCGGGGGCGCGGAGGCGAAGAGGCTGGTGGAGGAAGTGAGGCTGGACGGCGGGCGACCAGACTGGGGCGAACTCTTCGAACGCGTCGAGGGTGGACTCGTCGACGGAGAGGGCGAGGACGTGGTTGCCGAGATCCTGGAAGTAGCGCTCGATCTGCTGGGCGCGGGTTTGGCGGAGGACCGTCAGGCGGTCGTAAGTGGCGGTGCGGAGGGCTTCGGTGGCGCCGCTCAGCGCCTGCCAACTGGTGAGGCCGACGGCGAACAGACCAATGGCGAGGAGGGCGAGTTGGAGCTTGGCGCGATAGGACGTCATTCTCCGCGGATGAGGTCTTCGTACGTTTCACGGCGGCGCACGACGCGCCAGTTGGCGCCATCGACGAGCACTTCGGCGGCACGGGGACGGGTGTTGTAGTTGCTGGACAAAACGAACCCATAGGCGCCGGCGGTGACGAGTGCGAGGAAGTCGCCGGGTAGGCACTGGGCCATTTCGCGGTCGCGGGCGAAGAAGTCTCCGGACTCGCAGACGGGGCCGACGACATCCGCGACGAAGGTGCCAGGAAAGGATTTGCGTAAGGGGACGATGTCGTGGTGGGCCTGGTAGAGGGCCGGGCGAATGAGGTCGTTCATGGCGGCGTCAACGATGACGAACTCCTTCGTTTCGGTCGTCTTGCGATAGAGGACGCGGGTGAGAAGCACGCCGGCGGGGCCGACGATGGAGCGGCCGGGTTCGGTCATCAGCGTGAGGCCGAGGCCGGCACAACGGGCGCAGACGGCCGCGAGATGGTCGGCGACGATGGGTTCAATTTGGCCCTCGCGGTAGGGAACGCCGAGGCCTCCGCCGATGTCGAGATGGGTGATGGGGACGTCGGCGGCGCGGAGCCGGGCGATGAGGGCGAGGAGCGCCTCGAGGGCTTCGAGGAGTGGGTTCGTATCGAGGAGTTGGGAGCCGATGTGTGCGCTGACGCCTTCGAGTTGCAGGTTAGGGAGGGCAAGGGCGCGTTGATAGACGGCTTCGACTTCGGTGATGTCGATGCCGAACTTGTGGTCGCGGAGGCCGGTGGAGATGTAGGGGTGGGTGGCGGCGTCGACGTGGGGGTTGACGCGGAGGGCGATGCGGGCAGTTTTGTTGAGCCGGGCGGCGATGGAGCTGATGAGGGAGAGTTCGGCTTCGCTTTCGCAATTGAAGGAATGGATGCCGGATTCGAGTGCGTAATCGATCTCTTCGCGGGTTTTGCCGACGCCGGAGAAAACGACTTTCCCCGGGACGCCACCGGCCTGGATGACACGGAAGAGTTCGCCGCCGGAGACGATGTCGAAACCGGCGCCGGCTTCGGCGAGGAGGCGGAGGATGGAGAGATTGGAGTTGGCCTTAACGGCGTAACAGATCTGATGGGGGAAGGCGCCGAAGCCGGATTCGTAGGCTTGGTAACGGGAGAGTATCGCCTGTTTCGAATAGACGTAGAGGGGGGTGCCTTCGCGGCGGGCAATGGCTTCGAGGTCGCAATCTTCGACGAACAGATTCTGGTTGCGGTAAGAGAAAGGGGGCAGGAGCATGGGGAGCGTAAATCCCATGGTAGACCAGGGCGAGTTAGCGCCGGATGAGGGCGGTGGCGGCGCCTGTGCCGGAGAGGCGTGAGCCTGCCGGGAGGCGGAGGGGTTGGCGGAGGATGAGCCAGCGTGGGCTGGGTTGGAGGCCCCAGACGAGGGGCGTGGCGGCGGTCCAGAGCTTGCCGGGGCGGTCGACGCGGAGGGCGAGGATCGTGATGGCGGCGGGGAGAGTCTGGCCGGGGCGGAGGGCGAGTGTTTCACCGGAGGGGACGGCGGAGGGAGGGGCCGGGGCGGAGAAATTCCGGGGTTTGAGATGGATAGGATCGCCTTCGGGGGCTCCGCCTTCGACCCATTCGGCGATGCGGACGATCTCTTCCTGCGTGAGGGAGAAGTCGTTCGAAAATTCACCGAAGCCTTTGGCGGACGGCCAGGGGGGCATCTGGCGGGTGAGGACGGCTTCTTTGATGGCGACGGCCCAGGGCTTGGCGTCGGTGAACGATTGGAAAGCCATGGGGGCGGCGCCGCCTTCGCGATGGCAGGAATGGCAGCGCTTTTCGAAGATGCGGGAGATCTCGCGGGTCCATGTGAGATTGGTGGAGACGGGGTCGTGGGCAAAAAGGAGGGCGGGCATCAGCATAAGGATGCTGAGCCCGCCCGTGAGGAGGAGGTTAGGAAACCGATCAGTCACCGGAGGTTTTCTTCTTCGGCGCGAGCAGATCGCGTTCGGTGGTTCCGGGTTTAACAGCGACGTCGAAGAAGCCGATCATCATCTCCTCCCAGCTCTGTTCACCGAAGCGGACGGGCTTGGTGGCGTCGGGATTGGCTTTGTTATTCGCCGAGTTGTCGAAATGGGCGATGGCTTGGAGCTTGGTTCCTTTAGGGAGGAGCTTTTCCCCGGCCGGCACGTAGATCAGTTGCCAAGCGAAATCGTAGCGGGGAACGCTGAGGAGCACTTCGGATTCGCCTGAAGGGTAGGTGGCGCGGTAGAGGAAGTCCTTACCGCGGAGGTGCATATGCGGCATGAGGGAGGAAAGCTTGGCGTCTTCCTGAAGAACGATCTCGGCCTTCACTTCGTGGTTGGCGTCGTGGGCGGGGATTTCGAAGCGGCCGTTTTGGACCGCCAGGGTCAGCACCTGCTCCTTGGGGGCTTGCTTGGCATAGATGATGCCGATTTTGGAGGCATCCGTCTGTTCCTTACCGTTGGCCGTGTAATGCATTTGCATGACGATATCGGAACCGGCGGGGAGTAGGCGGGCCTTGCCAGCTGCGAGAATCTGGGGTGGCATGCCGGGGGCGTAGGCGGTGAGCCATTGGCCACCGAAGGCGCTTTCGCGTTGCTCCTGGCCGCGGGCGTTGACGGTGATGGGTGGGACGAATGGCTGGCCGGGTTTGGCGTCCTTCAGCCAGCGGCTACCTGGGGGCCGGATGAAGGCAATGACGTGGTGGAGGACGGCGCGGTTGCCGGGACGAACCTCGGCGCGCTCGACCCAGACGTCTTCTTTATTGCCCGCGGGGATAATGTAATACGTGTATTCGATCGTTCCCTGAGCGGGCACCGTGAAAGGCTTTGGCATTTCGAGGACGAGGTCCGGCTTGCCAATATTCCAGCCGTCGAGGAAGGAGACGGGCGAGGGAGCGTCTTTGGGGCTGCCTTCCTTGGCGCCGGAATCGGCCCAGGCGGTGAGGGTATCGATTTCGGCCTGGCTCATGGACTTGTCGTTCGAGAATTTACCGTAGTGGGGGTCGGCGTGCCAGGGGGGCATGCGGCGAGCGGCGGCGGCTTCCTTAATGGCTTTGGCGAAGGGCCGGGTGGATTTATAGGTCAGGAAGGACATGGGAGCAGCCTCGCCGGGGCGATGGCAGCTTTGGCAATTCTTCTGAAGGACGGGCAGTACGTCTTTGTGGAACGTGACTTGCTTAGGAATAGCTGCCGCCATAGTGGCGGAGACGGCGAGAAGGAAGAGTATGAGAGTTCGCATAGACGGTCGCTACTTCTTATCATA
Organism: Bryobacterales bacterium; assembly: GCA_038215275.1. Classification (GTDB taxonomy): domain Bacteria; phylum Acidobacteriota; class Terriglobia; order Bryobacterales; family Bryobacteraceae. The sequence goes on along the minus strand of JBBQRA010000184.1, from coordinate 4,013 downwards.
CGGATTCATCAATGGGTTCGTTCTGTCGAAAAAAGAATTAAGGCTTCGCTTTATCCTTCCGATGAGGACAAGTAAGGCGCATTAGGTATCCGATTCGAGGTGAACCATGAAAATTAATGATTTGTATACCAGTTCGCAGGCGGCCGCGACCTATCAGAGCCAGACGCAGAAGACTGAGGCAGCCCAGGGTGCTGCTGCGTCGAAAGTTGGTGCAAACAAAGGCAGTGGCGGCTCTGATGAAGTGAACCTGTCGAGATTGGCGAGTGTGTTGCAGGATGCGGTGACGGAGTCGCCGGAACGTACGGCGTATCTGGAGAAGTTGTCGGCTCAGTTTGCCGCAGGTACCTATCAAGCGGATCCGCAGGCGGTAGCGAAGTCGCTGATTGGGGAGACCCTGGCCGATAAGGCAGGCGAGAGCGGCATATAGTTGGCGGGTGAAGAGGCTTTATGGACGATCTGCAGCATTCCAAAGTGACACAGGTTCCCGATTTGGAACCAGCGATTCAGGATCTGTCCCATTTTGAGACGGCTTCGGCGCTGTTGCACTTGGAGACGGCGCTCGGAGCTTTGAGTGGACTGGCTGGGGAATTGGAGCAGGGCAAGCGGATGGATCCGATGCAGCAGCGGGCCACGGAGCGGGCGTTGTTAGTTTTTCAGGAGCAGTTACGGGTAGGGCATGTGTTGACGCGGCAGGGGTTGGCGTATTGCCGGAACTGGTCGGATGCGCTGGCGCCGCCGGCCGAGTCCTACGGGAGTCAGGGCCAGGAGCAAACGCCGGACCTCGACGTGCACGGTGTGAGGCTGGACGGATAGTATGGGCAGCATTTCGACAGCGATGGTTTCGACCGCCGAGGCGATGCGGGTGATTCAGCGCCAGGTGACGGTGGTGCAGAATAACATCGTCAACGCCTCGACGCCGAACTATGCGCGGCTGGATCAGGCAACGCTAGCGAACCGGTTTAATCCGGACTCGGAGTCGACTTCGGGGGGGATTAGTTCGGCCCCATTGATTTCCGGGCGGGATCGGTTCTTGGAGACCGCCGTATGGCAACGGCAAACGGCGGCGGGATACTCGGACCAGTCGCTGAGCAGCTTGCGGGCGCTCGAGTCGGCGATTCCGATTACGGCGGATAGTGGAATCCCAGCGGCACTCGATACCTTTTATAGGAGCGCGGCGCAGTTGGCACTTGCTCCGAACTCGACTTTAGCCCGGCAGGGAGTGTTGGATCGAGCCCGGGCGGCGGCACTGACTTTCAATCAGGCCGCGAATGAGTTCGGAACACTAACGGCGCGGGCAGGAACGGAACTGACGAACACGGTTCGGCAGGTAAATGCCGTGGCGGGCGAGATCGCGGCGATTAATGCGGAGAGGAAGGGAAATTTTCGGAATGTGACGGATTCGGGGCTGGATGCGCGGTTGCATACGGCGCTTGAGAAGCTTTCAGGCTTGGTGGATCATAACTCGCTCACTCAGGAAGATGGCTCGGTCGTCGTTTTTCTCTCCGGACAGGCCCCTTTGGTAGTCGGGGACCGAGCCTATCCCCTGGCGACCAGTTTCGATAACGTCGAATACCGAATTCTAGACGGGCAGGGCATGGACGTGACCCGTACGATCACGACGGGGAAACTGGGTGCATTGCTGGAGGTTCGGAATACAACGCTTCCAGGCTATAGTGCGCAACTCGATACATTGGCTCAGGGCTTCGCGGATCAGGTGAACGGGATCCTGGCCGGGGGCCTGGCTTCGAACGGATTGCCTCCGACGCAGAACCTGTTTACCTACGACGTTTCGGCAGGCGCGGCGGCGACCTTGGCGGTGACTGGAATCACATCGGATGATCTGGCTGCGGCGGGGGCAGGCGAACCGGGTGGGAATGCGAATGCGAACCGATTGGCCCAGCTTTCGAGCACCTCGGCGATCGGCGGACTGACGCTGGCGCAATATTACGGATCGATGGCGTCAACATTGGGGACGCGGTTGGATTCCGTACGGGGCCGGAACTCGTCCGACCAACAGCTTCTGTTACAAGCGCGGACTCTGCGGCAGGAGGCTACAGGGGTGTCGGTGGACCAGGAAGCGGCGAAGCTATTGGAGTACCAGCGCGGCTTTCAAGCGGTGGGCCAAGTAATGGGTGTCTTGAATGAGATGTCGGATACGCTGCTCTCGATGATGCGGTAGTGGGGAGATCGCGGTAGAGGGAATGAGATGTCATGATCAGTAATCTGAATACACGAGATGAGCAGTTCCTGAGTAGTCTGAATCGGATTCAGACTCGGATAGACCGGGCAACGGCGCAGGTGTCCAGTGGGCTGCGGGTGAACACAGCTTCGGACGCGCCGGACGAGATCGGTCCGCTGCTACAGAGCCGGGCGGAGTTGGCGGTGACAGAGCAGACGCGGTCGAACCTGAGCCGGGTGAAGGGAGAAGTGGATTCTGCGGAGAATGCGCTGCGCAGTGTGATCGAGTTGGCGGAGCGGGCGAGAGTCCTGGGAGCGCAGGGGCAGACGGGCACGCAGACGGCAGTAACGCGGGCGACCATTGCGGCGGAGTTAGAGGGCGTGTTCCGGCAGATTGTTGGGGCGGCGAACTCGAACTTTGATGGTCGATTCCTCTTCGCTGGAAACAACGATCAGGTACAGCCATTCTCGGTCGACTTTTCTCAACCCAACGGCGTGACGGCCTATAGTGGGACGGCCGCGACGCGGAGCGTTCCGGATGCAAATGGAGTGCTCATCCCAATTGGGCGGAGCGGACAGGACATCTTCACTTCGCCGACTGCGGGTGAGAACCTCTTTGGGGCGATCAATGCCTTGCGCAGTGCTTTGCTGGCAAATGATGAATCGGCCTTGGCCGTAGCCAATGAGAGTCTGGGTTCGGCGCTGGTGCACGTCAATACTCAGTTGACCCGGTACGGACACACGCAGAACGATGTAGCGTCGGCCATAGAGATTGCGTCGAAACGTAGCTTGGATTTGAGGACAAAGATTTCGACGATTGAAAATGCTGATCTAGCAGATGCAATTCTGGAGTTGCAGACCGGACAGACGGCGCGACAGGCTGCCTTGCAAGCCAAAGGGCAGGAGGATCGCCGGACGCTGTTCGACTTCTTGCGGTAGGTTGGGCGAACGGTTCCGTCGCCCGGGTAATCCCTAAGATTTTGGACGAGCGCGGTCAGCTCGTTGACATGCACAGTATGAATCCCGGACGAGTGACCGGTGCCTCGTCCACAGTTTGGTTGATTGGGTGGCTCTGGCCAAGCTTGGGCAGCGGGAGGGAGGAGAAGGGGACTGCTTCCGCGAAGAAATCTGCGACGCATCGGTGGACTTCGGGCAGCGAGATGCGGAGGTGAGGGGTGCGGCCGGGTGGATCGTGTCAGGCTTCACAGCGGGGACAAGAGATTGCGACCGGGTCCTCAGTGCCATCTGCTGCGCATCGTACGACTTCGGATGGCCGGATGCGGGGGCGAGGAATGCGCCGGTGTTCGATGTACCGCGCATCGCTGGGAGGTTTCCCGGGACGGTGGATCGTGTCAGGCTGCATAGCGGAATGCAAGAGATAGGGACCGGGTCCGCAGTGCGATCTGCTGCGCATCGTACGACTTCGGACGGGGGGATGCGGGGGCGAGGAATGCGCCGGGGTTCGATGTGGCGCGCACTGCCGGGCCTTGCCCAGCCAGTTAGGATCTCGGGATCGGCGCTGGGGCGAGCGTAAAATAGAAAACCGGACTGGACGACCCTGTTGAGCGTCACTCCGGTTTTCGGCTTGGAAGCCGGCTGACTTAACGCCCGAACTCGGCGGCCGCAGCGACTCGGGCACGGGCACGCTCGGCGGCGGCCAAGGCGCGGGAGATGTCCATCTCGCCGCTCTCCTTGAGTCTCCGCTCAGCGCGATCCAAGGCCGCTTCCGCACGCTTCAAATCGATCTCGTTCGGGTTCTCTGCCACGGTTGCCAAAACGCGGACGCCGGTCGGCAACACTTCCATCCAACCGCCACCTACGATCACGGAACGCTT
>JBBQRA010000183.1:0-12234 GCA_038215275.1 Bryobacterales bacterium | reverse complement strand
CATTCTGACCTTCCTCCATGTGCCGGGTGTCGAGCCGACCAACAATCGAGCGGAGCGCATGCTCCGGCCGGCGGTCATCGCCAGGAAAGTTTCGCACTGTTCCAAGAACGAACGGGGCGCATACGCCACCTCCGCTTTTTTTGAGTGTGATTCAGACCGCTCGCAAGGCTGTCGACTCATGTTTCTTCACTGTCCTTGGGGTCTTGAACGCCCACGGCTCCTTTGAAACCCGCTAACCAATTACGGGAGAAGTGTTTCTTCCAGCCGGCGAAATACAGAACAGCGCGGCCATTGATCTTGTAGGCTGGGATCTGATAGGAGATGCACTCCTCGGCGGAAGGAATGGCCCGCCGGATGGCTTGGCGCACGAGCGCGAGCGCCGCGCGAGCAGGCTCTGGTTGGACGGCGAGGTAGGCATCCACGGAAGGGTAAGCGGTTTTGGCCATTGGACTCCTTCGAGGGTACTTGACTTTGATAATCTGCGGGCAGATTGGCCATGCATCGAAGGCAGCTATTACAGGGCGCTCTCTCGCCGGCACTTTGGGCCCAGAGCGGCGACACGCCAGTAGAAGTGCCCGTGCTCTGCCTGACGGATGCCTTGGCGCGAACGAAGCCGGAGGCCGTGCGCGCTTTCCGGACCGGGGTGTGGGACGAGGCCGTGCGGACGTTTGCCGATTGCGGAGTGCATCTGCGCGTGAGGGAGCGGGCCGGGGAGATTCTGAAGTATCCGAGCTCGCGGCCGCGATTCATTGGATTGGAGCGGGGTCAAGTGAACGTGGTGCTCACCGATACGATCCCGCTGGACTGGGACAACGGCCGGCAGGTGGCGGGCGGGTCGACCATCTACGAGGGCTATGTGGTGTGCGTCATTGCCATGAAATTAGCCCGCCGGTTCGGCGTGCCATTGCTGGCGATGAACACCGTGGTCCATGAGTTACTGCATGTCTTTCTTGGTGACGTGTTTGAGCCGCGGGGCGGCAGGCTGCGGCGCTATGGGCGGGAGGGGCGAGTGGACTGGGAGGCGACGCGGATGTGGCTGGGCGGAGATGGCGCGCCGCTGCGGGCGGCGGCGCGCGCCTATCTCGATCGAATGGAGCGGTTGCCCAAGGGTTGAGGCCCGGGCAATCGATCAGAAGATGTACTTCAGGGCGAACTGAACGCGGCGCGGATCGGCGGCAGTCGTGATCCGGCCGGCAGCGGGAGTGCCAATGGCGGTGTTGGGGGCGCCAAAGTTAGCTGTGTTGGTAGCGTTGAACGCCTCCGCGCGGAACTGGAGCGAGTGATTCTCCCAGGGCATGGCGAAGGAGCGGCTGACCATGAGGTCGAGGTTCTTGGTGCCGGGTCCGTAGATGAGATTGCGGCCGGCATTTCCAATGGTACCGGGGGCGTTGGCGGTAAATGCCGTCAGGTCGAACCAGCGATCGATGGTGCGATCGCCGACGGGGAGGTTGGGGTTTCGAACCCAGTCGCCACGGACGGCGCCGCCGAGGTTCTGATTGTTGACGTTGATGGTGTGGGTGACGGGCAGGCCGGAGTAGAGCGAAACGATGGCGCCAATCTGCCAACCGCCCAGGAGCCAGTTGCCGGGGCCGGATTCCAAGCGGCCCTTGCCTCTGCCGAAGGGGAGTTCGTAGATCGTGGAGAGGTTGTAGGCGAGGCGGCGATCGAGAGTGGAGTTACCGCGCTCGCGGCGCATGTCGTACGGAGTGACGACGCCTGTGGACCCGTCGAGCAAATCCTCGTTGGCGTAGTCGATGTTGTGGCTCCAAGTGAAGGCACTGAGGAAGGTGAAACCGCGGGCGAAGCGCTTTTCGAGTTTCACGGCGAGGGAGTTGTAGCTGGAGTTCAAGCCGGTTTGGGCGTACCCGATGGCGTTGAACTCCGGGCGATTGAATCGCTGGTTGGCGGCGACGGTAGCCGACGGAGTACGCGGAAGATTGATGTTCTGATTCCAAGCAAGGAAAGTTCCCTTGGTGCCGTTGTAGCCAACGGTGAGGAGGACATCGAGCGGAAGAGTGCGCTGGACGTCGAAGAACCACTGGTAGGCCAGCAGGTTCTCACGGCGGTCCGGGAAGACGGTGATGCTGGACCCGCGAGGGATGGTGTTGCCGAAGGTGATGGTGGGGAAGCCCTGCTGAACGAACACATTGGTTTGTTCAAAGGCATTCTGGATGGCGATTTCGGTGGCGCGAGGAGCGCCGGGGACGAAGTTGCCGTTATCGGTGCCAAGGTTATTCGGTTCGCCGTAGAAGTAGCCGCCGCCGGAGCGGATGACCGTTTTGGGAGTGACGCTCCACGCGAAGCCTAAGCGGGGCGCGAAGTTATTGCGATCTTCCTGACAGGCGCAGTCGCCTGCGGTGGGGAAGGTGATGCGCTCATCGGCGATGGTGGGAACGTTGACCCCGGCGAGGAGGTACCGGGACACGCCCTGGCTATCAGGGTCGGGGTAGGTCGCCTTATAAATGATTTCGTAGCGGAGGCCGAAGTTGAGGGTGAAGGTCCGCGAGACCTTCCAATCGTCCTGAATGTAGATCCCCCAATATTTATTGTTGATGTCTTCTCCCTGGTTGGTGCCGTAGCTGCCGCCGGAGACCCACCCGAGTACCATGTCGGCGAAGCCGTTGCCCGTATTGCCCCGGCTGGTTCCGACGTTGGGATTCTGCGAGGTGAAGCGGCCATCGAAGGCGAACTGGCCGCGACGGAAACGGGAGGCATTGCGGAACTGATTGGTGTGGCGGTATTCGCCACCGAACTTGATGGAGTGCTTGCCGCGTTGAATGACGGTGCCGTTGTTGAACAAGTAGGTATTGATATTGTTCACATTGGGCCAGAAGCTGCGCGGACCCAATTCAGCAAAGCCAGAGGGAGAGAAGCGGGTCCAACCGTTATTCTTGAAGCCGTCGTTGAGGTAATCGGCGGGGGCATTCTTGATGCCGAGGGTGGGATTGTCCCAGGTGTCGTAGGGGATATCGAGGACCGTATTAAATTGAGTCCAGCCGAAGCGAAGATCGTTGAAGACGCTGGGGCTGAGTGTGGAGGTCAATGAACTGGCGAGGTTGTTGCCTCGGAGGACGACCGACTGGCCTTGTCCGCCGGCGGCGGGATAGGGCAGGACTCCGTTTTCGAGACGGTCCTGGTTACGGCGGCTGAAGCGGGCGAAGAAGCGGTGGCTCTCGCTGATGTTGTGATCACCGCGGAAGTCGTATTGATCGGCGTCGTCGGAGTCGGAGGGGCTGAAGAAGTAATTGTTCGGTGCGTTATCCAGGCCGGGAATGTTTGATGCGGGGTATTGGGAGAGAATCCGGCCGACGACAGGATCGAGACGGGAGCGGGGGATTATGTTGTTCGGGAACTGGAGTCGGGTGGCAGCGGCGCCCGTGCCGGTGAGCGTGAGGGGATCAAAGATATTCCGGCGGATGGCGGGCTGCTGGCTGAAGTCCAAGCGCTCGACAATGTCACGGCTGGGAACGGAAGAGATAAAGGAGCGGCCGGTACGGATGCGCGTGCCCTGGTATGAGCCGAAGAAGAACGTTTTGTTTTTGATGGCGGGGCCGCCGAAAGTGGCGCCGTACTGGTTTTGGCGGTAGGTGGGCTTCTTGGCGCCGGAGGCGTTAGCGAAGAAGTTGGCGCCATCGAGCTTTTCGTTCCGAAGGAACTCATAGACCGAGCCGTGGAAGTTGTTGGTGCCGGATTTGGTGGAGACGAGGACCTTGGCGCCGGCCCGGTAGCCGTATTCTGCGCTCATATTGTTGGTGACGACTTTGAACTCCGACACAGCGTCGACCGGGGGCTTCACCGCTTGGGCTTCGAAGCCGAGTTGACCGCCCGAGGTGCGAGAAGAGTTGTCGTTGCCGTCGAGGAGGACATTGTTTTGTGCGATCTGCATGCCAACGGCGGCGAATGCGCCTTCAGTGCGGGCGCGTGAGCCGGCGGCAAGGTTGCCCCCAGGGAGGACGCCCGTGGTGAAGAGGGCGAGTTGGAGATAGTTTCGGCCATTGAGGGGCATTTCGAGAATGCGCTTGGAGTCGATGACTTGGCCAACTTCGCTGGTTTCGGAGTTGATCAGAACCGCGGAGGCGGAGACATCGATGGACTCGACGACGGAGCCGGGCTTGAGCTCGAAATCGAGGCGGGCGGTCTGGCCCGTTTCGAGGCGTAGTTCGTTGACCTTCTGCGAGGCGAAGCCTGGGTTGGCGACTTCGACGCGATAGCGGCCCGGGGGAAGCAGGGGAACCGTGTAGAAGCCTTCACCGTTGGTGGTGGCGGTGCGGGAGGTGAGGGTGGAGATATTGGTGACGCTGACCGTGGAGCCGGAGATGGAGGCTTTAGAAGCGTCCGTAACGAGGCCTTGGATGGCTGCATTCTGGGCAGAGGAGACAGCCGCTAGCAACAACAAGGAAGCGAGAAGGCGAGACATGGGATTTAGTTTAGCCGGACGATGATCTAAATGCCATGTAGTACCAGGGCTTCCAGTATTGTCTATTGTGTGATACGTTCTCGCGGGAGGCAGCACAACGGAATATGCCAACGGTGACATATCAAACGATCTGGAACAACCACCCCTACCCGGATACGCCATGCGATGCGAAACTGTTTCCGAATCAATGCGCGATTCGTATGGGGCAGGCGTTAGTAGCCTCGGGGGTGAGCATGAACACCTTCAGCGGGGTCCGCTGTTGGGTGAAGGGGCACAGCCCGAAGCACGTCCTCCGCGCACAGCAACTGGCGGACTGGATGGTAAAACAGAAGCATGTTTTTGGTCCGGTGACCAAGTATAAGACTCAGGTTTCGAGCTCCGATTTCTCCGGAAGGACGGGGCTTGTCTTCATAAAAGACGGGTGGGGGCCGACGGACCATATTGACGTTTGGGATGGGATGCGGCTGCGCGGAGGCTCGCCGGAGTATTTTTCGATGGGGAAGCAGGTGTGGTTTTGGGAGTTATGAAGCCGGTGCTGTTTCTCGCTGCGGTGATGTTGTCGATGACGGCGGCGGGTTGCGGAGGGCCTTCGCCGGCGCCGCTGGTGGGCGAAACCGGCGGGGCGGCGGCAGAGACGGTGACGGACGAAGCAACGGTGGACGGGACCGCGCTGCAATTGATGCGCCGGGGGGACGGCTGTGTGGTAAAGACGAGCGGCAGCGAGATTCCGCTTCAGCCGAAGGCGCCTTGCTTCTTTCTGCGGCGAGGCGGGGCCGTACAGCAGTATTCTTACCGCGATACGGGGACGGAGTGGGTGGTGCTGGCGGGCGGAACGGAGGCGAGCGCAGGCACGCGGGAGAGTTGGCGATTACCGGCCGGAGAGGTCTGCGGAGAGCAAGCCCAAGGCATCCTGAGCAGGAGCGGAGCGGTGAGGGCGAGTAAGACGGTTCATACGGGGGGCGTTTACTGCAAAGAGAAGGGCGTAGACGAGAAGGACTTTTGGACGGTTGGGCATGAGAAGGAATAATTCCCGGGCCGGACACCGCACGGATTGACGACAACGGAGATAAGCTGGGTGCATGGCTGCGGGACGGAGTTGGATTGCTGGCGCCGCCTTGTTTCCGGCGCTGCTGTGGGGACAGGCGGATCTTTTTGAGTTGGGCAACGCACGGCTGCGCGCCGGGCAGATGGCCGAGGCGGAACAGGCTTACCGAGGCCACGTCAAGCTACACCCGCAGCATGGGGAAGCGCTGGCGAATCTGGGTTCCGTGCTGACGCGGCGGGAGGCTTATGCAGAAGCCATCGACTGCTATCAGCGGGCGCTTCGGCTGCAGCCAAAGTTGACTCCGCTATATCTGAATCTCGGGCTGGCATATTTCAAGACGCAGCAATGGGAGCCGGCGGTGGCGCAGTTCGACCGCTTCCTGCGCGCGCAAGCCGGGCACCGGCAGGCGATGCAACTGCGGGCCTTGGCGCTGTTGGAGTTGGAACGTTATCCCGAGGCCACCGCTGCCTTCGAAGCGTTGCTGGTGGGGAGTTCCGATCCGACGATCTCGCTGGGATTAGCGACGGCGTACCTGCGCAGCAACCGGGCGGCGGCAGCGGAGAAACTGCTGCTTCCGCTGATGGCCGAAGGGAAGAGTCCGGAGTTGTTGCTGGCGATGGGTCAGGCGCTGCTGGTTGAGGAGCGGTTCGATGAGGCCCTGGAGACGCTGCTGCGGGCTCGGGCTTTGCAGCCGGGGCTGCCGACGCTGAGCTTGCACATCGGTGCCGTCTACTGGCGGAAGAAAGACGTCGCCAAGGCCATTCGGGAGTGGCAGGGCGAGTTACAGACCGCGCCGGAGAGTCCGCAGGCGCTGTTTACGCTGGGGGCGGCGCTGGCGCAGTCCAACGGCGACGGGGCGGAGTCGGAGCGATTGCTGCGCGGCGCCCTGAGCCGCAAGCCCCGGCACGCACGGGCCAACTTCCAATTGGCTAAACTGTTGTGGCAGAAGAACCGCAGCCCGGAGGCCGTCGCCTGTCTCGAGAACGCCATTACCGCCGACCCCAAGTACAGGGAAGCCCACTATTTGCTGGCGACGGTGTATCAGGCGCAGGGCCGGAAGGAGGAGGCCGCGCGAGAGTTCGCCGCGGTGAAGCGGCTTTCCGCCGCGGAGGTTGCTACGCAGCAGGACTTATTCTCGGAGCAGTAGCGGCGTGGGGTTGCGCGCCGTGCCATAGAGAGCAGTCCGGGGGAGTGCATCCGCAGGCGCTTCGGCCATATGACGGGGAGAAGTTCGCCGGACGCACGCTGCGGGAAAAGGGCGGGATTACCTATACCTACACAAAGCAGGGAGTGCGGATTGAGAAAGATGGGGAGAGGGTGGAGGCGGTGATCGCGTGGATGTTCGGCGGAGGCCGGCAGGCGATGACGCCGATGCTCGAAGTGAACGGGGAGTGGGTGGAGCACCGGGTGAGCTGGTACCGGGGTCAGGACAAGCTGAGCCTGACGCCGGGCCATTCGTTTGCGACGCCTCCGGATGCGGGCGTGGCCTTCGGCGTGGTGCAGGGGGCAGAGAACGCGCGGCGGTGCTTTGGATGCCACCGGACGGGGGAGACGCCGGGAGTGCAGTGCGGAGCCTGCCATGATGCGAAGGCAGAGCATCCGGCAAAGGCCAGCCGGGAAGTGGCGCTGTGCGCCCAATGCCATCGCTCGTCGAGTCCGGTGGCGGCGTCGGCGACGCCCGAGATTGACGACCCGATGAGCGTGCGTTTTGCGCCGGTGGGGCTGCAGGCAAGCCGGTGTTTCAGCGGCGGCAAACTGACGTGTGTGAGTTGCCACGATCCGCATCAGGCGGCGAAGGCCATCGTAGACGCGGTTTGCCAGGGCTGCCATGCCGGGAAAAGTCATGGGGGAAAGGCGATGAGCGGTTGTGCGGGATGCCATATGCCGAAGGCGAGCCCGGCGCCGTTTTTGGAGTTTACCGACCACAGGATCCGCTAAAACAAAGGCGGCCTCGCTGGTTGGCGAGGCCGCGGAGTCAGGGGTCAGGGCAGGTTAAAAGTAGAACTTCGCGGCGAGTTGGATAAACCGGGGGTCGCGAGCGCCAGTGACCGCACCGAACCCGAACCGGCCGCCGCCCCCGCCGAGCGCCGTCGGCAGATTGGTAATCTGGCCGGTGGTGGCGTTGAACTGGGCTGTGCGGTTAAAGTCGCTAAACTGCGTGTGGTTGGGAGCATTGAACATTTCCATCCGGAGTTGTAGGAAACGGCGTTCACCGCCCATGGGGAAGTTTTTGAAGATCGAGAGATCGACGTTTCGAATACCAGGGCGGCGGACGATGCGCTGAGCCGATTCGAGTCCCTGACTGCCGATTTGGGGGGCAGCGAAGACGGAGGTATCGATGTAGCGCAGGTCGTTGCGGTCCGAGGGCGCGAGAATGGGATTGCCGGTAACGCGGATGCGAGGACCGACGGACTCCGACCCGGTATAGACGCGATTCAGTTCGCCGCCGATGCCGGAGAACGTGACGCCGATGTTGGAGGGTTGGCCGCCGATGAAGGACGTGAGACTGGAAATCTGCCAGCCGCCAAAGACGCCGCGGCCGACCACGTTATTGAAGGCGTTAACGGATTTGGCGAGATTGGGCACGTCGTAGACGAAGTTGATGACCGCCATGTGCGCTACGTCGAAATCGAGGTAGCTGTAGTTGGCCATGCGGTAGTTGGTGGGATGGAGGCGGTCTCCGTCGCCGGAGGAGAGCCCTAGAGCTTTCGACCACGTGTAAGCGACGCCATACTGGAGGCCCTTGCCTGCGTTCTTGTTGATGCTGGCTTGGAGCGAGTGGTAGTTGGAGTATCCGCCGAAGGTGGTAAGGACGGCTTCGCCGTGGCCGAGGTGGGGGCGATACAGATTGACCGGGAGAGCCGTGCGTCCGTCAAACGTGCTGCTGGCGAGGTTAGCCGTCTGCGGGTTCTGATTCTGGCGCAACCAGGCAGACCCAAAGGGCATGGCGTTGAAATCATACGTCGAGAGCAGGTGGTTCGCCCTGTTCGCGACGTAGCCGACTTCGATCGAAGTGGTATTGCCCAGTTGGCGCTGCACCGTGAGGTTCCACTGGTAGGTTGACGGGACATGGCCGTTCTGATCGAAACCGCGGACGTTATTGGGGAAGAAGGTTCCGGTGAGATTGGCAATCTGCGAGATATTGCCGAAGTAGTAAGTGGGCCGGACGGTGGACGGGGTGTTGGGCAACATGTCAAAGACGGGATTGCCCTGGAAGCGGTCGTAAAAGATCCCGAAACCGGCGCGGAGGACGGTCTTCTGGGTGATCTGATAGGCGAGGCCGAGGCGGGGCGCCCAGTGAATGCCCCGGCCGTTGATGAGGCCTCTGGGGTAGTTAGGGTCGCTTGAAAGGCCCATGCCGTTAGCATAGAGACCATTGACGAAGCCCCGTCCGGTGTTGACGATGGAGCCGACGAGGGCGTTGGGGACGGTGGCGCCAGTGACCGGGTTGCGCCCAACGTTGACGCCGTTGACGCGATCCGGCTGGATGAGGACGGCGCGGCTGGCGTTGTCAAACAGGGCCGGGTTGAAGGACGAGGTCTGGAGGCCAGCGTCGTATTGGGGCTGAATCCAATAGAACCGCAGGCCATAATCGAGCGTGAGTTTCTTGTTCACGCGCCAGTTGTCCTGAGCGAACCATTCGACGTTCCAGGAGCGGTACTGGCCGTTGAGCACCTTGTCGGACTGGGCGACGCGATCAAAGTTGCCGAGGAGGGCGTTAGAGAAGGCCCAGTTGGTGTCGCCGGGATTTTGCGAGTTCCGGTCGAACCAGATGTCGCCGTTGACGGAGGTGAAGGCGGTTTGGTCTTTCCGGCTCTTGTGGAGGTAGATGCCGAACTTCATTGTGTGAGCGCCTTTGACTTTGGTGACGTTGTCGGTGATGTCGAAGGTATTGTTGAAGTTGCGGAAGGGGGTGCCGTTGAAGGCGGTGAAGGGGGCATTGGGAACGCCGCCGAAGCGCCAGTTTTGCACGAGGCCGAGAGTGTCTCCGGAGAAGGGCATCTTGTATTCGAGTCCCAGGCCGGCCCGATCGAAAGTATTGTCGACCGGGTCAATGTTTAGAACGTTCTTCGAGGAGCCGAAGATGAACTCGTTGGTGAGGGTGGGGTTGATGGTAGTGGTGAGGTTGTTGACCCAACTCCAACCGGGGTTGCCGAAGTTCATGGGCGCGAACGGGATGTTATAGTCGGCGTTCCATTGGCCGTAAGCGCGATCCTGCTCGGACTTCGTTTTGATGAAGCGGGAGTAGAAGCGCCATTTGTCATTGATGTTGTAGTCGCCCCGGTAGAGGTTTTCCCGGCGGGGGAAGGTGTCGGAGACCTGCGTGAGGTAGTTAAACTGCGGGTCGACGGGAACGTTGGGCTGGGGGTAGAAGTTGAGAATCTTCTGGCCGTCGCGGCTGATGCGGGAGGCGGGAATGATATTGCCCGGGAAGCAGCCGGCGCCGCCGGAGTTCGTGGCGCAGGGGAGGCCGGAGAGGGGGTCGCGGATGAAGACCGGGCGGCCGTCGCCCTCCGTGGTGCGGGAGAAGTCTCCGTTGCGTTGGGCGGCCGTGGGCACGGTGACGCTGCGCAGGGCGTTAGGCGAAAGCCGGTTCTGCCATTCAATGCCGATGAAGAAGAACAGCTTGTCGCGATTGGCATTGATTTTTGGGATGTAGGCGGGTCCGCCGATGTTGAACCCGGCCGTGTTGTCGCGGAAGAGTTGGCGGGCGCGGCCTTCGACGTTGTTTCGCCAATTGTTGGCGTTGAGGCCTTCATGACGATGGAAGATGTACCCGGTGCCATGGAGTTCGCGGGAGCCGGACTTGGTGACGACGCTGATGGCGGCGCCGGAACTGCGGCCGTACTCGGCGGGTTGGGAGTTGGTGAGCATCTTGAATTCCGCAATCTGGTCGATGTTCATGGTGGCGAGTTGGCCGCCATTGGATCCGGTGTCGATGTTAGTAACCCCGTCGACCATCAGGTTGTTCTGATTATTGCGGTTGCCATTGACGGATCCGCCGATGCCACCGGTGGGAACGACGCCGGGAACGGTCCGGGTGAGATCGAGAAATGAGCGGCCGTTGAGGGCCAAATTCACGACCTGATTCCCGGTTAACACGCCGCCTTTTTCGGCACCGCGAGTTTGAAGGATCACGCCGGAGGCTTCGACAGTGACCGACTCGGTCATCGCGCCAACGGCCAGCGTGAAGTCGGGAAGATCCAGGCGGTCGTTGGCGGAGACGCGGATTTCGGTGCGCTCCACTTTGCGGAAGCCGGTTGCTTCGATGGAGACTTTGTACGTGGAGGGTTTGAGCGGGTTGAAGAAAAATATGCCTTCCTGATTGGTGGCAACCTCGCGGTTGTCCCCCTGAGCGATGTCCGTGAGAATGACTTTGGCGCCGACGATGACGGCGCCCTGACTGTCTTTAACCGTGCCGCGAAGCGATCCTGAGGATTGCTGGGCAGAGGCGCTGATACTGGCGAGCAGCAGCACCGGAATCAGCCGCGACGCGGCGGAGCGAGATGGACCTTTCCTCATATATTGCCGTCCTTTTCACTAGAATTGTTAAGACGTTTTTACATTCTTAACATTTTGCTGGAAAGACGGTATCCCGAATACTGGACGGTGTCAAGGGGGGAAAAGGCGGCTGTTCTCGCGAAGCCGGGTCAGGAATCAATACTTGCGGAATGATGGCGGGCGGACGATTCGGCTTTCCCGAACTTCCACTGTGAGGGATCGCTAATCTCGTTTGAGTATCGGGCGGACGAAGAAAACGAAAACCGGCGGGGGTTCTTCTACCCCCGCCGGTTTATGCATATCAGGCTCAACCTTTACTGACTGTTACCTGCTGCTCCTCTGTACCGTATAGACTGTGATGACCGGGAACGAGTGAGCCCCAGCCAGCAGGTTCAGGTCGTCCCGCACGGCGCTCCAAGGGGCTTCGGCTGCCCCGAAATCGGAACGGAGCATGAAGCGATTCACACTTGCAGCTGTCTCGAGCGCTTCTCTCAGTTCCTCATGAGCTGCTTTCCAGTCCTTCTTGTTGTAATCCTGTTTGAGATCGCCCAGCGCGTCTTGCAGCCGGCTAACCCTGGCTTTCAGGTCGTTCCGGGCTTCGATCTTTACGGTGCTGGATGTGAGGACCTCTTCAAATTTGTCTTTAAACGCCTTCCCATGGTCGTCGATGCGCATCATGACAGACTGGATGACATTCGAGCGCCCGGCGAGAGTGGACGGAGCGGTATCGACCGGCCTGACGGCGATAACGTCGAAGTAAGCGCGCCGCCGATTGGCCGCTTGAGATTTCTTCCACTTGTCATCTTGTTTCATCTTGGCGTGTTCGGAAACGCCGGACTCTTCGGATACCTCTTTGCCCTCTTTATCCGTCCGATACACCCGAGAAGTGGTATTCCAGTCGGGCGCGTCCGCGGAGGAGGAGCCGCGCGTCTGAAATTCCGTCATCGACTTATCGTCCGCAGAAAGAACGCTCCGGTTGCTGTTTCCCGCGAACATGCGCGCTTTGGAATCCGGGTAAACGAACTCCTCGCCGATCATGCTGCCTGGGTAGAACCAAACATGTAACGCCGGCGGCACATTTGACGGAGTCTCGTGGAACACCAACTGCGTGTCACCGGTGACATCCTGCGACATCTTCGAGTTTGGGATTGCCAAGACGGTAGCCAGCACTTTGGTCTCATCCTCGTTCATAAAGCGAACGATATGGCGGTTGGACAGGGAATCCGCCAATTTCACGACATAGTTACCAGGCTCCAGCGTGGCCCCTGGA